>NZ_VOZF01000013.1:0-88715 GCF_013419905.1 Acinetobacter sp. YH12046
GAATAATTCAAGTGAATTTGTTTGAAAGAAGAACTTTAAAAGCTTTATTTTCACCCGATAAAATACCCATAAAACAAGAGGAAGCTCATTTGAGCTTCCTCTTGTGAAAAATTGTGGGACAGCAATGACGTTCATCGTGGCTTTTTTATTATTTAAGTTTGCTAAAAATATCAGTTCACACGGCCAGAAAATTCATCGTCATCATCATGAGCTTGATTTAGATTTAAGAACTCTTCACGGTCTGCTTCAATTTCCAGCGCAGTTTCTAGAGATAATACAAAGAACAGCACTCCCGGAATCTTCATCTCCCCTTCGGCATCTTCCAGATGTTCACTGACCATTTGGTAAACCGGATGGGCTTCATCAAATGGCACATCGATATAAAGATCACCTGAATAACTTTCAATTACGCCAGGCTGTTCTATCCCCATACAGGGTGCAAAGTTAATTTGGCGTTGCTCCAGCCATTCCACTAGGTTCTGCCGCAAATGATAGGACTCAGCATCTGCATTTTCATGTTCGTAATTTTCAAAATGTACAAATAATACATCACGGTCTTTTTCACGTGCGATCGCATCGATATGTTTTAAAAGTTGTGGCATGTCAGGATTCCTGTACCCGTGATGAATTTTCTCATTATAGAAGGTATTTCACTTTCATGTAGAAAGGTAAATTCATATGCGTCATATGCTGACGTAAATCAGTGACTTTTTCAGCCAAAGGTCTTGGTTTTCAGTCTCATTCACCGCTATGCTGTAGCCCCCATTCCCAATATTTATTTTCGGAAATTATGGCTAAAGCAAAAAGTGTGTATCGTTGTGAACAATGTGGAGCAGACCATCCTAAATGGGCGGGTCAGTGTTCTGAATGTGGGGAATGGAACAGTCTGGTAGAAGTCAGTATTGCGCCAGCAACGACACATCGTGCTCAGCCAAAAATTGGAGGTTATGCCGGTCAGGCAGCTGCGATTACTACCTTAAATAAAGTGTCTGTTTCACATGAAACCCGTCTGCAAACCGGGATTGGCGAATTTGACCGAGTCTTAGGTGGTGGTCTGGTCACAGGTTCCGTGGTGCTAATTGGTGGTGATCCGGGGATTGGTAAGTCAACTATCTTATTGCAAACTGCAACCCATATGGCAGCCGGCAACAGCTCTGCCCTGTATGTGACAGGTGAAGAATCCCTGTCTCAGGTGGCATTGCGTGCCCAGCGTCTGGACTTACCCACAGACCAGTTGAAAGTCATGGCAGAAACCTGTGTGGAACGCATTTGCGAGGTGCTTGCACAGGAACGTCCTGCTGTTGCGATTCTGGATTCGATTCAGACTTTATATACCGAAACCTTGCAGTCTGCGCCAGGTGGTGTATCACAGATCCGTGAGTCTGCCGCCCTACTGACCCGTTTCGCCAAGAATAGCGGAACTGCCCTGTTTATTGTCGGTCATGTGACTAAAGAAGGTGCCTTAGCAGGTCCACGTGTATTGGAACATATGGTGGACTGTGTGCTGTATTTTGAAGGCCAGTCGGATTCTCGTTACCGTATGATCCGCGCAGTCAAAAACCGTTTCGGTGCAGTCAATGAACTTGGCGTCTTTGGCATGACCGATAAAGGTCTGCGTGAAGTCGCCAATCCATCTGCCATTTTCCTCAGTCGTTATGATGAAGCGATTCCAGGTTCCATCGTTATGATTAGCCGTGAAGGAACTCGCCCACTCCTGGTTGAAGTTCAGGCTTTGGTCGATGACGCTCATGGCCAGCCACGCCGTGTAGCCTTGGGGTTAGAGCAGAATCGTCTGAATATGCTGCTGGCCGTGATGCACCGTCATGGTGGCGTACAAACATCCGGACAGGATGTCTATGTCAATATCGTCGGTGGTTTAAAGATTACCGAAACCGGTTCTGACCTGGCTGTACTTTTAGCCTGTGCATCTAGTATCCGGACCAAAGCATTGCCTCAGCAACTGGCTGTTTTTGGTGAAGTTGGTCTTTCTGGTGAAATTCGTCCAGTGCCGAATGGTCAGGAACGTCTGAAAGAGGCAGTCAAACATGGTTTTAAATATATTATTTTACCGCGTGCCAATGCACCGCAAAAACCGATTCCCGGCGTACAGGTCATTGCTGTAGCCCGATTGCATGAAGCCCTGAGTGAAGCCATGAGCCTAAGTGATGAACTCAGTTAGTTTTAATCGATAAATCTTGCAAAAAGCTTAAAAAAATACACATTTTTGATTGAAATCCCCTATAAAGCCTATATAAATAGAGTATTCAAATAAGTTTTTTTCACATAGGAAAATTGAATGGAAGTTCGACAGCGTGGTTTGATTGCAGGTCTTTTAACAGCAGCATTACTGGTTGCTCCTTTAACTGCTGAAGCAAAACGTGCCGGTGGCGGTAAAAGCCATGGTATGCAACGTTCTGCTGCGCCTACTCAATCTTATCAACAACCTCGTCAAGCTGCGCCAGCACAACAGGCTCCAGCCGCTGGTGCTGCAACTCAGCAAAGATCTGGCCCAGGTGTAGGTAGTATGGTTGCTGCCGGTGTAGCAGGTGCTGCAGTGGGTGCAGTTGCTGCCAATGCGCTGGCTGATGACAAAGAAGTACAAGCGGCTTCTGAAGCTCAAGCAGCTCAACAGCAACAAAAGGAAAAAGGTGGTATTCCTGGCTGGATCTGGATCTTGCTTGCTGCCGCTGTTGCCTTCTTCATTTTCCGTAAGATGGGCGTAAAAAAAAAAGTAGCTTCTAATCCATACGCTCCAAATAGTGGTGCTGGTCATTCAGCACCATTTGGTCAGACACCTCCTCGCGGTGGTGACAACACCAATATTTTTGGTCAGAACGTGGGTGGTAGCACACCAAGCACGAATGCTCCGTTTGGTTCAGCTCCGGTAAATAACACCCCATTTGGTGCAGCCTATACCAATAGCGGCAACCAGCTTCCGGATGGTACAGAGCCTGCGACTTTCTTACGTGTTGCACGTCAGCGCTTCAACCACATTCAGTCAATGAATACGGCGAGCAACATTTCAGAAATTAAACGTTACCTGACCCCTGATCTTTACCAGTCGATGTATAACGATATTATGGCAAATCAGGATCAGGACGTAGCTGAGTTCTCTAACCTGAATGCAATGGTTGTGGATTCATCGAATGAGAATGGTCAATACGTAGTAAGCGTACGCTTCACTGGTACTGTAAGTGAAGACTTGAATAGCCAACCTCAACCGTTTGCTGAAATCTGGCACTTTGTCAAACCTGCCGGTTCTCAACAAGATTGGGTGGTTGCAGGAATCCAGCAAGACTAAATTCTTATCTCATTAATCGTATATCAACAGCGGCTTTCGGGCCGCTGTTTTGCTTTCTGAATCATTGAAAAATATTTAAATTTATTCTTGTTCTCTTTCTATTCGTTTTATTGTTATTCCTCTAAACAAATAGCTTAGTTTGCGTGTTTTAAGCTCTATCAGTCGACTTTTATACAAAAGCCAGTTTTCGGATTGGCTTTTTTATTTTGAACCTTTTAATCTAGATACAAAGATATTTGAGATACTGACATGACTGAGCGTGTTTCTCCCCCTGCCACGCTGGCAAACCGCGCACTGGCAGGCAATGCCGAAGCCCAATTTGAGCTTGCCGAGCTCTATATGCAAAGCGAGCATGACGAAGACATCATGCTGGCCGAAGAGTGGGCATTGAAAGCAGCCAATGGTGGCTGGGTTGAAGCCATGTACTGGCTCGGTGAGGGTTATACGGTTTATGCCAAAGAAATCGCTGAGGAAGACCCAGAAGATTCTAAAGCTCACTTTGAGTTAGCCTATTACTGGTTGAGCAAAGCCAATTTCGAAAAACACCCTGCAGCGACTTTAGAACTGGCTGGTTTTTACCGTCGTGGTGATGTGGTCGAAAAAGATGTTGAAAAATCTATCGCTCTTGTAAAGCAAGCAGCTGAATGGGGTGAAGTTCAAGCCATGCGTGATCTTGCCTTTATTTATGCCAATGGTCTTGGTGTGGCCGCTGATGACATACAGGCAGATTACTGGACTAAGAAAGCAGATGAAATTGAGCAGGACATAGAATAAATAACAAGCCCGTCAGATGATGGGCTTTTTTACGAGAATAAAACTTTATTTCAGTTTTCAAATATCAGGATATTTCTCAAAATATTTTCAAAATTTTCTTATTAGTCAGATAATAAACAATTTCGGATTGGAACCAAATTAATTTCCAAGTACAATACCTCGCTAGTCGAGGGATGCTGCGACGTTTTACAGGTACGAAATGTAAAAGCGCCAGGCTCGACGATCGGTCCAACTTTTTCTAGACGGACCAACAACGGCATCCGCGAACTGAATGATCAATTATTGTTTTTTATAAGGAGATCGTGATGAACGCGGTTAATGCTTCATTTACAGATTATAAAGTTGCCGATATTTCCCTAGCTGACTACGGCCGTAAAGAAATCAAACTTGCAGAAGCTGAAATGCCAGCCCTAATGGGTTTGCGTAAACGCTACTCAGCTGCTAAACCGCTTGCTGGTGCCAAAATTCTTGGCTGTATCCACATGACTATTCAAACTGCGGTTTTAATTGAAACTCTGGTTGAATTAGGCGCTGAAGTTCGCTGGACTTCTTGTAACATCTTCTCTACTCAAGACCATGCTGCTGCTGCAATCGCTGCACGCGGTATTCCTGTATTTGCATGGAAAGGCGAAACAGAAGAAGAATACATGTGGTGTCTTGAACAACAGATTAATGTCAATGGCAAACCTTGGGATGCCAATATGATTCTGGATGATGGCGGTGATTTGACAGCTGTTGTTCACGAAAAATATCCTGAACTGATTGCAAAAATTCACGGGATTACTGAAGAAACAACTACAGGTGTAGCACGTCTTCTGGAAATGTGGAAAGACGGCTCTCTGAAAGTTCCTGCGATCAACGTCAACGATTCAGTAACCAAGTCTAAAAACGACAACAAATACGGTTGCCGTCACTCTCTAAATGATGCGATCAAACGTGCAACTGACATGCTGCTTTCTGGCCGTCGTGCATTAGTGATCGGCTATGGTGACGTAGGTAAAGGTTCTGCTCAGTCTCTTCGTCAAGAAGGTATGATCGTACGTGTATCTGAAATCGATCCAATCTGTGCGATGCAAGCATGCATGGACGGTTATGAAGTGGTTTCTCCATACAAAAATGGCGTTCAAACTGGCAAAAAAGAAGATGTGAACGTTGATCTTCTTCAAAATACCGACCTGATCGTGACTACCACTGGTAACTACCACGTATGTGACGCTGCAATGTTGGATACACTGAAAGCTGGCGCAGTGGTTTGTAACATCGGTCACTTCGACACTGAAATCGATACTAATTACCTACGTGGTTACAAATGGGTTGAAGTAAAACCTCAAGTACACCAAGTATATCGTTCAGAAAATGAAAATGATTACCTGATCCTGCTTTCTGAAGGTCGTCTGGTGAACCTGGGTAATGCAACTGGTCACCCATCACGTGTGATGGACGGTTCATTTGCGAACCAAGTATTGGGTCAAATGCACCTGTTCGCTGAGAAATTTGCGGATCTTCCTGAAGATCAAAAACAAGCAGCGATTCGTGTAGAACTGCTTCCTAAGAAATTAGACGAAGAAGTTGCTGCTGCAATGGTTGCCGGTTTCGGTGGTGTGCTGACTCAATTGACTCCAGAACAGGCAGATTACCTAGGTGTACCTGTTGAAGGTCCATTCAAGTCTGATGCTTATAAATACTAATTTTTGATTTCCACCTCACCCCGGCCCTCTCCTGAGCGTGCTTCAAGCACTGCTTTGAAGCTCAGCGCAAGAGAGGGAACATTCATTACCAAATGTATGTCATCGAGGGTAAGTCCTCTCCTTCCAGGAGAGGATTTAGGAGAGGTCAAACTAATTAAAAAGTATTTATAAAAAGGATTTGAACATGTCTAAACAGATTCCAATTTCTTTTGAGTTTTTCCCGACTAAAACTGATGCGGGTGCGGAAAAGCTCAAAACCGTACATCAAGAACTACAACTGCTGAATCCAGAATTCTTCTCTGTGACATATGGAGCAGGTGGTTCAACACGCGAACGTACTTTATCTACGATCAATGACTTTAATGGTAAAGATACACCCGTTGCCCCTCACCTGTCTTGTATCGGTGATGACAAAGCGCGTATTGCGGAACTGCTTGATCTATACAAGTCACAAGGGATCGATCGTATTGTCGCGCTGCGTGGTGACTTGCCATCTGGTCAGGTGGGCTTAGGTGAATTGCCTTATGCACAGGATCTGGTTCGCTTTATCCGTGAACATTCAGGTGACCACTTCCATATTGAAGTTGCCGCTTATCCTGAAATGCATCCACAAGCAGACAGCTTTGATAAAGATATTCAGCACTTTGTGGATAAGGTAAATGCAGGTGCCAATGCTGCATTAACGCAATTCTTCTTTAATCCGGATGCTTATTTCTACTTTGTAGACCGTATCCAGAAAGCTGGAATCGATATTCCGGTTGCGCCGGGTATTATGCCGATTACCAATGCCAGCAACCTGATTCGCTTCGCAGATGGTACAGGTGCTGAAATTCCACGCTGGATTCGCAAACAACTGGCAACTTATGGCGACGATACTGCAAGCATTAAAGCCTTTGGTCATGAAGTCGTGGTGAAATTCTGTGAACGCCTGATTGCTGGCGGTGCACCGAGCCTGCATTTCTACACCATGAATACCACTGATCCAACCCGTCAACTTGTTAAAGACCTCGGTCTTGCATAAGTAAAATACCTGATTTGAGAGTAAAACTTTAATGCCACGTTTTTTTATTGAAGCTGATTTAGCAGTAGATACCACTGTAGAACTGACTGAAACAGTGTTTCATCATTGGGTTAAAGTTTTACGTGCTCAAGTCGGCGAAAAAGCCACCCTGTTCAATGGACAAGGTGGCGAATATGAAGTTGAACTGGTTGAAGTTTCCAAAAAGTCGGCTGCTGTACAGGTCAATAGTTATAACCCTACTGATCGCACACCAAAATTTAAAGCCTTGCTTGGCCAAGTCATGAGTAAAGGTGACCGCATGGATTATGCGATCCAGAAAGCGGTCGAACTGGGTGTATCTGAAATTCAGCTTTTAACCTCTGAACGCTGTGAGATGCGCCTGAAATATGATCGTGATCAGAAGAAACTGGATCATTGGCAAGGTGTAGCCATTGCCGCTTGTGAACAGTGTGGAATGAACATTGTTCCTAAAATTTTAGCGCCAATGTCACTTGAAAAATGGCTGGAAACCGATCTTCCTCATACCAAACTGGTGCTAGCGCCAAACAAAGAAGAAATTGATGTTCTGGCGAATGCCACGCTGGATATTGCCTTGCTGATTGGCCCTGAAGGCGGCTTGAGTGAAGCTGAAATCCTAGCGGCGAATACGCAAGGCTTTGTCAATTGGTGTATTGGTGAACGTGTCCTGCGTACCGAAACTGCTCCTGTCGTTGCTCTCTCAATTTTGAATTACACTATTTAAGCGGTCAAAATTGTAAAATTTAGTTATTAATTTTATTGATTTTTATTTATAAGCACTCTACTCTTGAGTCAATAATAATGAAACACATATTGATTGATTTAAGAATCATTCAGGCTTGAATAAAAATTAAAATCTAGGATAAAAACCGTTCAGGACGAATACAAGGCACTTAATTATATGATTGATAATCAAGAGGCTTATATCAAAGAGCACTTGCATCGTGCTCAGATTGCGAACACGCTTCGACATAGCCGATATTTTCTGTTAAGTATCATGATTATTTGCCTCTATATTTTCTGTGTTTATCACATTCAATATAGCTTATCGAATAGTTACGTTAATCTCTGGTTTATCCTGACTGAAATTACCGTCAGCATGTGCTGGCTCATCAATACCCTGTATTTTAAGCCTGAACAATATCAACTAAAAAATGCGCATTACTGGTTACAAATTCAGAGCCTTGCGGTAGGTTGCTGTATCGCTTCCGGTATTTCCCTGATCTATTATTACTTGCCGCAGGCCAATATCAATTTTGATGAAATAGAAGCACTAACCCTTTCGGCTTTGCTATTAATCGTGACTCAAGCCTTCGGTCTGACTTATTTAACCCAGAAGCTCAGTTACTTTTCACTGGTATTTTTACCTTCATTAGTACCCTTTTTACTCTTTCAGTTTTTTCATATTTCTGGTGCCAATCCGGTCTTTGGTCTAGCTCTAAATTTTGCAGTTATTGTGATCCTGCTCTGTGCCAATAGTACCTATCGTATTCACACACGTACTTCCCGCCTTTATGCGGAAAATGAATTACTGGTGAGCAATGCCGAACAGCAGGTCGCCTGGACGGATGAACTGTGCAAACAGTTACAGACTGAAGTCAATAAATCAAAAGATATCGAACTGGAGCTACAGCTCAGCAATCAGTTACTGGAACAGAAAGTTCGTGAACGTACTTATGATATCGAACAGATTAATATTGATCTGAAAAACCAGCAGCAAAACCTTGAGCTGACCCATGAAATCGCCGGCATCCGTCCATGGGACTGGAATATCAAAGACCGCAGTATTTTGCTGACCAATCATAAAGATGAGAAGGTACAACGGAAATCCAGTGAGCATCATTTGCAGTTACAACATATGATTCATCCCGATGATCTGGCTGCATTCAAAAGCAATATGAAACAGCATCTGCGTGGGAAAACTGAGCGCTATGAAGTAACTTACCGGATTCAGCAAGCGCCGGGAGTCTGGAGTTGGGTACATGATGTAGGTCGGGTGATCAGTCGCGATCCCGAAACTCACCGTCCTTTACGCATGGTGGGAATTTTGCGTGATATTCAACAGGAACGTAGTTCTCAAGAACGCCTGAAACTGGCAGCCAGTGTAATTGAGCAAGCAGCTGAAGGGATCTTCATCCTAAATGATGAATTACGTTATATCGAAGTGAACCCTTATTTCGAAAATTTGTCCGGTTTTGAACGTAATGAAATTCTAGGTAAATATCTGTTTGATATTACTGCAAGTCATAAGTCACAGCAGCGCAGCATTCATTCCAATATCATCAAGCAAGTCGTGAAAATCGGTTCCTTTGATGGCGAACTGAGTGAAAAATTCCTGTCCGGCAAAGAAATGCCACTCTGGTTGCATATCAATGCGATTACCGATGATGAAGGCCGTATCACCCACTATATCGGCATTGTCTCTGATCTGACTGAGCGTAAATTACAGGAACAGCGCCTGTCTTATCTGGAAAATTATGACACGCTAACTGATTTGCCAAATCGTTTTTACTATAACTACCAGCTGCATCAGTATCTGATGACGCAAAAAGATTCCATCAAGAAAATGGCGGTGATTCGACTCAATATCGACCGTTTCCGTCCATTGAATGAATACCTGTCTAATAATGGTGGTGATGAGCTGTTGCGTCAGGTGGCACAGCGCTTACGTCTGACCAATGCTGAAGCCCTGTTTGTGGCCCATCTAAATGGTGACGATTTTGCGATTCTGTATGAAATCTCGCATATTCGCCCGTCTGTACAGGAACACTGTCAACGAATTGCTGAAGCCTTCCAGGCTCCTTTCCATATTTTTGGACAAGATTATGTGATTACCCTATCGATGGGCGTGGCCTTCTATCCGGATCATGGTCGTCAGCTAGATTATTTGAATAACTGTGCTGAACAGGCGCTGAGTGAAGCCAAAAATCTCGGCGGGAATACTATCCATTTCTACTCCAATGAAAATACAGCTTTGCTAGAGCAAGGAATTTTCATTGAACGTGATCTGCGTAAAGCTATTCAAAATGGCGAACTAGTAGTCTACTATCAGCCGAAAATTAATTTCAATGACCAGCATATTTATGGCTTTGAAGCTTTAGTACGCTGGAAACATCCAGAGAAAGGTATTATTCCACCTAGTCTGTTTATTCCTTTAGCGGAACAGACCAGCCTGATTTCCGAGATCGGCCGTCTGGTGATTCAGCAAACTGCCAAACAGATTCGTGAATGGAATGATCTTGGCTTTCATAATATCTGTGTCTCTGTGAATATCGTGGCACAGCAACTGCGTCGTGGTCAGTTACTCGATGATCTGGATCAGGCCATTAGCGAAAACCAGATTTCTGGCACCAGTCTGGAACTGGAAATTACTGAATCTTCACTGATTGAAAACTCTGAATCTGTCAAAAATCTGCTGAACCAGATCAAGCAGCGCCAGATTAATATCTCGCTGGATGACTTCGGAACCGGTTATTCTTCTTTGTCCTATCTTGCCGATTTTCCTATTGACATTCTCAAAATTGACCGCAGTTTTGTCTCTAAAATTGGCGAACATAAACAGGAAGCAATTGTCAGCGCCATGGTCGCGATGGGCAAAGCCATGGGCATGACTGTCGTCGCTGAAGGTATTGAAACTGAAGAACAGCTGCAATATCTACGTGATTTAGATTGTGATATTGCCCAAGGTTACTTCTTCTCCAAGCCACTGCCTGAACTGGAAGCAACTGCATATTTAGAACAGAATCGCGTTGCTGAAACTTATATATATCAAGTCTAAGTCTATATCTACCTCGAATAAGATTGTCGCAAAAATGGTCGACTTTGACTGGGCTAAGTGCTTAACAAATGTTATATTCAGAGCCATAAATGCAATTTTTTACCCGCTTTCTGGGTAATCTTTACAACGATAGAGATACAGATGGACGAACAATCTTTAAAGCAGCAGGCTCTTTACTATCACGAATTCCCTACTCCAGGAAAAATCAGCGTTACACCAAGCAAACAATTGGTCAACCAACGTGACTTAGCCCTTGCTTACTCGCCTGGCGTTGCCGCACCATGTCTTGAGATTGAACGTGATCCTTCAACAGCTGCCCTATATACCGCACGCGGTAACCTGGTTGCAGTGGTCAGTAACGGTACAGCAGTTCTTGGTTTGGGTAATATTGGCCCATTGGCGTCTAAACCGGTCATGGAAGGTAAAGGCGTACTGTTCAAAAAATTTGCGGGTGTTGATGTATTCGATATCGAAATTGCTGAAAATGATCCAGACAAGATTGTTGATATTGTCGCTTCTCTAGAGCCCACTTTTGGCGGGATCAACCTGGAAGACATTAAGGCTCCAGAATGTTTCTATATTGAACAGAAACTTCGTGAACGCATGAAAATCCCTGTGTTCCACGATGACCAGCATGGTACTTCAATCATTGTAGGTTCTGCTCTTCTGAATGCTTTGCAATTAAACGGCAAAAAAATTGATGAAATCAAGATCATTGCTTCAGGTGCCGGCGCTGCTGCCCTGTCTTGCTTGAACTTGCTTTGTGCCCTTGGCGCGAAAAAAGAAAATATCATCGTTGCTGACTCACGTGGTCTATTAACAACTAAACGTGAAGGTCTGGACGAATCTAAAAAAGCATATGTACAAGACATTGATGCCTCTCAGATCGGTGACGTGATTGCAGGTGCAGACATGTTCCTGGGTCTTTCTGCAGCCGGTATTCTCACCAAAGAAATGGTGAAACTGATGGCCAAAGATCCAATTATCTTTGCCTTGGCGAACCCGGATCCAGAAATTCTGCCTGAACATGCACACGAAATTCGTGATGACGTCATCATGGCGACTGGCCGTTCTGACTATCCGAACCAAGTGAACAATGCACTGTGCTTCCCTTATATCTTCCGTGGTGCATTAGACGTTGGTGCCACCACCATTAATGAAGAGATGAAAATTGCCTGCGTACACGCGATTGCACGTATGGCACACATAGAAGCAGATGCTGCATCTTATGGAGAAAAATCAGCTTCTTTCGGCCGTGATTACCTGATTCCTGGTCCACTGGATCAACGCCTAATTCTGGAAATTGCGCCTGCAGTTGCACAAGCTGCAATGGATTCTGGCGTGGCGACTCGTCCGATTCAGGATTTCTCGGCATATCGTCAACGTCTGTCTGAGTTTGTTTACAACTCAGCCTTCATGATGAAACCAATCTTTGCACAAGCTAAAACAGATCCTAAACGTATCGCTTATGCAGAAGGTGAAGACCTGCGTGTACTGCGTGCTGCGCAAATTGCAGTGGATGAAGGCTTGGCAAAACCGATTCTGGTGGGTCGTCCAGCAGTCATCGAAGCCAATATCAAGAAATTAGGCTTACGTCTTGAAGATGGTGTGAATATCACTATCGTGGATCAGGAAAAGAACCCAGATTACGAAAAATTTGCAGACGACTATTACAACCTGATGCAACGCAAAGGTGTAACGCCTGAATATGCACACCGTGAAGCGCGTCGCCGTTCTACCCTGATCGCTGCGATGCTGGTTCGTCATGGCATGGCGGACGGTATGTTATGTGGTACTTACTCAAGCTATGACATCCATCTGGACTTTGTCAGCAATGTCATCGGCAAACAGGATGGCCATAATACCTTCTTCACCTTAAACGCATTAATGCTTGAAGAGCGCAACCTGTTTATCGCGGATACCTACATCAACCGTAATCCAACGGCTGAACAGCTTGCTGAGATGACGATTCTGGCTGCTGAAGAAGTACGTCGTTTCGGTATTACTCCACGTGTTGCCCTACTTTCTCACTCTAGCTTCGGTTCAGACCAGCACGATGCCAGCGCACAAAAAATGCGCCGTGTATATGAAATCCTTTCTGAAACTGCACCTGAGCTTGAAGTTGAAGGTGAAATGCATGGTGATGCAGCACTGGACGAAAATATCCGTCAGTTTGCATTCCCGAACTCTCGTTTCAAAGGTTCTGCAAACTTGCTGATCATGCCAAATCTGGATGCAGCCAATATTTCGTTTAACCTGTTAAAAGCAACTTCAGGTAATAACGTGACCATTGGTCCTATCCTGCTTGGTGCTGCGAAACCTGTTCATATCCTGACACCAACTGCAACGACTCGTCGCGTAGTGAATATGACTGCGTTAACTGTCGCTGAAATTCAGGAAGCAGAAAAAAACGCGCTTTAAGGAATGTACGCATCAGCGTAACTTCTTGACTTGAGAAAACCTCTATTCTGTAGCATGATGCTTGTAAGAATAGAGGTTTTTTCATGCAAGTTTATTTAGTAGGCGGTGCAGTTCGGGATCATTTACTTGGACACCCCTATCACGAAAAAGATTATGTGGTTGTCGGCGCGACGCCGGAACAATTGCTTGCTAAAGGTTTTCAACCTGTTGGCAAGGACTTCCCTGTTTTTCTTCATCCTGAAACCAAAGACGAATATGCTCTGGCACGTACCGAACGCAAGTCTGGCTATGGTTATCATGGTTTCGAATTTTATACCGATATCAATGTCACCTTGGAAGAGGATCTGATCCGCCGTGACCTGACCATCAACGCCATGGCCATGGATGATTCAGGTAAGATTTATGATCCTTATGGCGGTCAAAAAGATCTGGCTGATCGTGTACTGCGTCATGTATCAGAAGCTTTTGTCGAAGATCCTTTACGTGTTTTAAGAATTGCCCGCTTTGCTGCGCGTTATCAACATCAGGGTTTTAGCATTGCAGAAGAAACGTTGGTGCTGATGAAGCAGCTGGCGGAATCGGGCGAGCTTAATGCATTGACACCTGAGCGGGTCTGGAAAGAAACCACACGCGCACTGATGGAACAGGATGCAGATGTGTATTTTGAAGTATTACGTAGTTGTGGTGCTTTAAAAGTGCTGTTCCCGGAACTGGATGCCTTATATGGCATTCCGCAACGTCCTGAATATCATCCGGAAATTGACTGTGGTATTCATACCATGATGTCTTTACAGCAAGCCTGCCGCCAAAATTATAGTCTGGATGTTCGTTTTGCAGTTCTGGTTCATGACCTGGGTAAGGCATTAACCCCTGTTGAAGAATTGCCACGCCATATCATGCATGAAGAACGTGGGATCAAACCGGTAAATGAGCTGTGTGAACGTTTAAGAGTTCCGACTCATACCAAACAGCTGGCATTGGCGGTCTGTAAAGAACACTTAAAATGCCATCAGGCTTTTAACTTAAAACCTGGCACTTTATGGCGTTTATTACAGCGTCTGGATGTATTGCGTCGTCCTGAACGTGTTGAAGCGTTTGTACAGGCCTGTGAATGTGACTCTCGCGGTCGCTTGGGTCTGGAAAATCGTGCTTATCCTCAGGCTCAATATGTGCTGGATGCCATGCAGGTTGTACGTAGCATCAAAGCACAAGATTTACCACCGGAAATTCAAGGTCCGGATATTGGTGAAATGCTGATTGAACGACGGATTGCGGCTTTGGCAGAACTGAAAGAACAGCATAGTGCCATACTTTAAACATCAGGCTCCTTCAAGGGGCCTTTTTATTTAATATCTGAAATCTCATTCATCTCGATTTTCTATATAGATAGCAATAATTCTTTGAAGCTACTGTGCACTTGCAACACTTAAGCAAAGTAAATATTGATTATGATTGATATTATTTTTAGCTAAGAATATGTCTAATGACTTATCTCATCCGTCAACTGGATCTTGAAAAAGACCTGTATGACGTTCATCAACTCACGATTCAGCTTGGCTATCCCTCTACGCTGAAAAATATCAAACAGCGTTGGGAACGGATTCATCAAGACAGTCATTATCAGACACTAGTTATAGAACAGGATTCACATGTGATCGGCTATGCCGGTTTTATTCAGGAATACACCTGGGAATTTGACGGTGGATATTTAAGGATTCAGGTTTTTGTAATTGATCAGGCCTATCGTGGAAAAGGTATAGGCAAGCAATTAATGGCTGCTATTGAACAGATTGCAAAAGAGCAAGTCTTCAAGATGATTCAGCTCAACAGCGGAAATCGCGAAGAACGCTATCCTGCGCATGCCTTTTATCAAGGACTGGGATTTGACAGTTACAGTATTGGATTTCGCAAGCATCTGGAATGATCAGCCAGTCATAACCAGCTGATCAATCGTGGGTTTAATTTATGAAATTTCAGCAGGGAAAGTAATCACTTTTTCCAATTTCATCTGATTGGTTGCAATCATCAGCAAGCGATCAAGACCTAGGGCAATACCTGAACATTCCGGCATTTGTGGCAATGCCGCCAGCAAATACTCATCAATCGGCATGACATGCAAGCCAAGCACTGCCCGTTCTGCATTATCTGCTTCAAAGCGGGAACGCAAAACTTCAGCATCAATCAGCTCATCATAAGCATTGGCCAGTTCCAGCCCTTCGATATACAACTCGAAACGGGCCGCAACCAGTTCCCCATCTTCATCGATTCTGGTTTTAGCCAATGATGCCAGTTCCGGTGGAAAATCTGTCAGAAATACAGCCGTATCGAAACCCAGGCTTGGCTCGACCATATGCGAGAATAAAAGGTCGATATACCCTAAACGGTCATCCCCCAAGTCCAGATTGAGACCTACCCTGCGACAGCAATCTTTGAGTTGCTGCAAAGTGGCCTGTAAAGGATTGAGATCCAGGCGATCCATAAAGGCATGTTTATAGCTGAGCACAGTGGGGCGGATTTCTCCAAAACGTGCCTTAAGCGTCACATTTAACAGATCTGTCACTTCAAACATCAGATCTTTCAGACTAAAGGCCGGACGATACCATTCCAGCATGCTGAATTCACTATTGTGCTTGCGGCCGTGTTCATCATCCCGAAACACCTTACAGATCTGGTAAATCGGTCCACTACCACTCGCCAATAAACGTTTCATGGCAAATTCAGGTGAGGTCTGTAGATAATGTGTGCCGAGCTTACCCATGACATGACGCTGGGCCTGAATCGAAGCCAGGTGCACATCGGTCACACCAGCCTGAGATAAAATCGGTGTTTCTACTTCCAGCACGTCACGTTCAGCAAAAAACTGACGGAGCTGGGCATACATGTTGGCACGTGCTTTAATGGCTTTTAAGTCGCAGGTCGGTTGATAAGATACAATCTGACTCATGCCTTTGGCCCTCCATGAGCGGCCCATTCACGGCGTAAAGGATAAGTCTTGCGTAAATGATCAAATGCTTTCTGATCGACTTTGCCATCTTTTAAACAGGCACGCAGATTGGCATCATCACGGGCGATATCATAGATCTGGGTTAAATGCTGCTGTAGCGCCAGTTTTAAATCCTGATTCTGGAAAAACTGTTCACAGACAGGCAACTGGCTTTCAAACTGCTTATTAATCTCAAAGCCGAAAGTCTGGCAAAATGCGTCGTAAATCATTTGAGTACCGCGTGCCTTACCTTCCAGACTATAACCTGCAATATGCGGCGTCACCAAAGTAATCAGATTCAGCAACTGTTCAGAAATTTCCGGTTCATGCTCAAACACATCCAGTACAACCTGACGTTGAGTTGCCTGAATATCAGCAATTAGTGCTGCTTCTTCAATGACTGGCCCACGCGCTGAATTAATTAAAATGGCTTCAGGCTTCATTTGTCCAAGAGCATTAGCATTAATTAAATGATAAGTTGGATGCTGACCTGTTTTGGTTAAAGGTACATGAATGGAAATGGCATCTGCAGTTTTTAGCAGTTCTTCAAATTCAACCTGATGAACCTGATCGCGCTGTACAAAGGGATCATAGGCAATCACATTCCAGCCTAGCAATTTGGCCATTGTTGCTAAACGCGAACCGACATTTCCTAGACCGACAATACCCAAGGTGAAATCTTTATTTGCATTGATCAATTGGGGTTGTAAATATAATAGAGCCGTAATCACATATTCAGCTACCGCCTGCGCATTACAACCGGGTGCATTGCTCCAGCGGATGTTCTGTTGTTCTAGTGCAGCAATGTCCAGATGATCTGTACCAATGGTGGCACTGCCGACGAATTTAATCTGACTGTCCTGTACGAGTGCTGCATTGACTTTGGTCACGGAACGGACCAATAAAGCCTCGGCATCTTTTACATCTTCCGAAGTGAGAGTTCTTCCTGCACGATGCTGAATATCGCCAAATTCTGCAAAGAAATAATCGGTAAATGCCAGATTTTCATCTGCGACAATTTTCATAATCTGTTCCAACGCCTGAATCTGTCTATCATACCGCGTCAACCGGGATGTGACTATTTTCACTCAAGCTTTAGATGAATTCTTGCAAACATAGAGATATAAAAAATGCCGAAGTCAAACATCACTTCGGTAAAGGAGTGTAATTGGAGTAAGAAAATGACGCAGGGTTAGGCGATTGAAAGCCATACCCTGCACGAAAAAGTTTCCTTTTTTAATTGGAGAATGCAGCAATACCTGTTTGCGCACGACCTAGAATCAAGGCGTGTACATCATGTGTACCTTCATAAGTGTTGACCACTTCCAGATTCACCAGATGACGAGCTACACCAAATTCATCAGAGATCCCGTTACCACCCATCATGTCACGCGCTAAACGGGCAATGTCTAAAGCTTTACCACAGTTATTACGCTTGATCAGTGAAGTGCCTTCTACTGAAGCAATGCCTTCGTCTTTCATACGGCCAAAACGTAAAGCCACTTGTAGACCTAATGCAATTTCAGTTTGCATGTCTGCCAGTTTTTTCTGGATCAGCTGATTCGCAGCCAATGGACGGCCGAACTGTTTACGGTCCATGGTGTATTGATGCGCTGTATGCCAGCAGAATTCAGCTGCACCCATCGCACCCCAGGCGATACCATAACGAGCACTGTTCAGACAGGTAAATGGACCTTTCAAACCACGGATTTCCGGGAATGCATTTTCTTCTGGTACAAAAACATTGTCCATCACGATTTCACCGGTGATCGAAGCACGTAGGCCAACCTTACCGTGAATCGCTGGTGCAGAAAGCCCTTCCCAGCCTTTTTCTAAAATAAAGCCGCGAATATCACCGACATTGCCTTCAGGAGACACTTCTTTCGCCCAAACCACAAAGACATCCGCAATCGGACTGTTGGTAATCCACATTTTTGCGCCAGTCAGACGGTAACCACCATCGACTTTTTTGGCACGAGTAATCATGCTGCCCGGATCAGAACCATGATCTGGTTCAGTCAGACCGAAACAACCGATATATTCACCGCTCGCCAGTTTTGGCAAATATTTCTGTTTCTGTTCTTCAGAACCAAATTCATTGATGGGCACCATCACCAGAGAACTTTGCACGCTGGCCATAGAACGGTAACCCGAATCTACACGTTCTACTTCACGAGCAATCAGACCATAGCTGACATAGTTTAAACCTGCACCGCCGTATTGTTCTGGAATGGTTGGACCCAACAGACCGAGTTCACCCATTTCACGGAAAATGGTTGGATCAGTTTTTTCATGGCGGAACTGTTCTAGTACACGTGGCATCAGCTTATCCTGACAGTACGCATGCGCGCTGTCACGGATCATGCGTTCTTCTTCAGTCAGTTGCTGTTCCAGTAAAAATGGATCCTGCCAGTTAAAATAGACTTTGCTGGTTTTTTTCGTATCGACCATTTGATTCATAATATTCCCTGCCAATCCTTCATCTATTAGATGATGTTGTTTTATCCTTCAGATTGACTCTAGGCATGAATCATGACTTGTTCAAACAATAAATTTGCATGTAGCTATGCACTTTATGCATACCTTATATAAGTTGCTATTTCTAGAAATTATTTTCATAGCTAATTTGCCTATTTTTTATACCAAAGTCGTATAGTAGTATTAGATTGATATACCATTTATTGATATCTGACCATTTTAAGTTCAAGGAGGAACAGGTGCGTAGAAAAATACCTTCCCTGCAAGCGCTGATCTGTTTCGAAACTGCTGCACGTCATGCCAGTTATACCTATGCTGCACAGGAACTGTTTTTAACCCAAAGTGCAGTTTCACGCCAGATCCAGCAACTGGAGGAGTATTTAGGCACGGCTTTATTTACCCGTACGCGGCATGGTGTAGAACTCAATCATGCTGGACAGCAATATTTAAAAAGTATCACTCCGCATCTCAAAGGACTGGAACAGTCAACACTGGATGTCATTACGCATCAAGGGCGCGGCGGTACTTTAAAACTGGGCGTAGTGCCTACGTTTGCGACTCGCTGGCTATTACCTAAACTCCAGAGCTTTAATCGGCTGTATCCTGAAATTACGATACATCTGGAAACCAGCACCCGCCCTTTTCTGTTTCAGGAACAGATTTTCGATGCTGCTATTTATGCAGGAACACCTCAACAGGTCGAACAATGGCCTGGTACGCATAGCCATTTTCTAATGCATGAAGATGTAGTTGCTGTCTGTGCACCTGACCTGATTCAACAGTATTTTCCCGATGCACAAAAGATTAATGACTACAGCTATGACTTAAGTGCTGAACAACTGGTTCAACTCCCTTTATTACAGCAAACCACCCGGCCGAATATCTGGGAAGACTGGTTCAAGCTACATCAGATCCAACATCCAAATCCTTTGCAGGGGCAACGACATGAACTGTTTTCTATGCTCGCTGTAGTGGCTAGCCATGGCATGGGAATGGCCTTGATCCCGCAAATGCTAATTGAAAAAGAATTAAAGCGACAGGAATTGGTGCTGGTATCCAGTAAGACCTTAGAAAAGAAACGAGGCTATTATCTGGTCCATTCCAGTCAGGAAAGCTCACCGCTGATTGAAAAATTTGTTGCATGGATACAACAGGAAATTCAGGGCAGCCTTCCATCTGAGTCTGACCTATAAACCCCAATGATCAGACAATAAAAAACCCCAATCAATGATCGGGGTTTTTCGTATCTGGCGGAAGCGGTGAGATTCGAACTCACGGAGGGGTATAAGCCCTCGTCGGTTTTCAAGACCGGTGCATTAAACCGCTCTGCCACGCTTCCATGGCCGCCATCATATAAATATTTCTGTTTTTTGGCAATAAATTTTCGCAAAACTTCTGTAAAAATCAGTTCATTCAGTTAAAAATCAGACGAAAATTTTAGAGTAGATAAAATTTTATACATAAGATTTAGGGGCTGATATTTTTATTTTCAGAATGAATTTAGCCTTAATATTCACATCATTTTGAACAATGAAAATTTAAAATCATTTTAATGAGTTAAAAATAAAAACCCCGATCAATGATCGGGGTTTTCGTATCTGGCGGAAGCGGTGAGATTCGAACTCACGGAGGGGTATAAGCCCTCGTCGGTTTTCAAGACCGGTGCATTAAACCGCTCTGCCACGCTTCCATGGCCGCCATCATATAAATAAAAATTGCGCTTGGCAAATATTTTTCCAATTTCTCTGCATCAACTGCACAAAATAAAATCAATTTCATTAATCTTCTGAATTTTCTGGCTTTTCATAGCGAATTGAATTGATAAACCAGAGTTTCTTGCCGGATGGTGTCATCACCTCAGCTTCATCATCCACTGACTTGCCTAACAGGGCACGTGCCATGGGTGAATCAATCGAAATATGCTGCGGATGATGATCATAAATTTCATCGACGCCCACAATCCGAAGGCTCTTTTGCTCACCCTGTTCATTTTCAATTTCGACCCAGGCACCAAAATAAACTTTGCCTTCCTGTTCAGGAGAAAAATCGACAATTCGCAGCTCTTCCAAACGCTTGCCCAGATAACGAACCCGACGATCAATTTTACGTAAAAGCTGTTTGTTATACTGGTAATCTGCGTTTTCCGAACGGTCGCCGAGACTGGCTGCCCAGTTCACTTTTTTGGTAATTTCAGGACGTTCTTCATGCCAGAGATTTTTAAGTTCTGCCACCAATTTATCATGTCCACCACGGGTAATCAGGTTAGATTTCATGTATTTTAATTGCCAATTTTGAACCAGTTTTTAGACATTAAGAGCTTATTTTATTTGGAGTTTTAGGACAAGCCAGAATATGCAATTTTTTTCTTCAATAAATTTAATAACTTAAATTACATTTAAAAAATAAATTATGTACAAAATTTGACAATTCATTTTTTGATCTTTAATATGCACCCTACTTTTGGAATCGCTTATTTTTTAATCCATGTAGTTTTTCTACATATTTCCCGATCAATTTAGTCATTTTTGAATGACGTCATGACTGCCCAACCCTTATTGAATTTATCAAACTTTTAAAAGTTTCTGGCTAGTATTGGCTGTGATTTTTAGGGCATAAATTACTTGTAGCGGAGACAACATGCACAGTAGTTCAACCACTGGGTCGAGGCTTTGCCTTAGCTCTTTTATCTCTTCTCTCCCTGTAAAAGCACTGGTACTGAGTACGGCACTTATCCCCTTTCATAGTATCAATGCCACTAAAACCACATTTCAATATGATCATGTGGTCAATAGCAACAAACTCACCGTCGTCACAGTTCAAAGTCCAACGACTGTGTTTCAGGATGGACAACATCAGCATGGCTTTGGTTATGACCTGGTTCGTAACTATGCCAACAGCCTGAATGTTAAGCTGGATTTTAAAACTGTTCCGGATAATGCCACGGCCCTGAAATGGGTAGCCCAAGGCAAAGCCAATCTGGCCATGACCACCACTGATCTGGGTACGATTGAACAACAGCGTTTAACAGCTTTTTCTGCCACTTGTGGTGATGAGTCTGCACTGGCCAGTAATGGACTGAATTCCAATCTGAATCTGGTATTTAAATCAGCCAGTGATCCCTTGAGTCAAACCGCCAGTGCTTTTGTATGTCAAGGCAAACAAAGCGGTGCGATCAAGCAGCTTGCATCCTTCTACAATCAGAATGTGGTAGAAGAACATTCTTGGGATGAAATTCAACAGGACCTGAACCAGCGCCTCCCCACATACAAGGCAAGCTTCCAGAAATCTGCTCAGCAGTACGATCTGGACTGGCACCTGCTCGCCGCGATCGGTTACCAGGAATCCTATCTAAAGCCAAACTCCGTATCTCCCACCGGTGTCCGCGGTCTGATGATGCTCACAAGCTCTACCGCAAAAGCGATGGGGGTTAGTAACCGGACAGACCCAGGCGAAAGTATTGATGGGGGTGCCAAATACTATGACCAGATGCTGAGCCGTTATGAACATATCCCTTATCCGGATCGTAACTGGTTTGCTTTAGTTGCCTATAACATGGGCCCAGGTGCTGTGAATCAGCTGCAAAAACGTATTCAGGCCCAAGGCAAGAATCCGAATAACTGGGTAAACCTGTATGCTTATCTGGAACAGAATAAAGCCAGTAATGGTCGTTACCGTCAGGCCCTGCAATACGTGACCCGTATCCGTGCCTATCTGGAACACATCAAGACTACTCCACAGCTGGTGAATATTTAAGCCTGATCAATTTAAATCTAGTTATTCAGCCATAAAAAAAGCTTACCTCAGGGTAAGCTTTTTTTGTTACTACAGCTTTTTAGATCAAGACTATTAAGCTGTGGTATTTTCAAGTACTTTCTTGAACAGGTCTTTTTGTGCTTGGCTTGGCTTCGCTGTTTGCAATGCCATCAATTGAGACATATCGCCTTGCACCTTGATTTTACCTGTCATGAAGGCTTGCATTGCAGCCGCCATATCAAACTCAAGGAAAACTTTACGTAAGGTTTCACCATCCATGTTCAATGTTGTTTTCGCATTTGGAGATAAACCTTTTTTAATCGCGCCACCTTCCAAAGATAATTCTGTATTACCTGTAGTGTCTGCAACGACCAAATTAATTGCCAGATTCGCCAAAGCAGGTGGCAAATCCAAATCACCAGCTTGTGCAGTGAGCGTGTCTACAGTCGAAAACCAATCATCAGTTAAAAAAGCAGGCATGATCTTTCCTCAATTTATTTATTCATTTGTGTCGACTATCCAGACGACATCAGGTTGAAGCTATTATGCTTGTGACTTGTTATAACATGATCATTATGGCAAAGGCTAACGAATTTTGTACGCACCGTTCAATTTTTATAGTTCTTATCTTGTGTTATTTTTGATTCAGGCATCGGCCGTAGCCCATGCCTGTATCGGCTTAACTTTATATAGGTCGATTAGTCCGCTGCAAAGCCCAAATTGACCATATTGATGCGGCGGTTCTCACCTTCTACCGCCTCTTCAGTTGAACAGCTGCCTTTGAAATCGAATTCGCGCTGGCTATCCAGAATTTCAAAATCAAATAATTCGCGGTCAACTAACTGAGATGGTGAAACATTTTGCAAGGCACCAAAGATGCTGTGCAGACGTTTTGGATGTGCATTATCCCATTCACGTAACATGTCATTGATAATGGCACGTTGAAGATTTTCCTGAGAGCCACATAAATTACATGGAATAATTGGAAATTGACGCATCTGTGCATATTTGATGATGTCTTTTTCTTCCACATAGGCCAATGGACGAATCAGGATATTCTTTTTGTCAGAAGACAGCAGTTTTGGCGGCATGGCTTTCAGGCTGCCCCCATGGAACAGGTTCAGGAAGAATGTTGCCAAAATATCATCACGGTGATGACCCAGCGCCACTTTAGTCGCCCCAATTTCCTGAGCAAAACCGTACAAAGAACCACGGCGCAGACGTGAACATACTGCACAGTAAGTCTTACCTTCCGGTGTCAGTTTTTTGGTAATGCTGTAGGTATCTTTTTCCAAGATGTAATACGGAATGTTATTTTCTTCTAAATAACGCGGTAATACATCTTCCGGGAAACCGGGCTGTTTCTGGTCCAGGTTAACCGCCACCACATCAAAGTTGATTGGTGCAATGCGTTTAAACTGAAGGAGGATATCAAGCAAGGTATAACTGTCTTTACCACCAGAAATACACACCATGACCTTGTCGCCGTCTTCAATCATCTTGAAGTCGCGAATGGCATGTCCGACCTGGCGGCGAAGCTTCTTCAACAAACGGTAGTAGGCAGAGCTTGTTGGCAGTTCAGGTTTGAAATTAAATCCTTGCTCGGATTCAACTGGCGAGTACATAGACGAGAATAACCCATAAATAGAAATACCGCGCAATTTTAGCTGATTCGGTTCCGTATCGCATCAAAAGAATTTATTTTCATACAAATGCCATATTAGTTTCATTTTCATGTTTTATTTAGATTGATATATTGAACGATTTAGTTCAATTTTTAAGCGAGATGCTTATCTTTTGGACTTTTCCACAGTTGTCCACAAAAGCTGTGGATAACTTTGTGGATTGAAATGGACTTGACAACTTGTTCACCTCAAAATTTAAGGCTTTTCTTTAAATTGATCATTTTTTAATCAATTTATTTTATTATTAAAATCAATAACTTAAAGCTGTCAACCCTAAGGTTTTAAATTAAATAAAAAAAATATTTTAATGTTCAAAATATTGACAGCTGTTCCCGTTTACATACTCGTTTATAAATGCAGCGTATAAGGCTGTGCATTACGTAATTTTTTGTTAAACTCATCCATGAATTTTTCTAGCTTATTATTTATCAAATATAAACAATGAAAATAAAGACGTATTTCTTGGGGTGTCAACTGATCGGTAGCTTGCTTATGCTGGGCTGCAGTCATTTGGTGTATGCCGGCGAAACCATCTATCAGTTGCGTGATAAAAACGGCAGTACCTTATTGACCAATAAGAAGAGCCGTTATAATCATCTTCAGGTCGAAAAGAAGACTTATTATCCGGATAGCAATATTCATAGCTATAGTAACTGGGGCAGCAGCGAGTCGTCAGTTTTGCCTAGCTATAGCAAGAATAAGAACGCTTTTGATTCGATCATTCGTCAGGCCGCCCAGACTTATGGTGTGTCTGAAGGTTTAATTAAAGCAGTCATGCATACTGAATCCGGCTTTAATACCCATGCCCGCTCCCCTGTGGGTGCACAAGGTTTGATGCAGCTGATGCCGGCCACAGCACGTCGCTTTAATGTCAGCAATGCCTATGATCCTCATCAGAATATTATGGCGGGTGCTAAATATCTGGCTTGGTTATTAAAGCGTTTTAATGGCAATACCAGCCTGGCACTGGCGGGCTACAATGCCGGTGAAGGCAATGTCAGCAAATATGGTGGAATCCCGCCTTTCCGGGAGACTCAGGATTATGTACGCCGTGTGACCAGCCGTTATCAAAATCTGTATACTCATGGCCTGAGTGCAAGTACAACCACGTCTAGCACATCATCCAGTGAAGGTCGCATCATTGCCAGTTCAGCGAACTACTCCAATGATAGCAGCAGTACTTCACACATTCAGGCAGCCAAGTATCAGCGTCAGATTATTATGAATTCTGATGGCAGTTATACCGATGCACCGATGGGTTCTTATGCAACGGCGAATGCAACAGCAGCAGCTAAAATTTATTTAAGTGAATAAATAAATCAAAATCATTTGATTCTAAATAGCCTTAGCGAAAATGCAGCAAAAAATAAAGCTGTGTTTTGTGATCTAGGGCCATTTTTTTTCTTGAATTTTTAGTCATTTCACCCCATATTGATTTCAATGATTTTCATTTGCTAATCAGATTATTTTTTTATAATAAGAGGATTTCTCAATGATGCGGATTGGTTTGTTCTTGCTAACCAACCTCGCGGTACTGGTTGTAGCTGGCATTATCCTGTCACTCTTCGGTGTCGGTAGTTACCATGGCGCGGGTGGCTTGAATCTAGGCAACCTGTTGGTGATCTGTTTTGTGTTCGGTATGGTGGGATCACTGATTTCCCTGTTCATGTCTAAATGGATGGCGAAAAAAACAACCGGTACTGAACTGATTGACCCAAATGCCCCTCGTAACCAGGCAGAAGCATGGTTATTACAAGAAGTTGCGCAACTTTCTCAGCGCGCTGGCATTAAAATGCCGGAAGTGGGTATTTTCCCATCTTATCAGTCAAATGCCTTTGCAACAGGCTGGAACAAGAACGATGCGCTCGTGTCTGTGTCCACGGGTCTGCTTGAACGCATGAATAAAGACGAACTTCGTGCAGTACTGGCACACGAGATTGGTCACGTTGCCAATGGCGATATGGTGACACTGGCCTTGATCCAAGGTGTAGTCAACGCATTTGTCATGTTCTTTGCCCGTGTAGTTGGCGACTTTGTAGACCGTACGATCTTCGGTCGTGAAGAAGGTGAGGCACCGGGTATTGGCTATTTTGTGATTACCATTGTGCTGGATATCGTATTTGGTATTATGGCTTCAGCGATCGTGCTGTGGTTCTCACGCTACCGTGAGTATCGTGCTGATGAAGCAGGTGCACGTTTGGCAGGCAAACAGGCGATGATTTCAGCGTTATTACGTTTACAGGCGGAATCAGAAATGCCGGATACTATGCCGAAAGAAATGAAAGCCTTTGCAATTTCTGCTGGTCAGGAACAAGGTTTTAGTCTGGCGGCACTGTTCCAGACTCACCCAACGATTGAACAACGTGTTGCTGCTTTGCAACAACTCGATTGCCCTTAAGCAACGCATTGATTGCTTGATAGAAAAAAGCCTGCATTTGCAGGCTTTTTTATTAAGTTTAGGTTTATAAACCTTCAGGCTTTAAACCATTGAAAGAGCTGCATTGTGCCCCAGCCAATGGCCATAATTAACAGAATCAAAAAGAAAGTTCCTAAGATATCTGGTAGATGAATCCAGATCCAGGCCACCACAGGATTACGCCAGAAAGCAGATTGCTGTTGTCTGCGTTCCAAACTTTCATGCAGAAATGGATGTACCACATGATGATCGGTACGGATCTGGTATTCGTCCCGGATATGCTGATGCACAATATCCAGTGCCTTACGGCTAGGACGAATAAAAATATCAAATATTGTTCCTGCTACAGGAATAAAGCCGACCACAGCATCCATGACGGCCATTTTCAGGACTGGCTTTAATTTTTCACTTGGCACCCCGATCTGACGGGCTTTATAAATCGCATAACTGGTCAATACAAAACCTGCGATATCTCCAGCTACCGGAATGGTACTCAAAGCAGCATCTGCCCCGACGCCCTGCTTGGTAAATGGAATCCGTACCACCGAATCCATCATATTGGCAAACTTGGCCAGATCCCGCTCCAGACGAATGACATCCTGTTGGCTCAATTTATTTTTTTGTCCGGGATCAGGCATAGGTTCTTCCAGAAATGAAGCTGATGTAATTGAGCATAAAGTATTTTTTCTATTTAAGCTGTAATTGCTAGGTATTTAAAACAATAATTGAGAGGCAATAAACAAGTAAATAATCACCCCAGTGGCATCACAAATCGACGTTACCAGCGGTGCTGATGCACTGGCTGGGTCCATTTTCAGCTTGTTGAGAATAAAGGGTAAACTCATGCCAATCAGACAGCCCATCAGCACAATACCTAACATACTTAAAGCAAGTACGATGGCGACCATCCAGTCACCTCGAATATAACCCAAGATTGATACAGCAATGGCCATCGTTCCACCCAGACATAACGCAACCAGGGATTCACGACCCAGCAGGCTAAACCAGTCCTTAAACTGCACATTGCCTGTTGCCAAGGCACGCACCATCAAGGTGGCAGATTGCGAACCAGCATTCCCGCCGCTTCCCACCAATAATGGCAAGAAAAATACCAGCACAATATGGGTGGAAATAATATCTTCAAAATGAGCAATCCCGATTCCGGAGAGCAGACTGCCAAACACCAGAATGACCAGCCAGAATACCCGTTTTTGATACAATCTGAGAATCGGTGCGGTTTTCAGACTCAGTTCATTCAAAGGCGTCACTGCACCGGATTTTAAAATATCTTCAGTACTTTCTGCCTCTGCAATATCCATGGCATCATCATAGGTAATAATCCCGACCAGCTTCTGGGTCGCGTCGACCACTGGCAAGGCAATAAAATCATAATAGGCCAAGGTACGGGCGACCTGCTCCTGATCCTCATCCACTGTGGCATAGACCACATCTGTGGTCATGACCTCATTAATGGTGGCATCCGGCCGTGCCTGAATAATTTGTCGCAAGGAAATCACACCGAGCAGATGCTGTTTCTCATCCACGATATAGATCAGATATAAAGTGTCATGATTCCCCGCAATATCACGTAGCGTTTCAATCGCCTCCGTCATGCTCAGTTCGGGAGCAAGCGTGACGAAGTCTGAACTCATTAATGCACCGGCTGTTTCTTCCGGATAAGCATGCAGCTCTCGCAGGGTTTGTAGCGACTGGGTAGATAATTTTCCAAGTAACTGCTGCTGCACTTCACAGGGCATCTGCTTGTATAAATCAATGAAGTCATCGGAATGCATGGCATCCATCAGACTGGCCAGTTGCTCCAGAGGAAATTGATAGGCCAGCTGGATTTGCATGGCCAGCGGCAAGAACTCCAGTACTTCTGCCTGACGTTCCAGCTGCTTGAAATGTTGACAGCGTTCTGCTGGTCCAAGCTCAGACAAAATTCTGGCCTGATCGGCAATATTCAACTTTTGCAGAAGCTGATGAATATTATTTTCCCCTGTCAGCAGAGTCTCATGTAGTTGCTGTATTTTTTCTTGGTACTGCATTTCCCTACCATCATTCCATGCAGGTATGAAACATACCCGCCCTAGAGTGAGTATTCCTCATTTTCCTGATTGATTTGTATAACTTTATTTGTTGCTTTGACACGAAACAGGTTTCGGATTAACACATACATAAACGGGATAAAGAATAATACCAAAATAGTTGCAAAAATGACCCCGCCCAAAACGCTGGCACCAATTTCCTGACGGCTGATCGCACTGACCCCAGAAGCAAAAATCAAAGGAATCACTCCCGCAGCAAAAGCAATAGAAGTCATGAGAATAGGCCGTAAGCGCAAACTTGCTCCTTCTAAGGCTGCAGCTATAGCTGTTTTTCCTGCTTTCTCTGCCTGTGCAGCAAACTCCACAATCAGAATGGCATTTTTACAGGACAGACCAATTGTCGTCAGCAAGGCAATATGAAAAAAGATGTCATTGGCGAAACCAAAGATCCAGCAAAATAAGATACTGCCACCTACGCCCAATGGAATGGCACTGATCACGGCCACAGGAATGGTCCAACTTTCATATAAAGCGGTTAAACACAGGAAAATAAAGGCAATCGAAATCACATACAGGAAAATCGCCTGACCGCTGCTGCGCTTTTCTTCCAATGCGGCTCCGCTCCAAGCCAGATTCACACCTTCCTGGGCATCTACCAATGCTTCAACATCCTGCATGGTCTGACTGGAAAACTTGTCCTTTGGAATCCCGGCATAGACTGGAACAGCGTTATAGCCCATATAGCGGTTAATACTGTTTGGCCCGCCCTGCCAATTCAGACTGCTAAACTGGTTAAACGACAGCATTTCACCTTTTTGATTGCGTACATGCCAGAAGGCCAGATCTTCAGGTTTGGAACGGTATTCTGCTTCACCCTGCATAATCACACGTTTAATCTGCCCGCGATCAATAAAGTCATTGATGTAAGTTCCACCCCACGCTGCAGCCAAAGTACTGTTTACATTTTGCTGAGGAATGGAATGCTTTAACACACGTTCTGCATCAAGTTTGATATTCAGCTCAACACTTTCTTTGGGTTGATCCAGCTGTAAAAATTCAATCGATGATTTGCCTTGGGCACGCGCTTCAATCTGGCCAAATGCCTCCTGTAAAAATTCAGCTCCTTTATAATCCAGGTCTTGCAACCAGAAATCGACTACACGACCATTACTCGACATGGAAGGCGCCATAAAGAAAATTTGGGCATTGGCATGATTGGCAAAGTGTTTCTGTGCTCGATCGACAATGGCAAAGACCGAATCTTTAGGATTTTTGCGCTCAGCCCAGTCTTTTAATACCACAAAGAGCTGCCCACGATACGGACCTACACCGACATTGTTGCCGCTATACCAGACACCTACACTCTGAATGCGTTCCGATTCGTGTTTCATTAAATAGTCTTGTACTTCACGCCCGACTTTTTCGACTTCTGTACGCGGTGCATTGCCCGGCATGACAATCTGCCCCATAACAAAGCCCATATCTTCAGTGGGCATCAATCCTTCCGGCAAATGCTTATATACCCAACCGAAGCCCATTATGCACACACTAAACAGTGCCAACATCGTGAATTTCAGACGCATGCTTTGAGCTGAAACTTTTTGGTAACCGGCATTGAGCTGATCCATGCCATGGTTAAAGCACTGCGCCCAGCGAGCCTGATGATGTTTGCGTTTGAGGAGTTGTGCCGCAAATGTTGGAGTAATGATTAAGGCCACGAATAAAGACAGCAACATCGCTACCACCAAAGTGATGGAAAATTGACGATAAATCATCCCAGTGATGCTGCCAAAGAAAGCCATCGGGATAAATACTGCGGTAAGTACCAATGTAATACCGACCAGTGCCCCACTCATTTCCTGCATGGACTTTAAGGCAGCCGCCTTGGCATCCAGATATTCGTCCTGCATCAGGCGTTCAATATTTTCCACCACTACAATGGCATCATCGACTAGCAGACCAATGGCTAAAATCAGGGCAAATAAGGTAAAACTATTCAGAGTCATATCCAAGACATACAGCACTGCAAAGGTCGCCAAAACCACAATCGGAATCGTAACGGCCGGAATAATCGTGGCACGCCAGTTTTGCAGGAAGATAAACATCACCACAATGACCAGAATAATGGCTTCAACCAGAGTTTTAGCTACCTGTTCAATTGAGCTGGTAATAAATGGAGTTTTGTCCATGGTCATTTGCAACTGATAGTGCGGTGGCAAATTGGCCTGAGCGTTTTTTAATACGTCTTGAATCTGTTTGGACACGGCAATAGCATTACTCCGCGGCGCCAAAGTAATCGATAAAGCTGAAGAGAGCTGTCCGTTGGTATAGTTAATGTGGTTATAACTTTCTGCACCTAGTTCTACCCGTGCCACATCTTTTAAATACAGCAATGAACCGGAATCTGTGGTTTTAACGATGATATTTTCAAATTCTTTCACACTGCTTAAACGTGAACCGGCACTAACCTTGGCATTGAGATATTGATCCTGCATGGTTGGCAAACCACCAATTGCGCCTGAAGCCAATGGTGCGTTCTGGGTTTCAATGGCATTACGAATATCACTTGGCATCAGGTTAAACTGATGCAACTTATGCGGATTTAGCCAGATCCGCATGGCATAACCTGCCCCGTACAGATCAATTTCCCCTACACCTTCAATACGTGACAAACGCGGTTCGACATGCACCATCAAATAATCTGATAGTTCGGTAACGCTACTCTGCCCACTCTCATCATATAAACTTAATAGTGCAAACTGGTCATACCCTGATTTATAAACATTGACTCCGCCCTGCTGCGTCTCTTCAGGTAAGCGGCTCAATACACCATTCACGGCGTTTTGAACCTGTAACTGGGCTTGATCAAGATCGACTCCTGGCTCAAATTGCAGCGTAAGTTGGGCCCGTCCCACCGAACTGCTGGAGTGAAAAGTTTCCAGACCTTCAATGCCTTTTACCGCCTGTTCCAGAATCTGGGTCACCGATTGCTCAACTGTTTCAGCCGATGCACCACGATAACCTGCGGAAACGCCTAAAGCTGGCGTATCCATATTTGGCATATGTTCAATGGGAATTTTTTGAAGTGCAAATACCCCAAGGGCCATCATTAAAATTGCAATGACCGCTGCAAACTTGGGACGATAAATAAAAAAGCGCGACAACATAAATCAGAAATCCCCATCAAATGCATCTTTAGGATGCACACGCCATGAATAGATGATTTCTATAGCAATTTTCACACCATGCTTAAATTTAAGCCAATCTTTACCTTTTTATTTCCGATAAAAAAATCCCCGTTATAACGGGGATTTTAGAATGCTATATTCTCAATTGATATTATGTATGTGATTTCTTCATCGTCATTTGGCGAATTAAAACGTACATAAATGGAATAAAAATTAGCACCAGTATCGTTCCAAAGATCACTCCACCAAAAACACTGATTCCAATCTCACGACGACTGGCTGCACCAGCACCAAAAGCAAAGACCAGTGGCAGAATCCCAGCACCAAAGGCCAGAGATGTCATCAGGATTGGGCGCAAGCGCAGTGAAGCACCTTCAAGTGCAGCTTCAACTACCGATTTACCTTTTTCCTGAGCCAATGCCGCAAACTCTACGATTAAAATTGCATTCTTACAGGACAGACCAATCGTGGTCAGCAAAGCAATCTGGAAGTAAATATCATTCGGAAAATCTGCCAGAAAACTAAAAATGATATTCCCACCAATCCCTAGAGGAATAGCGGACATGACCGCAGTCGGAATCGTCCAGCTTTCATATAAAGCGGCCAGGCACAGGAAAATGAAACCAATCGACACCAGATATAACCAGATTGCCTGATTACTGGATTGTTTTTCCTCAAAGGATAAACCGCTCCAGACCACGTCAATGCCATCCTGTTCTGCCACCAGATTTTCAACATCTTGCATCGCTTCACCAGAACTGGAACCTTTGACCATATCCGCTTGCATTTGCAGCGAGGTATAGCCCATAAAACGGTTGACCACCTCAGGACCACCACTCCAGTCCACCTGAGCGAAATTACTGAAAGGCACCATCTCGTTCAGGTCATTACGTACATGCCATTGCGCCAGATCTTCAGGTTTGGAACGGAATTCTGCATCGCCCTGCATAATCACCCGTTTAATCCGGCCACGATCAATAAAGTCATTAATATAATTACCCCCCCAGGCCGCTGAAAGCGTACTGTTGATTGCGGATTGACTCAGACCATTGGCCATAGCCTGTTTCTGGTCAATATTGACTTTCAGTTCGGCTTTTTCCGGATTGGAACGCTTATCCAGATTTTCAAAGCTACTATATTGAGCTGCTCCAGCCTGCATATTCTGGAACTGCTCTTCCAGATACTGACGGCCATTACCGTTAATATCACGAATCCAGAAATCCAGGCCGTCGGTTTGCCCTAAACCATTCACTGAAGCCGGCATGCTGATATTGACTTGAGCATCGCGGTTACTGCGAAAATGCTTCATAGCACGTTCACGAATCGCCTGCGCGGTATTTTCTTCTCCAGCACGGTCATCCCAATGCTTCAAGGCAACAAAACCGGTCGCCAGGTTCTGACCGGTACCTGAGAAGTTACGGCCATAACGTAGCATGACCAAGTCGATATTGTCCTTTTCTTCTTCCAGAAAATACTGACGAATCTGCTCACCGACCTGAATGGTGTTTTTCATTGGCGCGCCTTCCTGCAGCCGGATTTGCAGATTCAGAATACCCTGGTCTTCACTCGGCAAAAAGCTGGTGGGTAAGGCGCGATAAAATAAAGCAAATACGCAGAGCAATCCGGCAAACAGCACCAGACTAATGGCCTTATGTTGTAGAGTGACATTAGAAACTTTCAGATAACGATGCTTCAAACCATCCAGTTTCTGGTTAAACCAACTCGCCCACTTGGCAGGTTTTGGATTTGGTTTTAGAATCAGCGCACAAAGTGCAGGTGTCAGAATCAGTGCGACCATCAGCGACAGAGACATCGCTGCCACGAGCGTAATCGAGAACTGACGATAGATCACCCCGGTTGAGCCACCAAAAAATGCCATGGGAATAAAGACCGCGGTTAAAACCAGGGTAATCCCGATCAGTGCGCCGCTGATTTCCTGCATGGATTCCAGCGCTGCTTCTTTGGCTGTAAGCTGCTGCTCATGCATCAGACGTTCAACGTTCTCTACCACCACAATGGCATCATCGACCAGCAAGCCAATGGCCAGTACTAAGGCAAACAAAGTCAGCGTATTAATACTCAGTCCCAAAACATAAAGTACTGCCATGGTTCCGAGTAAAACTACAGGCACAGTTACAGTCGGAATTAAGGTGGCACGCCAGTTTTGCAGGAAGATAAACATCACGATGACGACCAGAATGACCGCCTCGAATAAAGTTTTAACGACTTCTTTAATCGATTCTTTAACAAACGGTGTATTGTCACGCGGATAGGCAATTTTATAGCCTTCCGGCAACTGCTGGGAGAGTCGCTCGATTTCAGCCTTGATCAGACTCGACGTCGCAATTGCATTGGCACCGGAGGCCAGTGAAATACCCAGACCGGCAGAAGGATAGCCGTTGGTGGTGCTATATGACTGATAATTTTCCGCACCCAATTCAACCCGTGCAACATCTTTTAAGTAGATAAAGCTACCATCCCGGGCAGACTTCACAATAATATTTTCAAATTCTTCGACTGTTTTTAAACGGCTGCCTGATGTGACTTTGGCATTCAGATACTGATCATCGACTGTTGGCAAGTCACCAATTGCGCCGGCTGCCACTTGAGTATTTTGTGATTCAATCGCTGCCCGCACATCACTTGGCATCAGGTTATATTGTTTCAATTTTGCTGGATTCAGCCAGATGCGCATCGCGAACTGTGAACCAAAAACATCCACTTCCCCAATGCCATCAATTCGGGAAATATCCTGTTCCAGATGCGTGGTCAAATAATCAGACAGTTCAATATTGCTGCTACGCCGTGACTCATCATACAAACCGATGACCATATGGGTATCGCCAAGAGATTTGAAGACATTCACGCCCTGTCGCTGGACATCTTCTGGCAAACGATTGAGAACCCCGTTAATCGCATTTTGAACCTGTACTTGTGCTGTATCTGGATCGGTACTATTTTCAAAACTGATGCTGATCCGGCTTCGACCTGAGGAATCACTGCTTGAGCTGAAATACAGCAAGCGGTCGATACCTTTAATTTGCTGTTCCAGCACCTGGGTCACGCTTTCTTCTACTGTTTCTGCAGATGCACCGGTATAGGTTGTTGCCACAGTAATACGAGGCGGTGCAATATCCGGATAACGTTCAACAGGTAAATTCATCACCGCAAAAAGTCCAATGGCCATGACTACAATGGCCAGCACACCTGCAAAAATAGGACGATGAATGAAAAACTTAGACAGCATAAGTCTGAATCACTTTGAATTTAATGAATTATGGAAAGCGTTGCATTATTGAGTCAGCTTAAGGATATTCAGGCAGTGGCCTAGAGAATGCAAGGCTTGATCACAGAAAAATATGTATAAAATTGAATCATGAAGAAAATATGAAGATTTTGCCTTTCATCTAGCTATTTCAACAATTTATAAGGTTATTATTTTTATTTTAGGCATAAAAAAACCCTGCTTGCGCAGGGTTTTTTTAGAATCGATTCAGAGCTGATTAAGCAGAGAATTGGTTCATTGTGTTTTTCGCATCGTCACCCGCTTTAAGCGCGTTGTCACCAGCGAAGATTTCTTTGTGGTCGTCACCGATGTCAGAACCAGCCATTGCTTGGTGTTTCACACAAGCGATACCACCGCGGATTTCTTTACGTTGTACGCCAGCAACATACGCCAACATACCTTCAGAACCGAAGTAACCTTGAGCAAGCTCGTGAGTAGAAAGAGCAGCTGTGTGGTAAGTAGGCAGAGTGATCAAGTGGTGGAACACACCTGCTTCACGAGAAGCGTCTGCTTGGAATGTACGAACTTTTTCGTCAGCTTCAGCAGCCAATTCAGAATCGTCGTACTCAGCGCTCATCAGTTTAGCGCGGTCGTATGCAGATACGTCTTTACCTTCAGCAACCCAACGGTCGTACGCTTGTTGACGGAAGTTCAGTGTCCAGTTGAATGATGGAGAGTTGTTGTAAACAAGTTTCGCATTTGGCACAACTTCACGTACACGGTTAACCATGTGGGCGATTTCAGCTACGTTTGGAGTCGCAGTTTCGATCCAAAGAAGGTCAGCACCGTTTTGTAAGCTAGTGATACAGTCAAGTACAACGCGGTCGATCTGAGTGCCTTCACGGAACTGGTACAAGCCAGAAGCAAGACGTTTAGGACGGTGAAGTTTGCCATCACGTTTGATCAGGATTTCGTCTTCTTGTGCTTCAGAGATGTCAATTTCTTGAGTGTCTAAGTAGCTGATGTATTGAGAAGCGATGTCGCCTGGCTCTTTAACCACTGGGATTTTTTGAGTCAAGTCAGCGCCTTCAGAGTCAGTACGTGCAACGATGATACCGTCGTCAAGACCCATTTCAAGGAATGCATAGCGAAGAGCGTGGATTTTCGCGATGAAGTCTTCGTGTGGAACTGTAACTTTACCAGCTTGGTGACCACATTGTTTCGCGTCAGAAACCTGGTTTTCGATTTGAAGTGCACAAGCACCCGCTTCGATCATTTTCTTAGCTAGTAAGTAAGTCGCTTCTTCGTTACCGAAACCAGCGTCGATGTCCGCAATGATTGGCACAACGTGAGTTTGGAAGTTGTCGATTTGTGAAGTGATTTCAGCAGCTTTAGCTGTATCACCAGCGTCTTGAGCTTTTTTAAGTGCGCGGAACAGGTCGTTCAGTTCTTTCGCATCAGCTTGACGTAAGAATGTGTAGATTTCTTCGATCAATGCAGGAACAGAAGTTTTTTCATGCATAGATTGGTCAGGAAGAGGACCGAATTCTGAACGAAGTGCAGCAACCATCCAGCCAGAAAGGTAGATATAGCGACGTTCAGTTGTACCGAAGTATTTTTTGTTCGCAATCATTTTTTGCTGAGCGATGAAACCGTGCCAGCAGCCTAGTGATTGAGTGTATTTGCTAGAGTCTGCATCATAAGCAGCCATATCACGACGCATAATCGCCGCTGTATATTTAGCAATGTCTAAACCAGTTTTGAAACGGTTTTGAAGTTGCATACGCGCAGCATCTTCAGGACTGATGTCTGCCCAAGTGTTACCGAATTTCGCTTTTAATTCGCGGATTGCATCAATCGCTGTTTGGTATGTAGTCATGATATATTCCTGTATTAATATTAGGATTTTTCTGCAACGAACCGCTCAAATCACACCCTCAATGACTTGTTCAGATTTTCGACGATCCGTTGGGATAGCTAAAGATTAGTGGGCTTCGAAAAATTAATCCAATATTCTGCAAGAATTATCATTATTTATTTAAAAAATATGTAGATGAAAGTCTAATTATATATTGATCAGTTTTTTATAAGTTATTGTATTTAATATTTTATTTTTAAATTTTTAAATTTGTATTTTGCCTAAAACATCAGCAACATGAGTAAAAAATATTCATTAGACTTAAGTCTTGCAAGACTTTAGCAGCGCTTAATTTCAGCAAATTTTGTCTATTTTCTAAGCCTTAAAACCTAGAATACTTATTTCAAAAGAATTATTTTTCATTTATTTGTTGAAATATTTTTTATCAAACCTGGCACATTATTTGCTAATTCCCTCTGTTTCTTAGAAATACTTTTCTTTCGTTTCGAAGGCAGCCAGATTTCCTTTCTGCTCTTAAAAATAGAGAAGGATTCAGACTGGCAAAATCTGCGGTGAAAGAGACTCTAAAAAGGTATTTCAGTACAATCAGCTGGGCTTTTTTTCATCAGTTGCGTACACAAGTTATAGTAGTTATGGCATAATCCATATAATTTCATAATTTTATTTTCGGTATTTTTTTTATGAATCTGGAGCGGGTCGATCTTAATCTCCTCATTTATCTTGACGTACTTCTACGTGAAAAAAATGTCACGCGTGCTGCAGAACAACTTGGGGTAACCCAGCCTGCGATGAGTAACATTTTACGTCGCTTACGAAATTTATTTAATGATCCCCTCCTGATTCGCTCTTCTGAAGGTATGACCCCAACAGAACGTGCACTAGAACTCCAACCTCGTATCCGTGATGCCTTAGCGGATCTTTCCATGATTCTGGAACCGCGTACCGAGTTCCGTCCTTATACTTCAAACCGTGTCTTCCGCATCATGACTTCAGATTATGCTGAAGCCACACTGGTACCACGCCTGGTGAAAGCATTACGTTCAGAAGCACCGAATGTGGTTCTCGACTTCTTAACCCCAAGTGATGTGTCCTATCGTGACATGGAACAAGGTAAAGTTGATCTGGCGATTAACCGTTTTAATGAAATTCCGCAAAGCTTCCATCAGGTACTGGTTTGGCGTGACAGCTTTTCTTGCCTGTTAAATAACAAGCATCCGGCTGCGGGCAACCTGAATCTGAAAAGCTATCTGGATGCACAGCATATCTGGGTATCGAAAACCGGTATGGGCGTTGGCTTTGGGGTAAACCCTGAGAAACAGGCGGGTCTCGGCTGGATTGATCAGGCTCTTGAACGTATTGGCCAAAAACGTAAGATTTCGGTATTTACCCGTCATTATCAGATGCCTGGTCTTCTGGCTGCCAATGTCGATCTTGTAGCAACATTACCGACCCGTATTGCACGTCTGCAAGCCAAAAACCAGAACTTACTCATTAAAGATCCACCATTCTATATTCCTGAGTTTGAATTGAAGATGGCGTGGTGTCCTTTATTGCATCATCATCCCGCCCATCGCTGGTTACGTCAGCTGATTCTATATGTAGCCCGTCAGATGATCGAAGAAGAAAATCGTGAATTTTTAATGAATAATTCGCAATTTTCGCATTATTAAATTGAATATTAGCTAAATTGCTCATTTTTAAGCTTATACTCTAGAGACTTGAGTTGCTTTATTTGTACCTCAAGTCTTTTTTTGTGTTAAAAATATTTTTAGCTAGATCATATTAATCCACAGGTGGATTCGTGAGCCTCTTTCAAAACATCGTGATTATCTTATTACTCATCGCGGGGGCCGGTTTTTTATCATTAACAGAAATCGCGCTTGCAGGTGCCCGTAAGGTCAAATTGAAAATTTTGGCTGAATCGGGAGATATTCGCGCTCAAAAAGTTTTAGATTTACAAGAAAACTCTGCTGACTTTTTTGCAGCTTCCCAAATCGGTTTAAACGCCGTTGCCATTTTAGGCGGTATTTTAGGTGAAGGCGCCTTCCGCCCTTATATCATCAATTTACTTTCCAGATTTTATCAAGGTCCTTGGACTGAAACGATTGCATTCAGCCTGTCCTTCACCGCAGTTACTTCATTATTTATTCTGTTTGCGGACTTGATGCCGAAACGTCTGGCCATGATCGCTCCAGAAAAAATTTCTGTCTCGGTGATTAATCCGATTCAGGTATTTATCAAAATCTGTAAACCATTGGCTTGGTTCATCAATGCCATTGCGAACCTGTTGTTCCGCTTATTTAAAGTGAATACCATCCGAGACGACAATATTACCTTTGCGGATATTTCAGCGGTAATGGATGCGGGTGCTCAGGCAGGTGTATTACAGAAACAGGAACATCACTTTATTGAGAACGTGTTTGAGCTTGAAGAACGTAATGTTCCTTCCAGTATGACGACTCGCGAAAATGTGGTGTTCTTTACCTTGAAAGAATCAGAAGCCAGTATTCGTCAAAAACTGGCTGAATTTCCTTATTCCAAGTTTTTGGTCTGTAATGAAAATATCGACGATGTGATTGGATATGTCGACTCCAAAGATATTCTGGTTCGTATTCTGAATAATCAGTCTTTACTTCAGTTAAATGAAAATACCATCCGTACGGTTCTAACCATTCCAGATACACTGACTCTATCTGAATTACTGGATCGCTTCCGTTCAACCAAGGAAAAGTTCGCCGTCGTTATTAATGAATATGCCTTGGTCGTAGGTGTGATTACCCTTTCCGACATTATGATTACCGTGATGGGCGACTGGGTTACTCCCCTGGAAGAAGACCAGCAGATCATTAAGCGTGACAGCAATTCATGGTTGATTGATGGCAGTACGCCCATTGAAGACATCAAACATGCGCTGGAAATTGATGAAATGCCAGATGAAGAGAATTATGAAACTCTGGCTGGTTTTATGATGTTCAAGCTGCGCAAGATTCCACGTCCTGCAGATATTGTGCTACATGCGGGTTATAAGTTTGAAGTTGTCGATGTTGATCATTTCAAGATTGACCAGTTACTGGTTACACGTATGCTAGAAGTGAAAAAGCCACCGACAGAAGAATCAGAATAATCTGGTTCTTCTTCAATTTTTTTAAAACTCGAAAAACAATAATAATGAGACTTTTATGAATACTGCTGCGCTACTCGCCTGTCTGAGTTTTTATTCGGCCTTATATTTAATCTATTTCTTCTTTATGCAAGATCAACAGCCTGTATTTCTGATCCTAGCAATTGTGCTCATTTTACTTTCAATCTGGCTGACTCCCTATCCTTATGAGCGGCGTCGGCAAGGATTTGATTCGACTTTAAGAATAGGCGAATATTTTTATTATCCACTCATCACCTGGTGGCGGCTGTTTATCTTTCCTGTGCGTTGGCTGCTTTCCCTATTTTATTCTCATTAAAAAAGCACCCGAAGGTGCTTTTTTATATTCAATTCAGTTTAGATTTTTGATAAAAGTGCTTCAAGGACTGCCTGATAATGGATCTGGATATCTTCCTGCAAAATTTTGTAGGTATTATCAAATTGCACCATTGGCCAGCCTTCTTTCCAGAATGGGAAAATATTATGTAAGTCATGAGTGACGACCGCATCTTCACGTAGAATCGCCTGTGCAATCTGTGCCAGTACAAAGGCAGTTTCCGCACCATCAATTGCCAGGTAATCAACGCCACGCGCTTTTAAAATACGGATACGGTCTTTCTTATAGCGGATTTTTTTGATTTGGGCTTCATTCAGATTCAGGGCCAGAGAAACTGCTTCAACAAATTTTTCTTCAAATGACTGATTCAATACAACCAGCGCCTGTTTATGCGCTTCCTGACGACCCGCTTTACCACCCTGACGAATAACTTCTTTTGCTTCCGTATCTAGCTCATCATTCTTCATGGTTTGAAGGATGTCTAAAATTTCGATGTCGCTTAGCGTCGCAGGAGATTGATCAGTCATAAACTGTCCCTAAAAAATAAATATGCAATGGACTATTTTCGCATAAATCCTCACTAAAAAATTAAAATCTTTAGCTTCAACTCTAATAATTGCAAAATCCGGATCATCTCTATCATTCTGGCGTAAATTGGCTATAGTAGGCGGCAAGTTTCTTATTTACTTTTTATCATGCAAACCAAACAGATTGATCTTTTATTGCAGCAACTTAAACTGCTTTATCCCGCTGCCTTCAAAAGAAATTATCTGTTTTATGGCCAGATCAAGACCAAGGGTATTTTAAGTGATCTCAAGGAACTGATTCCCTGGGTGCTGGCTGCCATGATCTTTGTACCGATTAGCCTGGTTCTCAAAGATGTTTATTCCTCTAAGCTATCAACTGCCCCAGACTTTCAGGCGCAAGCTTATGCAATTCTGACTATTCTGTTATTTCTGATGCTGGTGGTTCCACTAGTGATCAAGCAGATCCGGCACTCTTCTCATTCCCTCTATCAGTTTTTAAGACATACACCGATTAAACTCACTGTAGTCATTGTGCTGGAAGCGCTGAATCTGGTTTTTCTACAAAGCAGTATGACCATGTGGATTCTATTCTTTTTCGGGATCAGTTTTGGTTTTGTACGGTTCTATAAAGAAAATATGTTCCGCCCTGCTACCAATAGCACTGAACAATATCAACTGCAGCAGTTACGTCGCATCTGTTTCTGGGCTTATCAACAAACCTGGAAACTACGTCTGAAATTATTTTTTCATTCCAAGCCGACCTCCCCAAATGAAGAATTGAAAAATCAGCTTCAGCACTATGCGGATTTACATACCCGCTTGTTTAAACTGGAACATGAGCAGTGCAAGAAGATTAAATACATCGATATCGATACTTATCTGGACGAGCACCTGTAAATGTTTTATGAATCACGGCCTGAAATAGAAAATTACATGACTTCTCACGCTTATCATCTAGCACTATGGATTTAATTTTTTAATTTAAACTACTGAATTGCTTGAAAATAAAGCAAACGTATTGAAATTTACTTGCCAAGCTTTATTTCGTCCTCTATTATTGCGCACATGCCCGAGTGGTGAAATCGGTAGACACAGGGGATTTAAAATCCCCCGCCCACAAAGCGTGCCAGTTCGAGTCTGGCCTCGGGCACCATTTTAATTCTGATTAGAATGGTGCAATGAAAATCTCCAGCATTCAGCTGGTTTTTTTATGCGTGATTATCACCAATAGAATGTGCCCTTCCCATGTCTGCATCCCGTTCTTTTGATCTAGCCAGATTGCAATTACGCCATCCTGATGCATTCTTTTGCAGCCTCAGCTATGGCCGTTATAAATATTTGAACCAGACCACTGATCTCTATCTGTATTTACGTATTGGTATTCTGATCATGATCACAGGATTTTGTTGCCTGTGCTTTTCGCTGCCGTTTTACCCTGACTTTGTGACTTCAAAATATCAGGCGCTTAGTGCAGGTACCATTGTCATGATCGGCATGCTCTATCCTTATATCTGGCGCGCCCAGTTTCAGGCGAAATACAGTTCTGTTCGCTATGCCAAGCGTTTGCAACTCTGCCTGTATATGCAAACCCTGATTGCGATTCTGTCATTTATAAATTATCAGTATTTTCACTCAGCATTTATTACCTTGCCTTGTTTGGCCCTGCTTGCTTTCAGTAGCCTCGTACCGGTTTTAGTTGAGCCCTGCTTTAGAGTTTCGACTCGCAGCACCCTATTGGTACGTTTGCAGAAAATCCGTCAGCTGGCTTACTGGTCTTATCAGCAATCGCAAAGCAAAGAGCCGGAACCGGTGCCTTATCAAAAAGATTTAAAACAGTATTATCTGGATTTGCATCATAGCTGCATGCTGGAAGAGCAGAAATTACTGGATGAAATTCATTATAAAAATTTAAAAGACGTATTTTCAGATTATTAAAAAAAAGCCCTGTTTAACAGGGCTTTTTTTACCATTCGCGATTAACGACCAGTTCTTCCATTTCAATATCAAACAGACCCTGCTCTTGCACGACCATCATCATGGCCTCGGCAATATAGTCTGCGGCAGTATCATCCAGAGAAGAGTCCAGATCTTCAAACTGTGGCTTCATGGCATTGATGTCTACCACAGTCTCATGGGCCAGCTGATATACATCCTGATCTGATAAACCGGATTTAGATACTTTTGAAGCAAAACGTTCGATGTGTTGCTTGATTTCTGCAACCAGAATATCGGGATAATATTCATCATCGAACATGGGGAGAAGTAAATCTGCAAACATTACAGGCACTCTAAAAGATGACAATCTAACTTAAGCGTGCCTGTATAGCACATTGCTGTTTAAAAGCCAAACAGCTTGTGCTCCTATATGTCTTTCAGCCCAGATTTAGGCATTTTGCATAGCTTTCCAGATTTTGATGGCGTCTGCTGTTACCTTGACATCATGTGCTCGAACCATACAGGCACCTTGCTGAATGCTCAGCAAATGCGCCGCAGCCGAACCTACTGCACGTGCTTGTGGTTCTGCACCATTCAGAGCAGCACCAATAAAACGTTTGCGGGATAAAGCAGACAAAATCGGATAGCCCATTTCTGTCAATTTATAAAACTCTTGCAACAGCTTTAAATTTTGCTGGGCATTTTTTGCAAATCCAAAACCAGGATCAATCATGATATGTCCAGCTTTAACACCCACATCTAGAGCATCTTGAACCCGTTGTGACAGTTCCCGAATCACATCCTGAGTCACATCATCATACTGATCCAGATTATTCATCGTAGTCGGCTCACCACGCATATGCATGATGATCACCGGAATATTCAGTTCTGCTGCCGTCTCTAACGCTTGTGGACGAGTGAGCGCGCGTACATCATTCCAGATATGTGCACCCGCTTTCACGGCTGCTTTAATCACTTCTGGCTGTGAAGTATCAATCGAGATGATCACATCATGCTTGGCCAGTTCTTCAACTACAGGCACAACACGACGGATTTCTTCTTCAACTTCCACGACTGATGCACCTGGACGTGTAGATTCACCACCCACATCAATTACGGTGGCACCATCAGCAATCATTTCCAGGGCTTTTACTACAGCCTGATCTTTCTGATTGTGCAGCCCCCCATCGCTAAAGGAATCCGGAGTCACATTTAAAATTCCCATCACATGCGGCTGAGACAAATCCAGTTTCAAATGACCGAAAGTCCAGATCTGTGGTCGTAGTGGCTTCAGCTGCATGGTTCAATCCTAGTTCACAATAACCCCGGTATTGTCTTATGGAAAGATCAATAAAGCAAAGCTCAATCTATTCAATAGCTAGATTTCAAAATAGTTCTTATTGGAATATTGCATCAGCTTGGATTGCAGTAACGCTTTTACATCAACCCATTCGCTTTTTAAAATACTATAGATATAACTATCTCTGAGTGTCATGCCATCTTTACGCAGCATATGACATCTAATGATGCCATCCTGTTTGGCACCCAGAGCTTCAATAGCTTTTTGACTTTTAAGATTCAGATGATCAGTCCGAAAGCCTACCACTTGAGCATTCAGCTCTTCAAATGCATGCTGCAGCAAAAGATATTTACAGACCCGGTTTACATAGGTTCGTTGATAAGGTTTGGCATACCAGGTAAAGCCAATTTCAACACGTGGAATTTCCGGCTTGATATCATGAAAGCTGGTGGTGCCGATTGCTCGGTCTGAAGTTAAATCAATCACGGCAAAAGCCATTCTTTCACCTTTGGACTGCTGTTCAAAAGCTTGGGTAAAGTAGTGTTTAAGTTTATGTAGGTAAGGTACCGAATTATATAACACTTCCCCCAAGTCCCCTTCGGCACATGCATTTTCTAAGTCTGCAAAATGTTCCCAGCTCAGTGGCTCCAAACGTAGCTGATAAATACTGGATTCCAGAACAGGTAAAGTCATTCTTATTTTTACTCAGTGATTTTTATGAATTGACTATAGCATTCAACTAGATATGACAAAACAATGGCCATAAAAAAACCACCCGAAGGTGGTTTTAATTTTTAACTTAGTTCGCTGGTAATGGCGGAGGAGTCATTGGACCATCAGTCGGTGTTACATCAATCACTGGATTGTCTGAAACATAAACTTTAGGTGGTTTTGGCTCACGACCTTCCATAATGTCACGAATCTGTTCACGATCAATTGTTTCCCACTCAAGCAGCGCTTTCACCATGGCATGGGCAATATCTTTGTTATTTTCAAGGATATCGCGTGCAACCTTGTATTGCTCATCAATGATGCGACGAACTTCCGCATCTACCTGTTGTTGGGTTGCCTCAGAAATCGTACGGGTACCAATGCTACCCATAAATGACTGTTGAGAGTCATCTTCATAGACCATGACGCCTAACTTGTCCGACATACCATATTTGGTCACCATTGCACGTGCCATTTTAGTTGCACGTTCAAAGTCATTCGAAGCACCAGTCGACATCTGGTTAATGAAGACTTCCTCTGCGATACGACCACCGAACAGGATTGAAAGTTCATTCAACATTTTGTCTTTATAATGGCTAGTCTGGTCAAATTCAGGCAACTGCCAGGTAACACCCAATGCCCAGCCACGCGGCATGATGGTAACTTTATGCACAGGGTCTGTACCTGGAAGCATTTCTGCCACAATCGCATGACCTGCTTCATGGTAAGCCGTAGCACGACGTTCTTCTTCACGAAGTACCATCGATTTACGTTCAGGACCCATGTACAGTTTGTCTTTCGCATCTTCAAAGTCATGCATATCGACTGTGTTCTTGTTACGACGGGCAGCAAATAATGCCGCTTCGTTTACAAGATTCGCCAACTGTGCACCTGAGAAGCCCGGTGTACCACGTGCAAGTACTTTGACATCTACACCTGTAGTAGAAGGAAGTTTCTTCAAGTGTACATTCAGGATTTGCTCACGACCTTTAATATCTGGCAGACCTACCATTACCTGACGGTCGAAACGACCTGGACGAAGTAAGGCTTTATCCAGTACGTCAGCACGGTTAGTTGCTGCGATGACGATAATGCCTTCATTGCCTTCGAAACCGTCCATCTCCACCAGCATCTGGTTCAAAGTCTGTTCACGTTCATCATGACCGCCACCTGTACCTGAACCACGATGACGACCGACTGCATCAATCTCATCAATGAAGATGATACATGGTGCATGTCGTTTTGCCTGTTCGAACATGTCACGTACACGAGATGCACCGACACCGACAAACATTTCAACGAAGTCAGAACCTGAGATACTAAAGAATGGAACTTTTGCTTCACCTGCAATGGCTTTAGCGAGCAAGGTTTTACCTGTACCTGGAGGACCCACCATCAGGACGCCTTTAGGAATAGTCGCACCCAAGCGTTTGAATTTTGCAGGATCTTTTAGGAAGTCAACAATTTCGACTACTTCCTGTTTTGCTTCATCACAACCCGCCACATCAGTAAATGTTACTTTGATCTGGTCTTCAGATAGCATTTTCGCTTTAGATTTACCAAAGCTCATTGGGCCATTCTTGCCGCCTGCACCGCCACCCATGTTGCGCATAAAGAACATGAATAACAAAATGATTAGAAGCACAGGGAAACTTGCAATCAGCAATTGCATGAGCAAGCCTTGACGTTGAGGCGCTTCACCTTCAACGACCACATTATTTTTAATCAGGCTTGGCATCAGTTCTGGGTCTTGAACTGCCGGGCGAATGCTTTCAAACTCTGAACCGTTTGATTTTTCACCGCGAATTCTTTCGCCATCAATTGTAACTTGTTTAATTTGGCCAGCATTGACCGCGGCAACAAACTCCGAATAGTTCATTGTAGTCGGTTGATTGCGGTCACTGACGTTGCTGAAGATTAACACCAGCACACCCAGTATCACGAGCCACAATACGGCATTCTTAAAAAGATCGCTCAAAGCTTTATTTCCCATTCCAATCTAATTTGATCATGCCCTCGAAGGGTGACCTTAATCAATAAGCTGCAAATCAATTTGCAATAATGTAAAAACCTACAAAATGCACAATTTTTAACGTGTTGGCAAGTAAACTTTATTTCAAAGCCTTCTTGCGTCCCTGTCCTACCAGAAACACTTCTTTCGAACGGGCACGTGATGCAGCAGGTTTAATCGTCTTCAATACATCAAAACTGTTGACGACTTCTTTACGAAATTCATCAAAACCTGAACCCTGGAATACTTTTACTACAAACTGTCCTTTCGGACCGAGTACCTTGTTGGCAAAATCCAGAGCAAGTTCACACAAATAAATCTGACGTGGTTGATCTACAGCTCTATTACCTGATGTATTGGGGGCCATATCTGAAATTACAACGTCTACTGTGCGTCCGTTTAAAATATTTAACAATTTATCGAATACTTCTTGTTCACGGAAATCGCCCTGCAAGAAAGTCACATCAGGTAGCGCATCCATTTCCAAGATGTCTGATGCAATCACCAGACCTTTATCACCGACCAGTTTTCCGGCAATCTGGGACCAGCTTCCTGGGGCAGCACCCAAGTCCACTACAGTCATGCCGGGTTTGATAATGCCGTATTTTTCCTGAATTTCTAGCAACTTGTACGCAGCACGGGCACGATAACCTTCTTTTTGTGCTTTTTTCACATAAAAGTCATCAAGATGCTCTCTCATCCACGCACGACTACTTTTAGATAACTTTTGGTTGGTAATGCGTGTTGCCATAACTCTCTAAATAAAAAAACTTCTAATGATTCATTGTACGGGAAAAACACATTTTTTGCAGTATACATGTGTATCTAAATCTGAGTATTCCGGTGTGATTCCCGATTATTAACAAGTGATTATTTCCTGAGAATTTACAGCGTTTGTTTTTCGCTTTTGCTATACTAAGCCGTTTTAAAAATCAGGTTATCTCTCATGGCGTCTTTATCTATTCAGGAACGTAAGCGTTTACGTCAAATTGGACATGCATTAAACCCAGTTGTAATGCTTGGTGACAAAGGCTTAACTGAATCTGTAGTTGAAGAGCTAAATCGTGCCCTTAATGATCACGAACTCATTAAAGTAAAAGTGGTGGCTGAAGACCGTGAAGCACGTGCAGCACTCATTGCTGAACTTTCAGAAACTACAGGTGCTGAAGTGGTACAAACTATTGGTAAAATTGCGCTGCTTTACAAGAAAGCACCAAAGCAAAACCAGAAGTTATCCAATCTTGTCCGTTTTGCCCATCTTTCTAACTAAGTACAGGATTTATGGCCAGTTACGAACTCAGCGCATTTGATCGCCGTTTTCAGGCAATCTCATTGGTCGGTGCCATCGAACAGCAAAATCCATGCAGCTTGAATGTCGGATTTTGGTTGCGCGATCCCAACCAGTACGTGCTGTGGCCAGAAATGGTTACTGCACATCCCCGTCGTAATTTTTTGTGGGAACAGACCTGCTTTGAAATCTTTATCGGGGTTCAGGGTGAAGATTATTATCGTGAAATCAATCTCTCTCCTTCTCAGGCCTGGCAAGCCTATCAGTTTGAGGAATATCGCTATCCGGAAGATATGCCGCCACCTGCTGCATACGATATCGAACTGAATCAGCTTAAACGTACCCATTATGGTCTGAATGTCAGTCTGGATCTGACCGAGTTTATGGTTGAGCATAAACTTAAATGGGCAGACCTGTTTATTGGTCTGACAGCAGTATTAAAAACCTCACAAGGCGATCAATACTTTGCGATGCAGCACAGCAGCCCAGAAGCAGACTTCCACAATAAACGGGATTGGCTGCATGTCTTTTAATGCAGATTAAAAGTATTTGCTGGATAAAAAGATATTAAAAAACGTGAGCATTAAGGTCTCACGTTTTTTATGGGCTTTTCCGGCTCATGCTTTCAAAGCTCACTGTTATAGCTTAAAGAAAATATTTTCCTGCATTTTCTCTACGTAGATTCGGGTAAATATTAAATTGAAATAACTAGCCTGCTCTCAACACTTAGGTAGAACTGACTACTTTGATAATAATTTAAACGTTATTTAAGCTGATAGACTAAAAGTTCGTTTTAATTATTTTCGATATTCTAGTGATGTAGACGGTAATTATCCTGTACTGATTTTACCGCGGCATAAAAAATTACAGTTAACGTGAAGATGATCAGGATAATCGTTCCAAAAGTTAGTCCAAAGAATCCCAGACATAACATCATCACACCGAGATAAAGTGTACGCATTAACCAACTTACCAGATTAAGCATCATAATCAGCGTCAGTAAAAAAAGTACACCTACAAAATAATGCTGCTGCATCGTGACCCCCTTTCATTATTATTGTGAGTCCGTTTTGCCTCAAAAAGACAAAGGAGAACGTATCCAGTTCTCCTTTCATGCAATTTAAGTCAGCGTCTTCCCTTAACTCTTCAGCTCAGGGCTTTTTTCTGAACTTTCAGCTTTTACCATGGGTTTGACCTTTTTTAGAACTTCAATGGTACTGTCTTTTGAGCGCTTGAATGTACCAGTCAGATGCTCTTTATGTTTGGTCGAGATCTGGCTGACATCTTCTTTCAGTTCCTTACCCATATTGGATAAGTCTTCAATGACTGCAGTAAATTCGGTTTTGATAAAGCTGGTTAATTCAGTCAGTTCTTTTTGCGAACCAAATAACTGCTCTTTCAAAGTATCGATCCGTTGCAACAGATCCTGTTTCAACTGACGTAACTGCTCCTGCACAGTATCACCCAGCTGTTTCGCTTCGACTTCAAGTTTCTCTTTGCTTTCTTCGATGGTTTCCACCACCTGTTCTTTGGCTTCAGCTGCTACTTTTTCAAGCTGTTCAGTCGTTTCTGAAACCACGGTATTGATCTTTTTCTTGGATTGGGAAGATTTCGCTGCTGTAGTCATGTGTCTTATTCCTATAGTTATATTACGACTCATCCATATTAGTAGTTTTGATAAAAATTAAGATTTGATTTGTTAGACAATTCTTAATTGCTTACATTTTTTTACGTTGTTCGTAAAACAGACTTTCAAGCAAAAAGCAAGCCATTTATCTCATACTTTTGCTGTAAAGCTATTGGACTTGGGGGGTGGTTCTGCGTATAATGCCGTGTTAAGTTCAAGCGAGCAGACATAGGAGGGTAGGTTTAAAAATTAACCTTCCTTTTTTTTCGTCTACTCGCTTTTTTACAGCCTAAATTTCAGGAGCTTTGGTTTGAGCACCCCAGCAATTTTAGCCCTTGCCGACGGAACTATCTTTAAAGGTACTTCAATTGGCGCATCGGGTTGTACGACTGGTGAAGTCGTTTTCAACACTGCCATGACTGGCTATCAAGAAATTTTGACTGATCCTAGTTATGCACAGCAGCTTGTAACGCTGACTTACCCACATATCGGTAACACAGGTTGCAACGAAGAAGACGCTGAATCAGGTCGTATTCATAAAGTATGGGCAAACGGTTTAATTATCCGTGACCTTCCTTTACTACATAGTAACTTCCGTGCGAATCAATCACTCGGTGATTATTTAAAACAGCACAATGTAGTTGCCATTGCTGACATCGACACGCGACGATTAACTCGAATTTTGCGTGATAAAGGTGCACAAAACGGTTGTATCCTTGCGGGTGAAAACATCACTGAAGAAGAAGCAGTCGAAAAAGCACGTGCATTCGGTGGTTTAAGTGGTTTAGACCTTGCGAAAGAATGCTGTGATCCGACCGGTTTCGAATGGACTGAAGGCTCATGGGCACTTGGCAAAGGCTTTACTCAACCTGAACTTAAATTCCATGTGGTTGCATACGACTACGGTGTCAAAACCAACATCTTGCGTATGCTCGCAGACCGCGGCTGTAAATTGACTGTGGTGCCTGCACAAACTCCTGCTGAAAAAGTACTTGCGTTAAATCCAGATGGCGTATTCCTGTCAAATGGTCCTGGCGATCCAGCTGCATGTGACTACGCAATTGAAGCTGTAAAAACAATTGTTGAAACAACTGAAATTCCAGTATTTGGTATCTGCTTAGGTCACCAGATTCTTGCTCTTGCATCGGGTGCTAAAACGGTAAAAATGCCGCACGGTCACCATGGCGCTAACCATCCTGTACAGAACATCGAAACTGGTACAGTGATGATTACTTCTCAAAACCACGGCTTCGCAGTGGATGAAAGCACCTTGCCTGCGGTATTGTGTGTGACTCATCGCTCACTGTTTGATGGTACGAACCAAGGTATTCATCGTACAGACAAACCTGCGTTCAGCTTCCAGGGTCACCCTGAAGCAAGCCCTGGTCCACATGACTGCGCACCATTGTTCGATCATTTCATCGAACTTATCGAAGCATCTAAGAAGTAATTAAGGAAGCATCATGGCTAAACGTACTGACATTAAAAGCATCTTGATCATTGGTGCTGGTCCGATCGTCATCGGTCAAGCATGTGAGTTTGACTACTCAGGTGCTCAAGCATGTAAAGCGCTTCGTGAAGAAGGCTACCGCGTTATTCTGGTGAACTCTAACCCAGCGACCATTATGACCGACCCTGCAATGGCAGATGCGACGTATATCGAACCGATTACCTGGCAGACTGTTGCAGCAATCATTGAAAAAGAACGTCCAGATGCTGTGCTTCCGACGATGGGTGGCCAGACTGCACTGAACTGTGCCCTTGCACTGGATGCCAACGGTATTCTTGAAAAATACAACGTTGAACTGATCGGCGCGACCAAAGAAGCGATCGAAAAAGCAGAAGACCGTAAACTGTTTGACGAAGCAATGCGTAAAATTGGTCTGGAATGTCCAAAAGCGGCTATTGCTGAATCAATGGAAGAAGCACTTGAGATTCAAGCGCGCTTCGGTTTCCCTGTGATTATCCGTCCATCATTTACGATGGGTGGTTCAGGCGGTGGTATTGCTTACAACCGTGAAGAATTCCTGGAAATCTGTGAACGCGGTTTCGACCTCTCTCCTACTCACCAATTATTGATCGATGAATCATTGATTGGCTGGAAAGAGTACGAGATGGAAGTTGTTCGTGACAAAAACGACAACTGTATCATTGTATGTGCGATCGAAAACTTTGACCCAATGGGCGTACACACCGGTGACTCGATCACTGTTGCGCCTGCACAAACACTGACTGATAAAGAATACCAGTTGATGCGTAATGCATCTTTAGCAGTTCTTCGTGAAATCGGTGTTGAAACGGGTGGTTCTAACGTTCAGTTCGGTATTAACCCGAAAGATGGTCGTATGGTAATCATCGAGATGAACCCACGTGTATCGCGTTCATCTGCACTGGCATCTAAAGCGACTGGTTTCCCGATTGCGAAAATCGCAGCGAAACTGGCTGTTGGTTATACCCTTGATGAGCTGAAAAACGACATCACTGGCGGTACAACTCCAGCATCGTTCGAACCAGCAATTGACTACGTTGTTACCAAGATTCCACGTTTCAACTTCGAAAAATTCCCGCAAGCTGATGCGACACTAACTACACAGATGAAATCTGTAGGTGAAGTGATGGCGATTGGTCGTAACTTCCAGGAGTCTGTGAACAAAGCACTTCGCGGTCTTGAAGTTGGTGCAACTGGTTTTGATGAAAAAATCGAAGTGGGTACTGAAGGTGCGCGCGAAAAGATTCTTCAAGAACTTAAAGTTCCAGGTCCAGAACGTATCTGGTATGTGGCTGATGCATTCCGTCACGGTTTCACGCTTGATGAAGTATTTGCGGCAACCAACATCGACCGCTGGTTCCTGATCCAGATCGAAGACATCGTTAAAACTGAAGAACAAATCAAATCTTTAGGTTTTGGTGATCTTAACGCTGACAATATCCGTTCATTTAAACGTAAAGGTTTATCTGACCACCGTATTGCCAACCTGATGGGTATTTCACAAAAACAATTCCGTAAGCACCGTTGGAACCTGGGCGTCACTCCAGTCTACAAACGTGTGGATACATGTGCAGCAGAGTTTGAATCTGATACAGCGTACATGTACTCAACTTACGATGAAGAGTGTGAATCTAATCCGTCTAACCGTGACAAAATCATGGTGATTGGTGGCGGTCCTAACCGTATTGGTCAAGGTATCGAATTCGATTACTGCTGTGTACATGCTGCCCTGGCAATGCGTGATGACGGTTATGAAACCATCATGGTGAACTGTAACCCTGAAACGGTTTCAACTGACTATGACACGTCTGATCGTCTGTACTTCGAACCGATTACACTTGAAGACGTTCTTGAAATCGTACGTACTGAAAAGCCGAAAGGTATTATCGTTCAGTACGGCGGTCAGACTCCACTGAAACTGGCTCGTGCTTTGGAAGAAGCTGGTGCGCCAATTATCGGTACATCTCCAGATGCGATTGACCGTGCAGAAGACCGTGAACGTTTCCAACAAATGATTCAACGTCTGCAACTTCGTCAACCTAATAACAGCATCGTAAAATCTGCTGAAGAAGGTATGGCAGAAGCAGCTAAAGTGGGTTATCCACTGGTTGTACGTCCTTCATACGTACTCGGTGGTCGTGCGATGGAAATCGTGTATAACGACGAAGAATTAAAACGCTACTTACGTGATGCTGTACAAGCATCGAATGAAGCGCCTGTTCTTCTGGATCACTTCCTTGACGATGCCATCGAAGTTGACGTGGACTGCGTATCTGACGGTAAAGACGTGGTGATCGGCGGTATTATGCAGCACATTGAACAAGCCGGTATTCACTCTGGTGACTCTGCATGTTCGATTCCTCCATATTCATTGTCTGAAGACGTGCAAAACGAAATGCGTCGTCAAACCATCGCTATGGCTAAAGAGCTTGGCGTTGTAGGCTTGATGAACGTTCAGTTTGCAGTTAAAGGTGATGATGTTTACATTCTGGAAGTGAACCCTCGTGCTTCTCGTACGGTTCCGTTCGTTTCTAAATGTATCGGTGAATCTTTAGCAAAAGTAGCTGCACGTTGTATGGCTGGCCAATCTCTTGAGTCTCAAGGCTTTACCAAAGAGATTATCCCTGCTCACTTCTCTGTGAAAGAAGCAGTATTCCCATTCAACAAATTCCCTGGTGTTGACCCGATCCTTGGCCCTGAGATGAAATCAACAGGCGAAGTAATGGGCGTTGGTAAAACATTTGGTGAAGCGTTCTACAAAGCTGTTCTAGGCTCTAACGATCGTTTACCAGGTCTGCCAACTGAAGGCGAAGTGAAGCATGCATTCATCTCTGTACGCGATTCTGATAAACCACGTGCGGTAGGTATTGCAAAACAGCTTGCTGACTTTGGCTTCAAGATTCTTGCGACTGGCGGCACATACGATGTAATTAAAGCTGCAGGTATTGAATGTGAACGTGTAAATAAAGTAACCGAAGGCCGTCCAAACATTGTAGACCGCTTGAAAAATGGTGAAATTCACCTCATTATCAATACCACTGAAGGTAAACAAGCTCAGCAGGATTCATTCTCGATCCGTCGCTCTGCGCTTCAAGGTAAGGTATACCATACCACTACCCTGAATGGTGCTGATGCTGTATGCCAAGCTTTAGCAATTAAATTGCCAATGGATGTATATCGTTTGCAAGATTTAACAGTAGGTTAATTCGTTACTGAGAAGTCCCGTCACCTTCTCGGTGGCGGGCTTTTTTTCATTTATAGACTTTCATTTTTATTACTGAGGGACAACTATGCAACGTTATCCTATGACTCCCGAAGGCAAACTTGCCTTAGAGAAAGAATTACACCAACTGAAAACTGTGGATCGTCCACGTATTACTGCAGCGATTGCAGAGGCACGTGAGCATGGGGATTTAAAAGAAAACGCGGAATATCATGCTGCGCGTGAGCAGCAAGGTTTCTGTGAAGGCCGTATTCAGGACATCGAAGGTAAACTGGGCGCTTGCCAGGTGATTGATGTTAAAGAACTGGAGCAAAACGGTCGTGTAGTTTTTGGTGTCACTGTGACTATTGAGAATCTAGACACTGAAGAACGCAAAACTTACAAAATCGTAGGTGATGATGAAGCAGACTTTAAGATCAACAAGATCTCTGTGAACTCTCCGATCGCGCGTGGCCTGCTGGGTAAAAACGAAGGCGACGATGTGAAAATCGTGACACCACAAGGTGAAGTCGAATACGAAATTGTAAGCGTTGAATATATCTAATTTTTAACTAGATATTTTAGGCTGTAAGACCCCTCAGATGAGGGGTTTTTTATTGAGCCTAGAAATTCCCATCGATTTTATTTTAAGAAGCCAGATGCCAAGGCTTCAAATGCCTGTAAAGCCTGAGGTAAGACCTGTGCAGGATCCTCACTAGAAGCGACCCATAGTGCTGCATTCATTGCTGCACCATTTAGCAAGACTGCCGCAGCAAGTGCATCAACTGGTTTTAATCTACCTTCAACCAGTAACTGTTCTACGCATTCACGTGTCGACTGCAGGCATTTATTTTGACTTGGCCAATGTGCGGGGTCCCCTAATACTGCCGGACCATCACGTAGCACAATCCGTTGGAACTCAGCATTTAAAGCATGTTCGATATAGGTACGCCCTTCAAGCATCAATCCCTCCCATAGATCATCAGGCTGCTCCAGATGTTGCCCGGCATATTCAGCCATTTCTGAATCAATCTGATCGACCACGGCAGCAAATAAGCCCTTTTTATCACCAAAATGATGGTATAGCGCACCCCGGGTTAGCCCTGCTTCTGCCGTGAGCTTATCCATGGAAGTGTCCGCATAACCGTATTCAGCAAATGCACGACGTGCGACTTCTATGAGTTTTTTGCGGGTTTCCGCCATTTTTTGTTCACGTACAGACATATGTTGTTTCCATCAGCATTGTGAAAAATTTTAATTGACATACGCATCGTATGTCAATTATGTTTACATACGATGCGTATGTTAAAATTTGAACTGCTTTCTAAAATACGTATAAATTAAATATTGAGCGAGGATTATCATGACTAGAACTGCAATATTTCCCCAACATCGCCATGCTTTGTATGAACAGCATGGTTATTCTGCTGCCATCAAATCAGAAGATTTATTATTTGTTTCTGGTCAGGTTGGTAGTCGTGAAGATGGTAGTCCTGAACCTGACTTTGAGAAACAGGTAGAACAAGCCTTTGAAAACTTGGCTGCTACATTGGCAGCAGCTGGCTGTACTTTCGATGATATTGTCGATGTCACCACCTTTCACACCGATCCTGAACAGCAATTTGAGAGTATTATGAAAGTTAAAAACGAGATTTTTACGCAAAGGCCCTATCCGAATTGGACAGCTGTGGGGGTGACCTGGCTGGCAGGTTTTGACTTCGAAATCAAAGTCATTGCGCGTATTCCTCAATCCGCTAAGGCCATGTAAAACTTAACCCTGATCAGGCCAGTTATTGAATGGGATTGTTCTCCAGCTTAGAGACCAATTCGCTATAATGGCGTATTCCTTATTTTTGTATTTTGGTTATGGCTGAAAAACTGATTAATTCCCCTGTGAACCATTGGTGCGAGTTCGAATTCATCTCCAAAACCGTGAAGAATCCGAATATTCATATTAAGGGCAATTACAGTTATTACTCAGCCTATTGGGACCAAGGTTTCGAGCGTTGTGTGGTGCGTTATCTGCATGACAAGCCAGCCACACCAGAGAAGCCGATCGATCAGCTCTATATCGGCAATTTCGTCTGCTTTGGCGCAGAATGCGTAATTATGATGGGTGGTAACCAGTTACACCGTACGGATTGGATCTCAGCGTTTCCGTTCGATACACGCAGTTTTGTTCCTGCTGGCGACACAGTCATTGGCGATGGTTGCTGGATTGGCTCACGTGCCATGATTATGCAAGGTGTAAAGCTCGGTGAAGGTGCTGTGGTGGCAACAGGTGCTGTCGTCACAAAAGACGTTCCACCTTATGCGATTGTAGGTGGCGTGCCTGCGAAAATTATTAAATATCGCTTCCCTGAAGAAGATATTAAGAAACTACTTTCTCTAAAGCTCTATGACTTAGATGAAAAGCAGTTTTTAAAAATGCGTGAGCAGTTGCAAACGGATGATGTTAGATCACTGCTACATGCCTTTACTGCGCTTGAATAAAAGGGATTAACGCCAAACTCCGCTGTTTATATTCGTCGATTTTATTATTCTTAAGCCAGTTTATATTCAAATAACTTAAACGCCATTCATAATAAGCCAATCCTACATCTCTATAGCTGATCTTAAGTACGGTCTCCTTCTGATCATCACAATAATTATTCTTTTTATCTTTCATATCTTTGTAGCAGGAAAGTCGATTCTGGTATTCGTAAAAAGGTAAATGCTCGAAGACCAGTTTTGTCTTTCCTTTTGGAAGTAATTGAATAAACTGTGCATTCTGTTCACCTGCATCATTTGAAACCCAGCCATGAATTAAGGCAATAGCATAACTATGCCGATAGAGTGGGTATAAGGCAGGATATATAAATTCTATACCACTCTTATCCTCTTCAAGCGCATAAACCTGTTGATACCTGGTTAGATCCCAATAATCAACGATTTGATACTTTCCAAGATGTTTTGAAAGCTGAATCATTTGTAAATTTTCATTAATTAAATAATATTTTTCAGCTTCAGCAATTTTAACTACCCAAAGTTTTGCACCACTCTCATCACAACTAAGTTTTATTTTCTGACAAATTGATCGTATTTCTGCTTTGGAAATACTTTTTTCTTTAAAAGGAAGTGACTTAATTGAATCTGCAGCAAAAACAGGTAAAGCAATAAAGAAAATCAGAGTTGATAGCATTAAATTTTTAATCATCATACATATTCTTGTTATTTGTTTTATTTTAACTATTGTAAGGCTTTTTAGATTTTTAACCAATGAAGCCACAAAACATCAGCCATAAAAAAAACCCACTCAATCGGAGTGGGTTTTTCAGAATATGGTGGCTATGACGAGACTTGAACTTGTGACCCCCGCATTATGAGTGCGGTGCTCTAACCAACTGAGCTACATAGCCTTAAACTGTGCGCGCATTATGGGTTTTTCTGTTTAGAACGTCAAGCCCATATTGTGCTGATTGATCAAAATTTGGTGAAGTGAGCCGATAAGCCGGGTTCTGTCGAGAACGATCATTCCTCTAGGCGTACAATCACTCATACGCTCAAGCGACCTACCCGGATCCAGCATGGGCCATGCCTAAAGGATCCCTATTTGGTCTTGCTTCCGGTGGGGTTTACCATGCCATGAACTGTTACCAGCCATGCGGTGCGCTCTTACCGCACCCTTTCACCCTTACCTCCGATTCCGATTGCTCAGAACCATAATGAAGGCGGTCTACTCTCTGCTGCACTTTCCGTCGGCTCACGCCGCCCAGGCGTTACCTGGCACCTTGCCCTATGAAGCCCGGACTTTCCTCCCCTGCTTCAATCACGGAGATCTCCACAGCAGCGATCGTCTGGCTCACTTCGAGCCGCATAGTACCAAATCTGGCGACTAATTGCTTGATGTTTTTTGAGCAGTCAGTTTTTCATACTTGGCCTGAAGCTCCTCACGGGTCTCGGCATGGTTCGGATCAAGCGGGATACAGTCCACAGGACAAAATAACTGGCACTGTGGTTTGTCGTGATGTCCGACGCATTCTGTACATAAGTCCGGGTTAATTTCATAGATGACGTCACCCATAAAAATTGCCTCATTCGGACAGACAGGTTCACAGACATCACAATTGATACATTCATCGGTGATATATAAAGACACTCTACCAACCTTGCTGAAGTTTACGCTCGAAGGCTTCAACCACGTTTGGCGGAACAAACTTGGTCACATCACCTCTTAAACGAGCAATTTCACGCACCAATGTGGATGAAATAAAAGAATATTGCTCTGAAGGGGTTAAAAATACCGCTTCAAAATGAGAATCCAGTTGACGGTTCATGTTGGCCAGCTGGAATTCATACTCAAAATCGGACACTGCACGTAAACCACGTAATACCGCTGTAGCATTCTGCTCGCGGAAGAAGTTCACCAGCAGGCCATCAAATCCTACAAATTCAACATTGTTCAAATGGCTTAATGACGTTTGGGCCAGTTCAACTCGTTCTTCCAGACTAAATACCGGGTTTTTGTGATGTCCGATTGCAATTGCAACTACAACTTCATCAAACATCTTTGCTGCGCGGGTCACCAAATCAATATGGCCATTGGTGATCGGATCAAAAGTTCCCGGATAAATTACACGAGTTTTAGTCATCCATTTGTACTCTGTTTATTGTGTAAGTTTCCATTTTAACAAAATCTTCATTTTTTAGTGAAGAAACTCCATCAATTTAAACACTTCAACTCAATAAAAGTTACGGTACAATAGCTACAACTTTGGAAGTGTCTGATTATGGCGAAAGCAACTGTAGTTAAAAAAAATAACGGCGGAACGATTGCTCTGAACAAACGTGCCCGTCACGATTATTTTATTGAAGAAAAATTTGAAGCTGGACTTTCCTTGCAAGGCTGGGAAGTAAAATCCCTGCGTGCCGGTCGTATGAGTATTGTGGAGAGCTATATCACCTTTAAAAATGGTGAAGCCTTCCTGTTCGGCGCACAGATTCAGCCTTTACTGAGTGCATCTACCCATGTTGTCCCTGAAGCGACGCGTACCCGTAAACTGCTGCTGAAACGCCGTGAAATTGAAAAACTCATGGGCGCGATCAACCAGAAAGGTTATTCCTGTGTACCACTGGCCTGTTACTGGAAAGGCCCACATGCCAAGCTGGAAATTGCGTTGGTAAAAGGTAAACAGTTACATGATAAACGTGCATCTGAAAAAGACCGTGACTGGCAACGTGATAAAGCGCGTATTTTCCATAAATAATGCCAGCAATAAAAAAACCTCCAATTGATGGAGGTTTTTTTTATGGATCGAATTAGGCTTTCAGATTCAGACGGGCCAGTGTCAAGGCAATATATTCACCAAACCAGATCGCGGTTTGTAAATCCCCTTCCGGTGGTGTCACTTCAACAGGCGCATTATCAGATTGGGTCATGAGACCCAGAAAGCTCGACATACGATTCAGATCGGTAGTGGCACGACCTGTCGGCATTAACGGTAGACCTGACCACAACATGCCATGTTGCATCGCAAACAGATTAATCTGCTGCAAGACAGCCAGCTTGTCCCCACTTAAGCCACCACCATTGGTAAAGGCTGCTGCCAGCTTGCCTTGCCAGCTACGTGCCAGCCAGCGCTTGGACGACTGCTCCATAAATAACTTCATGGCAGAAGTCAGACTACCCATATAGGTCGGACAGCCAAATACAATTGCATCGGCAGCGTCCAACACCTCCCAATCCACCTGTTCCACATTCATCATATGCACCTGGACACCAGTTTTTTGTGCGCCTTCGGCAATGAAGTTTGCCACTTTAGCCGTGTGTCCATAAGGACTGTGATAAACAATCGCAACAGATTGGGAAGATAGGGACATAACAATCAAAAACCAAGAATTTCAATCAAGTTTAACATTTTCATGCCATAAACACGAATGTTGCCATGCGTCCGGTTTTGGCTTCACGGCGATAGGAAAAGTATTCATCCGCCTGACGATATGAACACTGATCGCCACCTAAAACAGTCTCAACACCCTGCTGCTGTAAGATGTAACGCGCAATCGCATACAGATCCGCATAGTATTTTCCGGCCTGTTCCCCTGCCTGAAATGCACTGTCCAGTTCAGGATATTTGGAACAGAAAGCTTCTTTTACTTCTGAGCCAATTTCAAAACAAGGCTGGCTGATCGCTACACCGAGCCACGCCCAGGTAGGCTTGGATTGCATCGCGGCAATGGTATTTTCAACGATACCGCCTGCCAGCCCACGCCAACCCGCATGCAGATTGGCTACTTCAGTGCCTTCAGCATTACCCAGTACCACAGGTAAGCAGTCTGCCGTCATCATCATCAAGGCATGGGCCTTGCGCTGTGTGACCAGGCCATCGCCGACCAATGCCTCGAAAGGCATCTGCTCATTGATGGTATGACAAATGGTGCTATGCGTCTGTGTCATCCAGGTAATTTTGTCCACACCAAAAGGCTGGAAGTCTTTCAACAGCTGGATGCGATGCTTCTGTACACGTGCAGCATCATCATTGACATGCAAAGCTAGGTTAAAGCCCGCTAGCTCTGGCTGGGCTGATGGCTGTACCTGTTCATGATAAACACGGGTCTGACCTACATAAACACCTTGAGGCAAACCTTGTACAAATTGCATGTCGCTTCCCTTTTTTTAATGACTGCTAATAGAATGAAAAATTAATAGGCCTTGTTTTCGCTACGCAGCACTTCAACCAGATTGGCGAAGTCTTCTGGCCACGGCGCATTAAAGGTCATTTCTTCTTTGGTACGTGGATGTTTCAGGCCTAGAGTCGCTGCATGCAGTGCCTGACGTTTAAAACCACGCAAGGTGTCATCCAGCAATTGCGAAGCACCGGCTGGCATACGCACACGTGGCATATAGACCTGATCACCCACCAGACCATAGCCCAGGTAGCTAAAGTGCACACGAATCTGGTGCGTACGACCGGTTTCCAGACGTGCCTGAATACGGGTGAAATGCTGGAAGCGTTCTTTCACATTGTAGTGCGTCACCGCTTCCTTACCGCCTGGCAGGACTGCCATTTTCACACGATCCACTGGATGACGTTTAATCGGTTCATCAATGGTACCGCCGGCAATGATGTTGCCATATACGATCAGGTCATACACACGGTAGACGGTCTTTTTCTCAAGCTGCTTGCTAAGCGCAAACTGCGCTTCCAGATTTTTAGCAACAACCAATAGACCACTGGTGTCTTTATCAATCCGGTGTACTAAACCTGCACGCGCCAGTTCAGAAGATTTCGGATAATGATGCAGCAAGGCATTGACCAGTGTACCAGTCATATTGCCTGCACCCGGATGTACCACCATGCCCACTGGTTTGTTAATGACAATGATGTCATCATCTTCATAGACGATATCCAGTGGAATATCTTCAGGCAGGCTACGGGTTTGTGCCTCCAGTTCAACGTTTAAAGTCAGGGTTTCAAAGCCGTCACTTTTAAATTTCGGCTTAACTGGTTGACCATTCACTAATAAATTGCCGTCTTTGATCCATTGCTTGAGCTTTTCTCGAGAAAAATCGCTCCAGACCATGGCCGCAATCTGGTCGATACGTTGCCCGATATAACTTTCATCCAATTGAAATTGCAACGATAAACGTGTTGCAGTTGCGTCTGAAGTATGGTTATCTGCATCCTCAGAATCTTCAAGTAAATTGAAATCAGTATCAGGGATATTAGAATTGGAAGATTGTGCTTGACTCATTTGCTCATTCAGACAAAAGTGGTTTAATAGTGCAATTGTAGCTCATTGCCCGTATTAACAGAGGAATTTTTATGTCGCTACCACATTATAAAATGACAATGCTTGCTGTGACGTTAGGCATTGCATCGGCAATGGTAGGCTGTAGCAGTAATCCAAAAAAAGAAGTCGTGGACAAAGGTCCAGAATCTAGCGAACAGGTTTATATCCAAAAAGCACAGAACGCGCTAGATCGCAAACAATATACTGATGCAGCAAAACAGCTCGAAGCACTGGAAACCTATTATCCAACCAGCCAGTATGCACCGCAGGCGCAACTGGAACTGCTGTATGTCAAATTCCAGCAAAAAGATTATGAAGGTGCTATTGCACTGGCAGAACGCTTTATCCGTCTGAATCCGCAACATCCAAATGTCGACTATGCTTACTATGTTCGTGGCGTAGCGAATATGGAGCAGAACTATAATGGCCTGCTGCGTTATACCTCACTAAAACAGTCGCACCGTGATGTGAGCTACCTGAAAGTGGCTTACCAGAATTTTGTCGATTTCATTCGCCGCTACCCATCAAGCACCTATGCGGTTGATGCTGCACAGCGTATGAAGTTTATCGGTCAGGAACTGGCAGAAAGCGAAATGAATGCGGCTCGCTTTAATATCAAGCGTAAAGCATATCTGGCTGCTGTTGAACGTGGCTTATGGGTGATTGAACATTACCCACAAACGCCACAGATTCCAGAAGCACTGGCAACTGTTGCTTATGGCTATGACAAACTAGGTGATAAAGCCACAGCACAGCAATATATCGAAGTACTGAAACTGAACTATCCAGGTCTGGTGAATGCTGATGGTACTGTGAACCTGCGTGCAGCACGTAGTGAAGGCAGTTTCTTCAACCGTGCGACTTTGGGTATTTTCGGTAAAGAAGCCAAAACCGTGACCGATACGTCTAGCCAATCATCTGAAGACCAGTCAGAAAAACGCAGTCTGACCAATCGCATGACGTTTGGTTTACTCGATCGTCCTAAAACTAATGAAACTGAGCTACCTGAACCGATTGCTGAATAAGCCGACTCTCGAAGGTGCAATTTCCTCAAGGGCAAGTTATCATACTTGCCCTTTTGCATTTTCTGAGCAATGCTTGAACAAATTGTGCAAACAGGTTATACCAATTAATTCATTTATAGCGTTGGATGAATCATCCTACTCTTAATTTTCAATGATTTAACACCTAAATAACGCAGCACGAGAAGCTTAGCAAACCATGGCCATTCCTCAGCATACGATTGATCAGATTCTCGATCGCACCGATATTGTCGATGTGATTGGTCAATACGTGAAACTAAAAAAAACTGGCCGTACTTATTCGGGCTGTTGCCCTTTCCATCAGGAAAAATCGCCTTCTTTTCACGTCTACCGTGACAAGCAGTATTTCCACTGCTTTGGCTGTCAGGCCAATGGTAATGCCATCCGCTTTTTAATGGATATTGGCAGCCGCAATTTCATTGAAGTGATGAAAGACCTGTCCAGCCAGACCGGAATTGAACTGCCTAAAGATAATAAAGATTCCAACCGCTTAAAATACAAACGCGAAGCCAAACCGAAACCGGTCACTGTACCACCAGCAAAAACTGCGGATACATCTACAAATCCGACGCCTGAACAACCTGCTTATTTTGATCCATTTGCTGAAATTCAGGCACCTGAAGCTGAATTTTATACGGATGACCCTTTTGCTGCTTTTGAGCAAATGCCTGCAGCAGAAGCACAAGCAGATGGCAACTTATACGACCTGCTGGAAAATATCGCGCAGTTTTATGAGCGTCAACTACCCAACAGTCCAAGTGCCCAGCAATATTTTAAACAGCGTGGTCTGACCTCAGAAACGATTGCCTACTGGCGACTCGGTTATGCACCGGAAGACTGGCAACATCTGGAAAAAGCCTTTCCACAGGATATTGAAGGTCTCAAACTTTTAGGTCTGATTCGTACTAGCGATAGTGGTCGGGATTTTGACCTGCTCCGTGATCGGGTTATTTTTCCGATTCGGGATAGTAAAGGCCGTGTGGTCGGTTTTGGTGGTCGTGCACTGAATGACGAGATCAAACCGAAATACATCAACTCACCAGATTCAGAAGTTTTCCATAAAAACCAGTTATTGTATGGCCTGTATGAAGGTCGCAAGCAGAAAGCTCAAGACTGGCTGATGGTGGAAGGCTATATGGATGTCATTGCCTTGCAGCAATATGGCATTCATGGTGCAGTGGCTACTTTGGGAACAGCAAGTAATACTGATCACCTAAATATTCTGTTCAAGCAGAATAACCGGATTACCATTGCTTTTGATGGTGATGCGGCTGGACAAAAAGCGGCACGCCGTACTCTGGAAATTGCTCTACCCTTACTGAACGATGGGCGTGAGCTAAAATTCTTTGTCCTGCCGAATGACCATGACCCAGACTCCTTGATTCGTCGTGAAGGCATTGAAAATTTCCGCCGTCTGCTGGATCAGGCACCGCTGCTCTCTGACTTTGTCTTTGCCCATCTCACCCAGAATCACGACATTGCAACGCCTGAAGGTAAAAGTCAGGTCATGGGTGAGCTGCGTCAATTAACTGAATTATTGCCAAAAGCTGGCTCATTCCGTTATCTACTACAGCAGTTCTTTCGGGAAAAACTCGGTTTTAGCCGCAAATGGCAACCCAAAGTCAATAATGACGCCTCTCTAAGCTTTAGCACCAAAATTGATGCCGAAGAGTATGTCATTGCGATTCTGTTGAATCATCCATATCTGTATATTCATTTTGAACCATTACGCGCACTGGTCAGTGAAGATCAGCTGTTGTTCAAGATCCTGAATATATTTAATGTGATTTTTGATGAATTGCCGGATGATCCGGAATTGTCGACCTATTATGTACTCGGTGCCTGTGCTGCACATCATCATAAGTTACAGCATATCCTGCAACATGCCAATGTCAGTGATTACACCTCTTCTCCTGAGCAGGCAGACAAACTGGCGGCAGACTTCTCGATCAAGCTGCAATATCAGTGTCTACAACACAAATTAAAATCGAAAAAGTTTAGTAGCATCGCGGAGATGAAAAATCTCAAGATGCGGATTTATGAAATTGATAAAAAACGTTCCATGACCTTACTCGAAGATTAAAAATCATGAAAATAAAAAAGGCGTTTATTTTAAACGCCTTTTAAATATCGGAAAGTTATCCCGACATCATCTTAATGTTTAACCTTACGGCGATGCTGAACCACGTCCTGCAAACTGTTCTGTAGCATTTCAAAATAGCTTGGATCTTCAGCTTTGGCAGCTTCACGCAGCATGATTGAGGTCGGATGCAGAAGTTTTTGAGTCAAACGATGCGAAAATTCGGCTAATATTGTTTCAGCATTTTCACCTTTAGCGATGCGTTGCATAGCGGTTGCCAGTTCCTCCTGACGTAAGCTTTCCCCATAATCCCGATAGGCATGAATCGTACTACCCGCCTCACTCACCTTCTGCTGGGTGATCAACTCAGTCGCCAGTTGATTAACCATCACTTCCGCTTCGACCGCTGCCTGACGACGCTGCGCCAGGTTTTCATCAATCACGCTTTGCAGATCGTCCACGCCATAGAGATAAACTCCATCCAGCTTTTCAACTTTTGGATCAATATCACGCGGTACAGCCAGATCGACCAACAGCATTTGCTGGTAACGGCGCTTCTTTAAAGCAGCTTTGACATCCGGATAGTGAATGACTTGATGCAAACTACCGGTACAACTGGAAATCACATCTGCACGATGCAAGTTTGCTGCCAACTGATCAAAATCAATAATCTCGACTTCTGCACGGTGGGCAATTTCCTGCGCCAGATTCTCTGCACGAGCACGAGTCCGGTTACAGATAATGATTTTTCTGACGCCCATTTCTGCCAGATGTTTGGCCACCAGACTGTTCATTTCCCCGGCTGCCACGACCATTACAGTTAACTGCTCAGGCCGGCTAAATACTTGCAATGCTAATTGTGCAACTGCATAGCCCATCGATACTGCATGACTGCCGACTGCTGTTTCCGAGCGCACACGCTTGGCCGCATAAAAGGCATATTCAAAGATACGATTCAGGTTTTGCGAAACGGTTTTAGATTCTTTGGCAAGAGAGAGTGCGGTTTTGACCTGTCCCAGAATCTGCGGTTCACCAAGCATCAGGGAGTCGAGACCACTGGCGACACGCATCAGATGCGTGACGGCTTGCGCATTCTCATAACGATAAACATGATTCTGTAATTGCTTGGGATCAATACCATTGGTCTGGGCGAGCCAGTTCAGCACCATGTCGACATTGTCCGACATCGCGTAAACTTCGGTCCGGTTACATGTAGACACCACCACCATATCATTCAGTACAGGGTGCTGGCTTTGCTCGGCAAGTAAAATGCTTAACTTTTCAGGGTTAAAAGCAATCTTTTCGCGCAGCTCTACAGAGGCAGTTTGATGGTTGACACCCAATGCAAAGAAAGACATATCAGGTCATCATTTCACTAAATTTATGCTATTGTGCAACATCGGTGTCATAAAAAGCATTACTTGGATAAAGAAAAATTGCGTCTAACAACTAGCCGTATAAACGGCCCTACCATTAAGCAATATTCTACCACATTCTTGCTGGTGGTTAGCATGGCTTCAACTGCTCATCTTTATGCAGCAGAAGCAGTTTACCATGCAAATCAAAATTATGATGCGATAAAACAAAGTATGATAGCCGAGTTCGCACTCGCCTATCGCGATATTCCAAACGCTTTACACAACTATACTGTGCTGGCCATTAAAAGCAATTCCACCGCGGTTAAACAGCGCGCACTCAATATCGCCCTCGAACATGAAGACCTGAATGCAGCGTTAGATATTTCTACCCACTGGGTCGTTCAAGAACCACAGGATGTGCCGGCATTATTCTATCTGGCGCATATTGCCTTAAAAGCGCATGAGTACGAACTGGCGGCAGAAACGCTGGAAAAGATCCTGAAAATTGATGATAACGCCGATCTGGAAGAAATTCTGGCCGGGATTGCCCCGGATGAGCCGGATGACCGTGAATATTTAATTCAGGCTCTAAGTACTAGCAAAGCCAAAGACAATCCTTCGATTCTGGTGCTGGTCGCCGGTCTGGAAGCACAAAAAGGTCAGCTAGAACAGGCTCTCAATACCATCAACCGCGCCTTAAAAAAACGTCCAAAGTCGACTGGTTATATCCTGATGAAAGCCAATCTGTTGGCGGCATTGGGTGATGATGCGGAAACGCTGAAATGGTACGAGAAAGCCAGTCGCAAACATCGCAATAACATGGATATACGTCTGGCTGAGGTTAAATACCTGATCAAGCTAAATGAAGCTGAAAAGGCCTTACAGAAACTAGAAACGATCCTGAAAAAATCACCACAACACGAAGAAGCACTGTTTATTGCCGGTCTGACCAGTATTGACCTGCAGCAATATGAACGGGCCGAAAAATACCTGGTTGAGCTCCGTTATTCGGCTCAGTACCAGAATGAAGCCTATTACTATCTGGCAGTCAATGCAGAACGCAAACAGCATTATGAAACCGCCAAGGCGTATTACCGCCTGGTGGATGGCAGCCTGTATACGGTCTCACGACGCAATATCATTGCTATCTTTGCCGAGCAGGATAAACTGCATGATGCACTGCGCTTTCTGACTCAGGAACGGGTCAATTATCCGCAACATGCCAGTTTCCTGTATCTGGCTCAAGCGGATATTCTGAAACGCATGAACAATAAGAACGCAGCGATCCGAATTCTGGAAGAAGCCAGCAAAAACCTGCCGGATGATCCGGAACTGGTCTATGCTCAAGTTTTATTGCTAGATCCACATGAAGATCGTGATCAACTGGATCAGCTGTTAAAAACCCTGCTTAAAATCGAGCCGAATAGTCCAACCTATCTGAATGCTTATGCCTATACGCTGGCCCGTCAAAATCGCCGTCTGGATGAAGCACGGCGCTATGCTGAACAGGCACTGGAATACGCACCAGAACAGGCTTCTATTCTGGATACCTATGGCTATATCTGTTACTTGCAAAATGACTTTACCACGGCTGCCCAAGTCTTGCTTAAAGCCTATGAACTGAATCCAAGTGCAAAAATTGGCGTCCGTTATGCACGTTCGCTTTATATGAAAGGCGATCTACAACAATTCCATCAAGTGTTACAACAATTACAACAAAACCATCCAAATGACCCAGAATTAAACCAACTTAATTCGCTATTGTTAGCACCACAATCCTGAACGAGTCCATTCTTTTATGCGCAACATAAGTACTTTAGGCTGCTGTTTCATTGCTTCTACTGCCCTGTTCATGAGTGGTTGTCAGCAGATGGTGCAGCAAAAAGCGCCTGTCACGCCATCGGTACAGGCTGAAAACCAGTTCCAGCTGCAAGGTAAAATCGGGGTACGTACACCTCAGCAAAGCGGCAGTGCCTTTTTTACCTGGGTGCAGCAGCAGGAAGAGTTTGATATTGAACTGACTGGTATCTTAGGTGCCGGAAAAACCCAGATTTCAGGTACTCCTGGTCAGGTGACGTTGAATAGTGCCAAAACCGGCCTGATCAAGGCAGCAACGGCAGAAGAGCTATTGCAACGTGCAACCGGCTGGCAAGCCCCGATTAGTCATTTAGTTGATTGGGTACAGGCACGTCCTGCGACACAATCTGCCCAGATCCAGAAAGACAGCTCACAGCGTATCAGCCAGATTATTGAACAAGGCTGGACGGTAGATCTGAGTTATAACCAGCAGGCAACTGTTCCAAACCGCTTGATTTTAAAGCAGTCACTTGAGAATGGGGGTGAAAACCGTATTACAATGGTGATTCAAAACCGTTAACTGGTCTGACGCAAGCTTATGATGATTCGTGTTCCCGCACCTGCAAAACTGAATTTGTTTCTCCATATCACCGGTCGCCGTCCGGATAGTTATCACGAGCTGCAAAGTATCTTTCAGTTGATAGATTTGTGTGACTGGCTAGAGTTTGAGCAAACAGATGATCAGCAGATTCAGATTGAAGGTCTAGCCTCAGTCGATTTGGAACAGAATCTCATCTATCGTGCAGCGCAGATTTTGCAGCCTTATGCCAAAACGCCTTCTGGTCTGATCATTCGACTAGAGAAGAATATTCCCATGGGTGCAGGTCTTGGTGGTGGCTCATCCAATGCAGCAACGACCTTGATTGTGCTGAATCAGTTATGGCATTGTGGCTTAAATTCTGAGCAACTGGCAGAGCTCGGCGTCAAGCTGGGCGCGGATGTGCCTATTTTTGTTCATGGTCGCAATGCCTGGGCTGAAGGTATTGGTGAACACTTAACATTCATAGACTTAGATCAAAAACAGTTCATTGTGTTAAAACCTGACTGTTTTATCAGCACTCAACAGCTTTTTTCACAAAAAACGTTGACAAGAGACACGAAGCCCTCTAAATTTTGCGCCTATCAGATAAAGCCATCTGATTTCGGAAATAACTTTGAGCCAGTGGCACGAAGCCTATATCCAGAAGTCGATGAGGCAATGCAATATCTCGATCAATTCGGTGTTGCAAAGCTTACAGGTACAGGTGCTTGTGTTTTTATCGAAGTGACTGATGATATGAATGTGACCGACATTCTTGAGAATGCACCATGTAAATCTTACCTGGTGAACAGTCTGCAAGAATCGCCATTACATCATTTCAAGGTTCAATAGGGGTATCGCCAAGTGGTAAGGCACCGGGTTTTGATCTCGGCATCCGTTGGTTCGAATCCAGCTACCCCTGCCATTATTCACCTGTAGATGTACTGTATTAGGGGTATCGCCAAGTGGTAAGGCACCGGGTTTTGATCCCGGCATCCGTTGGTTCGAATCCAGCTACCCCTGCCATCTTACAGTTCATCAAATCTAGGGGCGTCGCCAAGTGGTAAGGCACCGGGTTTTGATCTCGGCATCCGTTGGTTCGAATCCAGCCGCCCCTGCCATTTTCTCGAAAAAAGACAGAACATCATTTGCTGTAAGACTGTTAATTTACCTTGACACAATACCGCAAAAATATTAAAGTTCTGCCGCATTAGGGGTATCGCCAAGTGGTAAGGCACCGGGTTTTGATCTCGGCATCCGTTGGTTCGAATCCAGCTACCCCTGCCATCTACTTCCATACATACCAACCGCCAAGGGTGCTTCATGCCCAATCTTGTCGTTTTTAGTGGAACCGCGCATCCACAATTCGCTCAAAAAGTCGTAAGTCACTTACATATTCCTCTAGGCGCTGCCTCTGTAGGCCAGTTCTCTGATGGCGAAATCGCTGTTGAGATCACTGAAAATGTTCGTGGTAAAGACGTATTCATCGTACAACCTACTTGTGCACCGACCAACGATAACCTGATGGAAATCCTGGTCATGGCTGACGCGTTACGCCGTGCAAGTGCTGGTCGTATTACTGCCGTGATTCCTTACTTCGGTTATGCCCGTCAAGACCGTCGTCCCCGTTCAAGCCGTGTGCCGATTACTGCAAAAGTTGTTGCAGATATGCTGACCACTGTAGGTATTGACCGTGTGGTGATGATTGATCTTCACGCTGACCAGATCCAAGGTTTCTTCGATATTCCTGTAGACAACATCTACGGTACGCCAGCCCTACTTGCTGACTTACGCCAACAACAGCATCATAACCTGATGGTTGTTTCTCCTGACGTAGGTGGTGTAGTTCGTGCTCGTGCTGTTGCGAAACAGATGGGTGATATCGACCTGGCGATCATCGATAAACGTCGTCAAAAAGCGAATGAATCACAAGTGATGCATTTGATTGGTGATGTGAAAGATCGTGACTGTGTGATCGTTGATGACATGGTGGATACTGCTGGTACGCTTTGTAAAGCTGCTGATGCGTTGAAAACTTTCGGTGCCCGCAAAGTAGTTGCTTACGCGACTCACCCAGTATTATCTGGTAAAGCACTTGAAAATCTGAAAAATTCTGTGATCGATGAGTTGGTAGTTACTGACACCATCCCTCTTTCAGAAGAAGCTTTAGCTCTTGGCAAGATTCGCCAGGTTTCAGTTGCAAGCATGGTTGCTGAAACAATTCGTCGTATCAACAACGAAGAATCTATTAGCGCAATGTTCGATTCTTATCTATAATAGTGCGCTGAATTTCCAAAGCCCTGCCATTTGGCGGGGCTTTCTATCACCGGATCGGTCGCAGGTCCGGTTCATTTAAAACTTAAATAGGATGTCTATCATGGCAAACTTCGTATTAAACGCAGAAGCACGTGAAGTAGCACAACAAGGGAAAGGTTCGAGCCGCCGCCTTCGTCATGCTGCTAAAGTTCCAGCGATCATCTATGGTGGCGAAGCTGCTCCTGTAGCTGTTTCTCTTGAACTTCGTCAGCTTGTTAAATTCTTAGAAAGCAACTCATTCTTCGAAGAAGTAATCGAAATTGATGTAAACGGTAAAGTTGAAAGCGTTAAAATCCAAGCGTTACAACGTCACCCAGCTAAAAACACTCCAATGCACGCTGACTTCAAACGCGCATAAGTGTTAATGGTGTAGATTAGTGTCAAATATTTCACTGATTGTAGGTTTGGGCAACCCAGGTTCTGAGTATGCTCAAACCCGCCATAATGCAGGCTTCTGGTTTGTAGAACGCCTTGCAGATCAATATGGCATTAGCCTTAAAAAAGACCCTAAATTCAATGGATTCAGCGGTCGTGGCAATATCGAAGGTCAAGACGTCCGTCTCCTTCTTCCTACAACATTCATGAACCTTTCCGGTAAAAGTGTTGTTCCTTTCGCCAAATTCTACAATATCGCACCCGAATCAATCCTGATTGCCCATGATGAACTGGATATGAATCCAGGCATTATTCGCCTGAAAACTGGCGGTGGTCATGGTGGACATAACGGTTTACGCGATATCGTGCCGCATATCGGTCCGAACTTTCATCGTCTACGCATTGGTATTGGTCACCCAGGTTCTAAAGACCGTGTTTCTGGTCATGTCCTGAGTAAAGCACCAAGCAGTGAACAAGAGTTAATGGACGATGCAATTGCCCATGCACTTGCTCGCGCCAAAATGCTGGTGAACGGTGAAGTACAACAGGCAATGAATCAAATCAATGCTTATAAACCGAACTAAACATTCATAAATTGCTGGACAATTCCGCTTGCCTTGCTGGCCATTTAGGCGCAAAATGCGCAAGCCTACCCACTTATCCAGTGTCGTAGAAATTGATTCAACCATAAGATCAAAGTCTTAGGTCAACTAAGGGGACGCTAGCCATGCTATCTCGTTTATTAAAATGCAAAATTCATCGCGCTTTTGTTACACATGCAGAATTACACTATGAAGGTTCATGTGCAATTGATGGCGTTTTGATGGATCTAGCTGGCATTCGTGAATACGAAGAAATTCATGTTTGGAACGTGACCAATGGTAAGCGTTTTACTACTTATGCCATTCGTGGTGAAGATAATTCAGGGATTATTTCTGTGAATGGTGGTGCTGCGCACCAGGCTGATGTTGGTGATATCGTGATTATCGCAACATTTGGTGATTTCACTGAAGCCGAAGCCAATGCTCATAAACCACGTCTGGTTTATGCCAACCCGGATAACACTGTGAATCACACTGCAAATTGCATTCCGGTACAGGTTGCCTAAGCTGGTTCAACAAGATTCTCAAAAGCTCGCTTCTCGCGGGCTTTTTTATGGGCTGATTAAAATAAAACTAACGCCCCTGCCACCAGCTTTTTCGGTTCTCACAGTTTAAGGACTTAAGATTTTGATCTACCAGGTCAGCCAACAAAGTTTCTCCATTTTCTTTTAGCTTTAATTCGGCGAATTTAGCATTACGATAACAAGGCTCAAGTCCCTCAGCGAACATAAAACTGTTGGCAGCCGGATATAAGCCTTCAAAGGTATTCCGTGGATTTTTCAGGATTAGTCGCGCTGAGCGTGGCTGATCCAGCGCACTTCGATTAAAACTGGTTTTGACAACTCTTCTTTGCTCATCAAGCTGTACATAGCTTAGTACACGGGACTGGTTTTCAAAATCTTGAATACTGATTTTAGGTTCTGATTGTTCTGATCTATTCTCCGCTGCTAGTGCACTAAAATGCAGATCATAATTCAGCGCCATATAATCGCCTTGCAGAATTGATCGCGGATCTACTGGTGCCAGCTCCACATAAATACTTTGGCTATCTCGAAGATGCCATTCATGTTGCGCAATCAATCCACAAAATAAGGCAATACTGAAAATAGCCAGATGCAAAGGAAGAAACTTTTTCATCTTGCCTCTCCTTGCTCATGTTGCAGTTTTGATGACTGCTTCAACATATATGCCAGCAACAAGACCAGTATCCCAGAAGCAAAGATACTGATGCTTTTTAATAGAAAACTTAAGCCCAGATTGTAATACAGCATCCATAGCCAGAAGATCAGCAATGAAATGGTAAGTGCCTGTATAAGTCGTTGCTGATAGACCACTGCCCACGCCATAAGCAGCATAATAATAAAAATCTCAAAATAGCCCAACAGAATGAGTAAGATGCCAAATACAGGAATCAGCCAGAGCAATTTTTCATAAAATTGCTGCCAGTTTTGCCAAATAAAACCAAGCAACAATAAGCTCGGAAGAACATAAAACAGCAGAACGTGGTCAAAGCTGATCTGCCCGATGCGCTGCCAATGCTCTAATCCAGTCACAGAATGAATCACGGCTGAACCTGTCAGCATAGCGATGATCCAGAGCAGAATACTTTTCTGATAAATTGAGGACTGCCAATATCTAGCAGTTAGGAATAGCCCGATAAAAATGACATAGTTCAAGCTTAGGGCAAGCGTGATTACGATATCATCATGTTTAAAGGAATTTTCTAAGGCGAGAACGACTATTGCTAAAGCATGTGTAATCAGCAGCTGTAAGGTCAGAATAAACCAGTGCATCCGTTTGATCACAGTCAGAGCCAGCATCATTAATTGCAACAACCATACTATAAACAGACTATCGGTGAGCAATTCCGTATGAATTAATACTGCAGCTTGCCCGCAAACCCAAAGACAATAGGCAAACTGACGTAAAAATATGGAATTCTTTTGACTTAATAATTTCCAAGCGATGCCAATAAAAATGAGACCTAAAACAATTGAAACTGCTTTCCAATAGGTCAGTAATAAGACTGCCAGAATAATTCCAGCTATCCATGCACCAAGTGCCAAAGGAATGACGGAGAATTTGGTTTGTGGAAAAATTTTCTTTAGGGCAAAACTGATCAGCGCAAACCAGCCAAAGATCAGCATTGCCAAGATAAATAAGCCCGCTGCTGAATTGGTAAGCCGATCGTCCAACAGTTCAAATAGCCATAGGCTCAAACTGGCAGCCAAGCCTGCAATCAGTAAAATGGTTTCTAGTGCCTGATGCTTACGATAAAAATAAAATGCAGCACCTGCTGGCAGAACAACTGAAGAAGCCAGATAGATCAGCTGAAAATGATGGGTAAACTGCATCATGCTGCTGATCGAAATCATGATAATGAGTGCAATAAACAGGTACCGCAGCAGCAGATAATAACGTATGGCAAAGGCAAAGCTGATGGCTGTCAGTAGGTTCAAAGTCAATAAATACAACCCTTCTGCCCGTATCATCCAGAAACTTTGCTTAAAGTAAAAATACAATGCAAGCTGACTGACCACACAAAGCATGGCAAAAACCCCGATATTTGGTCGATATAGCCACGGCAACAGCAATACGGCCCAGAGCAGAAATAACTGATAACTATCCGCACCAGTCTGATAGATCTGCCCAATCACCACCAGACTTAAGCCCAGCGTCAGGCCAGATACAGTATCCAGACTCTGTCTGATCCATTCCCGCTGATTAAAGTAAATGCTGGCTATTGCACTACAGAGTAAAACCAGCATTGGAATTGCTAACTGTACCTGATTCGGTAGCATCCACCAGTTCGCAGCCATTAAATACAGCAAACTGACTGCAATCAGCGCAACGCCCAAAATATTGAGATAACGCAAAACCTTTGCATCACAAAACAGCAAGGGAGAAAATGGATTATTATGGATCAGCTCGGTTTTCTTCATTGTCAGAATGATTGATCAATTTCTATTGTTAATAGCAACATAACATGTTTCCAGTTTTTTGCTAAAGGACTGTAGTAATTCAGATAATCTGTTTTGCTTATCTGAAATTCTGCAAATTCGTGACTGGCCAAACTATCCCATCTTTTAAAAATCAGGACTATAATGGCCCTACATCGCTTCAGGGCGGGGTGAGATTCCCCACCGGTGGTAATTTCAGGGTAGTAAATCTCTATTCCTAAATCAGCCCACGAGCGGTCAATTTCGATTGATCTGCAGATCTGGTGCAAATCCAGAGCCGACGGTATAGTCCGGATGAAAGAAGACGAAAGCAGTACACCCTGTTTTATGCCTGGCATGAAACTGTTTTGCTATAAGCCTATTTTCACTATGTCCTGAAATGTTCAATCGTACTTTTACTTTACGTGAGCGTTTCAATGTCAAGTTTGATTCAACCCGAAATTTTCTTTTCCGCTTTAGCTCCCGCTGAACAGCGCATCCAACAAGCACTCGAAGACATCCGCCAAGGCAGACCTGTTCTGGTGATGGATGACTTTGACCGCGAGAATGAAGCCGACCTCATCATTGCAGCAGAGACTTTGACTGTAGAAACCATGGCTCGTATGATTCGTGATGGTTCCGGTATTGTGTGCCTATGTCTGACTGATGAACTGGCCAATCATTTAGAACTGCCACCTATGGTGCAGGATAACTCTAGTCAGTTTAAAACTGCATTTACTGTCACCATTGAAGCTGCGGAAGGTGTGACGACTGGTGTATCTGCCAAAGACCGTACCACCACGATTAAAGCAGCCATTAAAGACGGCGCTGTCGCCAGTGACCTGAATCGCCCAGGGCATGTCTTCCCTTTACGTGCCCGTGAAGGCGGTGTGCTGACCCGTCGTGGTCATACCGAAGGTACGATTGATCTTGCACGTCTGGCTGGACTGAAACCTGCCGGGGTTCTGTGTGAACTGACCAATCCAGATGGCACCATGGCTTCTGGTATTCAGGTATTGTCTTATGCGCAGACGCATCAGCTGACCGTGATTACCATTGATGAACTAGCACATTACCGCCAGCAGCACAATGTATAAGTATAAGATTTAAAGATAAAAAATCCCGGCTTAAGACCGGGATTTTTATTTTATATAAATATTTTTAGATGAGTACAGACAATATTCCATAGACTGCGACTACTAATAAAATCAAACCGCACAAACCAAGCAAATAAGGATACAGCCTGGATTTAGCAAAGCGTTGAAAGCCTAAATAAACTAATGACAGAGTCAAAAAATCCAGCACAATCCAGCTGATCGTCAGAATCACTAAGCTGGAATCTAAGTTTGGAGTAATGCCGATAAACTGCGGGAAAAACGCAGCAAAGAAAATAATATCCTTAGGATTGGAAATCCCCACCAGAAAACCGGTTCGAAATCCTCCCTGTACTGGCTGCAAACCTTGCGAACTGGTTGGACCCTGCCCTTGCCAGACTTCCCGGAAAATCTGGATTCCCAGCCAGGCAATATATAAACAGCCAAGCAGCTTGATGCCATTCAGCCAGTTTTCATTGATAACCAATAAACCTTTTAAGCTAAAAATAGATAAGGTGATCAATACCAGAGAAGCAAAATTCGTCCCGAAAATGGTCTGCAAAGCATGCTTATAGCCACCTTTCAGTCCAGCACTAGCGACCAGCAACATCACAGGCCCAGGTGTGGCAATCATGATAACGACGGCCAGACAATAGAGAATATATTCACTGATATTCATGCCATTTCCTTAGCTATCATGATTTTACTAAATAAAAAAGAGGACTTAGTCCTCTTCCTGCATATGAATCAGATGCTGGCTGATCCCATCTGCCCGTAAAAAAGCCAGGTCATAACTGGCTTTGGCGAGTGCCAGTACCCGACGTTCGAATTCATCCCAAAGCGGGCGCACCTGTTTGTAATGAATGCCTAAACCGCTTTCATCAGTAAAATGACGATTCTTTTCACAGAGTTTTAAGGCATGGTAAAGCTTACGACCTTTAGTCGCATCTTCACGTAGACGCACCCGTTTAGACAAGACAAATGTTTCCACTTTGGCCAGATTCGCCATCGGCAGCATCGGGACCAAAATCTGATCTAGCTGTGCATCCAGCCGCTGCCAGACCGCAGTATGTTGATCTGCGTTATAACTATTCCAGTGAATCACTTCATGATTAAAACGGCGGCAACCACGACAGACCGCATCACCAAATACGGTTGAGCAACGCCCTGCGCAAGGGGTCAAAGATGCAATACGACGATCCGAACTCAAAACTTACTCCAACTGTGCTGCAACTTCCAGCATCTGCATCATTGCATCAAAATCCTGGGTCGGCATGACTATACACGCTCTCCCTATCGATTTGAAGTCCGTTAAAACCCGGCCTTTTACTCGCTTATTCATTCAAATCACGTTAAAATATGCGCCTTTCAAATTATCATGCTACGTTGGAGTATTCCATGAACGCTACTGTAGAACAGCTTGCACCTGTAGAACAGCAAGCGACGACTGGTTGGGTTGTTGCCGCACTTTATCAATTCAAAGAAGTTCAAGATCCTGAGGGTCTGCAACAACGTCTTTTAGACTTGGTAAAAACCATCAACCTTTGCGGTACTCTAATTGTGGCAGGTGAAGGCATTAACGGGACTGTTGCGGGTAACCGTGAAGCCATCGACAAAGTACATCAGTTTCTGCTTGATGAAGGCTTCAACGAAATGGAATACAAAGAGTCGCATAGCTCTGACAAACCATTCCGTAAAATGAAGATCAAGCTGAAAAAAGAGATTGTGACTTTAGGTGTGCCGGTTAAGCCACGTGATCTGGTTGGTCATTATCTTGATCCTAAAGAATGGAACGAGCTGATTGCACGTGATGATGTGATTCTGGTTGATACCCGTAATGATTACGAATACAAAGCCGGTACCTTCAAAGGCGCAATCGATCCAAAAACTGAAACTTTCCGTGAATTCCCTGAATATGTGAAAAAGAACCTGGAACAGCACAAGGATAAGAAAATTGCCATGTTCTGTACCGGTGGTATTCGTTGTGAAAAATCAACTTCTTTATTGCTTCAGGAAGGCTTTAAAGAGGTGTATCACCTGAAAGGCGGTATTCTGAAATACCTAGAAGAAACTCCAGCTGAAGAAAGTCTTTGGGAAGGTGAATGTTTCGTATTTGATGGCCGTACTGCAGTTACACATGGTGTGGAAGAAGGTCAAAATACCAAATGTCATGCGTGTGGCTGGCCATTAACACCTGAAGAGGCAGCGCTGCCAAGTTATGAACACGGCGTATCTTGTGTGTACTGCATCGATAAAACTACCGAGAAACAAAAAGAAGGTTTCCGTATGCGTCAATCGCAAATTCTGGCTGCAAAACGTAAACGTCTCTAATTCCAGTTTTGTAACTAAAAATATCTAAGCCCTCTTCGGAGGGCTTTTTGTTTACATAAGCATTACATCTGCAATAAAAAACTTACCAATCCCTTACCAAGAACAGCATATTTTTACAGCTAAGCTTGATAGTCTTTATATCACATTACTTTGTTACCATAAGTCTTTCATTATTAATTAATTTTTTAAATGAAAAGGAAAACAAAATGGCCAATTCACTTGCTCGGGATCCAGATAATATTGTTAGATTCCAACCTAAAGAAAATACAAAACTGGAACGTATTACCCAACTGACAGATGAGCTAGAAGCAGAATCACATCTGTTTATTGTGATCTTGGGAACTATCATTGGTGCCATTCTTGCCCTGTTTATTGGCTACCATATTGAGGCTACAGCAGCACACTATTTACTGCTCAGTGCTCTGCCAGTTTGCCTGGCTTACAGCTTACGTAAAGTTTACATTTATACCTTAACCCATAGTTAATCCGCACTTGGCCATTTATATAACTTAACTTTACCCTCTTAAAAATACTGCTTAGGATACAAGCAGTATTTTTTATTTTGCCAATTTTATGAATCTGACTGAATGGATTATTTCTGTCATGGAACAGCTGGGCTACTGGGGCATTGCCTTGCTCATGTTTCTTGACAATGTCTTTCCCCCGATCCCCTCTGAAATTATTATGCCTTCTGCCGGCTATTCCGCATCTCAAGGAGAATTACTGCTGGTTGGAGTCATTATTGCAGGCAGTATCGGTTCGTTATTGGCAGCGGCATTGCTCTATTGGATTGGCTATAAATTTAACCACGACAGTATTTTCAGATTCATAGACCGATATGGAAAATTCTTGTTTATCAAATCTGAAGACGTGAAAAAATCTCTGGAATGGTTCGAGCAGTATGGACACCGGATTGTATTCTTTGGCCGGATGGTTCCGGCAGTACGTTCCCTCATCAGTATCCCGGCTGGCATGAGCCATATGCCTTTCTGGAAATTCATGTTCTATAGTGGACTAGGTACTGTTATCTGGACCACGTTCCTGGCCTGTGTCGGTTTTTATTTTGGTGAAAATCAGGAATTGATGCACAAAATCTTCAGTCAGGTCAGTTATGTGATTATTGCGATTGTCGTGATCATCATGGGCTGGGTTTTATACCGTAGACATCAACGTAAAAATCGTCCATCCTGAAGAGACCTCAGCATAAGGAGGCTAAAACGATGTCGCACTATCCTAAATATTTTGCCACCGTTTATCTAACTCTGGTCTTAATAGTCGGCATACTCATCTACGTGTTCAATCTGGGCGCCATTCTGCTGATTCCTGCCCTGATTGCCTCCGCCTTTCTCAGCGCCCGGTACTTTGTAAAAAAAGAACTCCGACTACCCACCCAGGAAGAGAAAAGCAGACTGGTCTGGGGTTCCACGATTATTGCCATGACCTTCGGATTTATCTTTTTGTTTATAGTCATCTGGCTGCATCCGCAGACGGAGGAAATCTATAGAAGGATGGCCTATACAGGACGCGGGCCAAATTCGTTTCTGGTAGCTGCAAGTATTGCTTTACATGCCTTGCTGTTCCATATCGCCTACAATGGCTATGCGCGTTACAGCTTGAGCAAGCGTACCGGTGCTGATCACAAACCTTAGATTAAATCATCCACTAGTCCAAACGTTGTACAAAACACCTGAGCTAAAAAAAGCACCTGACGGTGCTTTTTCATGGCGGCGCATGACTTATTCTGGTGTGTGGTACATCAGATATAATTCATTCAAGTTTTCTGGAATCTCTTCTGCAAGCTCATCCATTAACTGGCCATTGCGACGGAAAGATTCCATTTGCGGATCTTCTTCATCGATGCCACTGAATACCATAATTGGCAGCGTTAAATCGACCAACTGTTCTTCAAATTCTTCTGTAAACCAGGCTTCTTCGTTCAGGAACATGGCATCTACAAAGCCCACGCTCCAGTCACCTAGACTTGATTCGGTATCTGCTTCTTCAATTTCAAACGGGAAAGTGATCCCTTCTTCATTGGCCAAGCTTTGACGGATTGACTCTAACCATGCTTTAACCTGATTGATGATTTCTGCAGGCACTTTTTTCTGGTTGCCTTCAAAAAGTTCATCCATCCATTTGTCAAATTGCGGGCCTACTGCAATAGCACATAAGAAACCATGAGTTGCCGCAAAATCCAGACCATACTCATTTTGGTCGCCATCCAGATATTCACTCAACAGGTCTAAATCTAAAGCACTCATTTAACATCCAAACTTAGAAAACCGAAAGGATTAGCATAGCATTTATTCAGGCTATGCTAAATCTGAATTCGTTAATCTTCGTCGTCAAAGTCGTCATCATCGTCGAAGTCATAATCAAAATCTTTGAGTTCGCGTTCCAGGCGGCGTTGCGAGAGCAGATCATCAATCAGACGACGTTTTTCCAACGACTCTTTCGCACTTAGCTTACTCGATGCCTCATCGAAATTAACATCATCATCACCGTAGCTATCATCTAGTTCAAAATCTGTCGAAGACACTAAAACTACCTCGTAGTGAAAAATGTAAATGGGTCTAGGCGCTATTTATCTTGCCTTTAAAAACTTGTCAAGTTTTATTTATATATTTTGTATGTTTATACTAGTTAGCTCTTGTTTTTCTACAGCATAATTGTGTATTTATTAGCTGGTTAGATAGTGAACGCTTTTTATCCCATGGATGAGGGACGTTTTTAAAATTAGATTGGGAAATACACTTGAAAAGATAAACTTAGACCCAATATCGATATTCAATTGTTATTCAAACATATTTATAAAATCATGCTTGACTGATCAATTCCAAAACTATTTCAGGTGAATTGTGCTATCATGCACGGTTTTTCACTGCCACAGATTCAACGAAGAGTAAGCAAAGATGAGCGATATGACTTCCCCTACTTCTCAAGTAGCGGCTCTGATTAGCCGAGGCAAAGAACAAGGTTACTTAACCTTCGCTGAGGTTAACGATCATCTCCCGGACTCCATCACAGAAAGCGAACAGATTGAAGACATCATTCAAATGCTGAATGATGTGGGTATTCCTGTCCATGATCGTGCGCCTGAATCTGATGATGCAATGTTCGAGGATACTGCAGAAGCTGCTGATGAAGTTGCAGAAGAAGAAGCTGCGGCTGTACTTGCATCTGTAGAAAACGAACCAGGTCGTACGACTGACCCTGTACGTATGTACATGCGTGAAATGGGTACCGTTGAACTTTTAACGCGTGAAGGCGAAATTAGCATTGCAAAACGCATTGAAGAAGGGATCCGTGACGTTCTTCACTCTATTGCTTACTGGCCGAATGCTGTAGAAGTTGTACTACAAGAATACAAAGATTATGAAGCTGGCGAACGCCGCCTTGCTGACATTCTGTCAGGTTATTTAGACCCTGAATCAGATGAAGAAATTCCAGAAGTCCTGGAAGAAGTCGCTGAAATCGAAGAAGACGAAGAAGCAACGACCAAGTCAACCAAAGATGTAAAACTGGATGATGACGAGGAAGATGAAGAGTCTGATAGCGATGACGATTCTGAAGGTGACTCAGGCCCAGATCCAGAAATTGCCAAAGTTCGTTTTGCCGAACTTTCCGATGCCTGGAAAAATACCAAAGCGGTACTGGAAAAACACGGCCGTAACAGCAAAGAAGCAGAAGAAGCACTTCAAGCGCTTGCTACTGTGTTCATGATGTTCAAGTTCACGCCGCGTCTGTTCGATATCATTTCTGAAATGATTCGTGGCACACATGACCAGATCCGTGGTGCAGAACGTGAAGTGATGCGTTATGCCGTCCGTCGTGGCCGTATGGACCGTACCCAGTTCCGTACTACTTTCCCGGGTCAGGAATCGAATCCAGCCTGGTTAGATGAGCAAATTGCGAAAGCGACTGCTGATCAGAAAGCTTATCTGGAAAAAGTACGTCCTGACGTATTGGCCTTCCAGCAAAAAATCGCAGATATCGAAAAAGACCTTGATCTTAAAGTTCGTGACATCAAAGACATTGCCAAACGTATGGCAGTCGGTGAAGCGAAAGCGCGTCGTGCCAAGAAAGAGATGGTTGAAGCAAACTTACGTCTGGTGATTTCGATCGCGAAGAAATATACCAACCGTGGTCTGCAGTTCTTAGATCTGATTCAGGAAGGTAACATCGGTCTGATGAAAGCGGTAGACAAATTTGAATACCGTCGTGGTTACAAGTTCTCGACTTATGCAACCTGGTGGATTCGTCAGGCAATTACCCGTTCAATCGCGGATCAGGCACGTACCATTCGTATTCCAGTACACATGATTGAAACGATTAACAAGATCAACCGTGTATCTCGTCAATTGCTTCAGGAAATGGGTCGTGAACCGACTCCGGAAGAACTAGGCGAACGTCTGGAAATGGACGAAGTGAAGGTTCGTAAAGTACTGAAAATCGCTAAAGAACCGATTTCGATGGAAACACCGATCGGTGATGATGAAGATTCGCATTTGGGTGACTTCATTGAAGACAGCAACATCACTTCACCAGTGGATGCTGCAACTTCAGAAGGCTTGAAAGAAGCGACTCGCGAAGTGCTGGAAAACCTGACTGAACGTGAAGCGAAAGTCCTGAAAATGCGTTTCGGTATCGACATGCCAACGGATCATACTTTAGAAGAAGTCGGTAAACAGTTCGATGTAACCCGCGAACGTATCCGTCAGATTGAAGCGAAAGCACTGCGTAAGTTACGTCACCCTTCCCGTTCTGAACACCTGCGTTCATTCCTGGAAAATGATTAAGATTTAATACAATTTTGGAGACTTGAAATTTCATCTCTCGTCTCCATTTTGTATTGCAATACACCCAAACGCCTGCGCTATGCAGGCGTTTCGAATAGGGGGACTACATGTTAGACCGTACACCATCTCGTGAACTCCGCGAAGATCTTTGGGTTTTTCCAATGGATTACCCAATCAAACTCATTGGCCTTGCAGGTGAAGAACTGCTGAATGCGGTCGTTGAGATTTTCACCAAACATTTTCCTGACTTTGATGGCGATAGCGTAAGCATCACTCCATCCCGTACTGGTAAATATCATTCGATCACTGCTCAGCTACGCTTCCTTGAACTGGAACAGGTGCATGCCGTATATGCTGATCTTGCAGCTTGCCCACTAATCAAGACTGCACTTTAAGATTATTCTGCTCCAACCTTGGCAAATTAAAAAACACGCTTTCGGGCGTGTTTTTTATGTGTGTGACTAGCTCACCAACAATTACTACGAATCTCTCCCCTATCTATTGCTGAAATCATTATAATTATTTGCAGTATGATTTAATTTTCTAAGGACGCACACTGTGACAGCTGCGGTTCAAAAACCCTCCCTGATTATCCGTCAATATAATAACCTGACTCCCTACGAAGACCGTTTTCTGGAAATGAAAAGCTTCACGGAAAACCGTGATGAAAATACGCCTGATGAGTTATGGATTTTGCAGCACCATGATGTACTGACCCAAGGTCAGGCCGGTAAACCGGAACATATCCTGATTCCAACTGATATTCCTGTCATTCAAACCGACCGTGGTGGTCAAGTCACTTGGCATGGTCCTGGTCAGCTCGTCGCATACTTTATGTTTGACCTGAACCGTCTGGGCTGGAATGTCCGTACATTGGTGTCTTATGCCGAAAACCTGATGATTGAACTACTTAAAAAGCATGAGATTGAAGCCTATGCCAAACCCGATGCTCCGGGCGTCTATGTGAATGAACGTAAAATTGGTTCTCTCGGCTTTAAAATCCGTAAAGGCCGTAGCTATCATGGCTTATCTTTAAATATTGATTGCGACCTGACTGGTTTCCATACCATCAACCCGTGCGGCTATGCAGGCCTGGAAATGGTGCGAATTAATGACCTCGTCAGCAACCCGCCAAAGTTTAATGACTTGTGTGTTGAAATTATTGAAACTTTAAGCAGCAGCGGTTACTTTAAGCAGGTGAACGTCGAGCAAAGATAAAGCCTTTGCATTTTAACAATAAATAAATTAGAGTAATTACTCTAAACCAATAATATCAAGATAGGGATCATCACGTGATTGCGACAAAATCCGTAAAACCCGCTTTGCAGCTTGCCTATGTCAAACTGATGATGGATATCATTGGCCGTGGCCTGGTCATGGCAAGTCAGGTAGACCCAGAAATCAAACAGGAAGTTGCCCAGTTTCCCGCCAATTTTAGGCTTTCAATGAATGTTTTTCCACATGGCCCGGCCTTCGTTGCCCGGGTCACGGAACAACATCAGCTGGAACTGGTCAAAGAAAGCAATATCAAGCCAGACCTGACCATTACCTTTAAGCATCTGCATCATGCCTTTCTGGTGTTTTCCTTTCAGGAAAGCACGTCTCAGGCCTTTGCCAATGACCGCATGATTGCCGATGGTGATATTTCCTATGCGATCCGTCTGGTACGTTGCCTGAACAAAATGGAAGCGCTGATCTTGCCGAAAATGGTGGCGCAACTGGCAGTAAAAGAATACCCGAATAATCTGGGACTCAAAGATAAAATCATGGAAGCGAGCAGCATCTACTTAAAAGTCGCTCAATCTTATTTGAAACGGAGTGTATAACATGGCAAAACCTTATTATGAATTTTTCTGCCCAGTCAAAGTAATTGCTGGTCATGCCGCGTTAGAACACATTCCTTTTGAATTGGCCACTTTAGGTGCCAAACGTCCACTGATCATTACCGATAAAGGTGTACGTGCCAATAACCTGCTGGCGCCGATTGAAGCTGCTTTTGAATCGACCGATGCCAAAATTGCAGCGATTTTCGATGATGTACCGCCAGATTCCAGTTTAGGTACAGTGCGCAGCGCAGCACAGCTTTATCGTGATCATGATTGCGATGCCATTATTGCTGTTGGCGGCGGTTCAGTGATTGATACCTCAAAAGCGACCAATATTTTGGTCTCTGAAGGTGGTGACGACTTACTCAAATATTCTGGTGCGCATAACCTGCCTAAACCGCTGAAGCCATTTTTCGTAATTCCTACGACTTCTGGTACCGGTTCTGAAGTGACCATGGTTGCTGTGGTATCGGATACCGAAAAGAATGTGAAAATGCCATTCGCATCTTATTATCTGATGCCGCATGCAGCGATTCTGGATCCACGTATGACTCAGACCCTGCCACCGCATCTGACTGCCATGACAGCCATGGATGCGATGACACATGCTGTAGAAGCTTATACCTGTATGGCAGCCAATCCAATTTCCGATGCCTATGCCACAGCTGCCGTGAAAAAAGTCAGTGCCAACCTGTTTAACGTACTCGACAACCCAACTGATGCCCAAGGTCGTCTGGAGCTGGCTCAGGCCTCTACCATGGCTGGTATTGCCTTCTCCAATTCAATGGTGGGTCTGGTGCACTCGCTTGGCCATGCTCTAGGTGCAGTCGCGCATTTGCCGCATGGCCTATGTATGAACCTCTTCCTGCCTTATGTACTGGAATACAACAAGGAAGTGAATGGCGACAAGATTGCCGAGCTGCTGCTGCCATTGGCGGGTGCAGACATCTATGCACAAACACCAGCACACTTACGTGCAGACAAGACCATTGCTACAATTTTAACCATGCGTGATCGAATCTATAGCTTGACCAAATTACCGCGCACATTAAGTGAAACAGGTAAGATTTCTGAAGCACAGCTGGATGAAGTTGCTGAAAAAGCATTAAATGATGGTTCCATCATTTACAACCCAAAAGAAGCCAGTTTGGAAGATTTGAAATCTATCTTAAAAAAGGCTTGGTAATTACTGAAAAATAAGCCAATATAGCGAAAAATTTAAGCCTGATGTTTTTTTAGACATCGGGCTTTTATCTTGCAGGAAATCGCCGTTTTTTGCTTCGAATGGCACATTTCGTGCAGGCCTAAATTCAAAAAATAGCTAGTAAAAGCCGTAATTTTAAAGTAGATTGGCGCGCTTTTATAGAAAATTGTAGGGGGGATCGTTCGTCTCAAACGATCCTTATTAAATATGACTGATCCTTGATCAACGATTAAGAGGATAACGCCGTTGACAAATTTCTCTGGGACTCAATCGGCAGCTAAACTGCAAAAAACGCTAGGGCTCTGGCACATCATTATTATTGGTTTAGCTTACATTCAACCAATGACCTTATTTGATACTTTTGGTTTGGTATCTGAAGAAAGTCATTTGCATGTTCCTACTTCTTACATCATTGCCCTGATTGCAATTTTGTTTACATCGATCAGCTATGGTCACATGATTCGCCGCTACCCTTCTTCGGGTTCGGCCTATACCTATGCCCAAAAATCGATTCACCCAAATATTGGCTTCATGGTGGGCTGGTCTTCCTGGCTGGATTATCTGTTATCACCAATGGTGAACATCATCCTGGCAGTGATCTATCTTGAAGCACTGTTTCCTGATGTGAACCACTGGGTCTGGGTAATCGTGCTGACTGCCTTCATGACCGGGGTAAACCTGCGCGGTGCACGCTTCGTGGCAAACTTTAACAGTTTGATCGTACTGGTACAGTTACTGGTGATCGGTATCTTTACCTGGATGGTCTTTACCAAACTGCAGGCCGGTTTCAATGCTGATGGTCCGATTACAGCTGAACAGCGTTACCAGCTTTGGAGTCTTGAACCGTTCTGGAATGAACTGACTTCGGTAGGCGCCCTGATTACTGGTGCGACCTTACTGTGCTTCTCATTCACTGGTTTTGACTCTTTAAGTTCCCTGGCAGAAGAAACCAAAGATACTGAAAACACCTTGCCTAAAGCGATTTTCTTGACTGCTTTAATCGCTGGTGTGATTTTCATTATCAGTACTTACTTCATGCAGCTATACTTCCCATCTACACCGGGTTCTTACTTCAAGAATATTGCTGAAACTCAGCCAGAAATTCTGCTTCTTGTCGGCGGCTCACTGTTCCAGTCTTATGTTCTGACTTTTGCGATCATTACCGTAATGGCGTCTGGTATCTCTGCTCACGCAGGTGTATCTCGTCTGATGTATGTCATGGGTCGTGATGGCGTGATCAACAAGAAAATCTTTGGTCATATCAGTCCGAAAAGCTATACGCCAAACTACAACATTCTGATTGTAGGTGCAGTGGCCTTAACTGCTGGCTTCATGGATCTGGATATCGTGATTTCGATGATCAGCTTCGGTGCCTTGACTGCGTTTACATTCGTGAACCTGTCAGTAATTTCACGTTATGCACTGCGTGATGGCCGTACTAAAACTGCGAAAGATATTTTCAGCTTTGTGGTCATCCCGATGCTTGGTTTTATCAGTATCTTTGCGATGTGGTTGGAAATTGAAGAAACTGCACTGAAATACGGTTTATGGTGGGCGATGTTCGGTATTTTGTACCTGGGTTATAAAACCAAGGGCTTTAAGCACCCTGCTCCACAACATAACGAGTTTGAATAATCGATATTGTTCATACCTAAAAAGGCGCTTTATGCGCCTTTTTTTATTTTCTTGGATAATAGACTGAGCTTATTGTAGGCGACAATCAAAACCCATCTGGGTATTTACCCGGTTATTCTGAAAGCCCAGTTTTTCAATAAACAGATCACGATTGGATAATAGTTTCTGATCTTCCGGACTGAGTCGAGCCTTGTTTTTCACTGCCATTTGATACATTTCATTCACCACGCCCTGAAAAATATCACAAACTTCCTGACGTTTGGCTGGTTTCATCTGACGTCCACGCCAGGTCCACTCGAAATCATCACGGCTGAGGGTTTTACCCCATTGCTCAATGCGGCCATTTAAGCGCTGTTGCATCGCTGCCAGTCCCTGACGGATTTCTTCCTGAGTAATGGGCTGAACTGTATCTTGTGATGATACTGATTGCTGTGGCGCTTCTTGAGCCTGTGTCATCATGCTAGCCAGCAATAACGTACTACATCCTGCTAGAATCCATCCTATTTTCACATCTTGTTCCTTTTTTCTACATTCTCAAGAGCTTATCTGCTAGATTACCTGAAAGAACAAATATGTACCTGCATCTGTTACATAAAATAAAAAAGCTGCCCTTAGGCCATTGCTGTCCCACAATTTTTCACAAGAGGAAGCTCAAATGAGCTTCCTCTTGTTTTATGGGTATTTTATCGGGTGAAAATAAAGCTTTTAAAGTTCTTCTTTCAAACAAATTCACTTGAATT
>NZ_VOZF01000014.1:0-68958 GCF_013419905.1 Acinetobacter sp. YH12046
GAATAATTCAAGTGAATTTGTTTGAAAGAAGAACTTTAAAAGCTTTATTTTCACCCGATAAAATACCCATAAAACAAGAGGAAGCTCATTTGAGCTTCCTCTTGTGAAAAATTGTGGGACAGCAATGCGTACAGCGCCTTTTTTATTGTCTGTATTTTCTTTTATATCCAGTTTAAACAAAACAACATTTGCTTACCCAAATTTCTAGAAAAATCAGGCAGACTCGAAAACATTCGAAATAAAATAATACAGAAGGATGTATCTAATGACTCAAGTGATTGTGGTGCATGGCTATACCGCAAGTCCTGAAGAAAACTGGTTTCCATGGATTCAGGAAAAAGCCCAGCAGGAACATGTCAGCTTGAAAGTACTCAGACTTGACCCGTCAACTACGCCAAAACTGGAGGTCTGGGAACAGCAAATGCGTGAACAGATTGACGGGATTGACGAAAACAGTATTTTTATTGCGCATAGTCTGGGTTGTCTGGCTGCATTACATTATTTAAGTCGCGAATTAAAAAATCAGAGAATCAAACAACTGGTTTTGGTGGCCGGTTTCAATGGCCGACTGGGACGTCTGGAAGAAGTTAATCCGTTCATTGACGCGGCTGAAGTAGATTTTGATTTACTGAAACGTCAGATTGATGAACGTGTAGTGATTTATTCGGAAGGTGATGATCGGGTTCAGCCTGACTTCAGTCTGGAGCAAGCGGAAAGTCTGGATGCAATCGTAGTCTGTGCCGAACATCAAGGGCATTTTATTAATTCGCAGGGTTGTACTGAACTGCCGGAAGTCTGGCGAGTGATTCAGCCTTATCTGATCCAATCTTCAACTAAATAGGGAGGATGATGAACAGATTGGTTCAATGATGACAGGGTGAAGTTGAATAAGGAATATTGAATTTCATCCGCTAATAAATAATTAAAAACTTAATTTTTTTCGGAGCATTTTGCTCTCAATATAATAAGTACAATGCTATGAAAAATATAACGAAGAAAGTCTATATCGTGCCTGACTATCAGGCGACCTCAAATGACCACTGGTATCCGTGGTTAAGCCGGCAGATCAAAGACGCCGGGTTCGAGGCCAAACGGATCATGCTGGCCAATCCTTTTCAACCCGATCTGGAAGAATGGCAGCACAACCTGAAACTGCAGATTCCACATCTGGATGAGCATAGTTTCATTGTTGCGCATGGCTTGGGTGGCTTAAGTGCTCTAAAGTTTCTCGAAGAACACTATAACCGTACACAGTTGAAAATTGGCGGGCTAATGCTGGTCGCAGCTTTTGATACACCACTGGTGGCCTGGTCGGAACTAAACAAAATGGTGCAGGCAGTAAAGCTAGATCTGAACAATTTATCACTTGGCGCCAAACGTTTTGTAATGCTGCTTTCCAGCAATAATCCTTATGTGCCTGCACCGATTTCACTGCGTTTGGGCCATAGCCTGAATGCACAGATTTTTGAAATCAAAAATGCAGGGCATTTTAACAAGCTGGATGGCTATGCAGATTTTTCAAAGTTGCTCGAGCTGCTCAAACTGTGTTTGGCAAATGATCTGCAAAATGCTGCAGGCCTTTAAGCAATAAATCGGGTTCAATAATAGGCTGAAACCGTTCGAGATGCTGGGCAAAGAGTGCAGCATCTCCACCGGTCAGGATCAGCTGTGCCGGAAAATCTTGCAGTACTTTTTCAATGGTACTGAGCAGACCGAATAAAATGCCATGATGTACGGCATCAATGGTATTGCGCCCAGGACTGAGTTCCTCGAAAGCTGCATCCGGGATTTTAATGCCTTTGGTATTCTGGATCAGGGAATCGCGTTGTAAATACAGATTCGGCAGGATATAACCGCCGAGATGTTTCTGACCTTGGGCTAGATCAATGGTCAGGGCAGTCCCGCAGCTGATGACACAGTAATTTTGCTCGGTCGACTTGGCAACGGCCAGCACCTGCAACCAGCGGTCAATCCCAAGCTGGGAAGGATCATCATAGCCACAGATCAAACCGGCATAGCGTGCCTGTACCTTGGCAAAAACTACAGGAATGTTCAGGCAGGTCAGAATCGATTGAATTCGGGTATTATTTGCTTTGTCCAGCACGGAAGAAATCCCGACCTGATGCAAGCCTAAACTCTTAAAGTGCTGAATCAAGCCAAGAAGTAAGTCGGCAGGGGATTGCAAATGCATTTCCGCGGCATGTTCAATGATCTGGTTCTGCTCCGTAATCCAGTACTTGAGCCGTGTATTGCCGATATCCAACCATAGTTTTTTCATTGAATGATGCCTGTTCAGCCACCGTTTTTAAGACGGAGTTGCCCCTGATAAAATGTCTGCGTACCTGCATTCGTTTCGATAATGACCGCACCATCGTCTTGAATGCCGAGGAAAGTTCCGGAATATTGGCCTTGAATATCGGTAAATTCAACTGTTTGCTGGAAAAATGCAGCATATTGGTTAAACCGTGCCGGCAGATTCTGACTGCCATAATTAAACCATTCCCCCGCTTGCTGAATAGCCAGATACAACTCGGCAATCAGATCTACACGTGAAGTATGTGGTAGTCCCAATTCAGTCAGAGAGGTGACCTGCTGGTCTGGAATGCTTTCCATGAGTGGGCTGATATTGATCCCGACACCAACCACCACCTGTTGAGTCGAAATCGGTTCAATCAGAATGCCACCCCATTTCCCCTGCAGGCTGTACAGGTCATTGGGCCATTTCACCTGCAAGTCCAGTCCTTTTAGGCTTGGCATTTGCAGGATATTTAATGCAATTTCCAGTGCCAGGCGACCATCGATTACTTTTTGTGTATGCAGCAATGTGCTTAAATAGATGTTCCCCTCAGGAGAAATCCACTGACGTTGACGCTGTCCACGTCCCTGGGTTTGCACGCGGCTACACACTAGTACCTGTTGTACCCCTTTGGTTGCCAGTTCCCGGACATCGTCATTGGTCGATGTGGTGATCGGCTTGATCAGCAACACTTCAGGGAGTTGGCCTGCTTGACTTAAACGTTGCTGCAGTTCGCGAGTTTCTACATCCATTTGAATCTAAACGTGGTAAATGTCGTTATGGAGTTAATCATATATTTATTGATTGGTGCAATTGCAGGATTTGCCGCAGGCCTGTTTGGCGTGGGTGGTGGTCTGATTATCGTGCCAATTCTGTACATTGTTTTTACCCAGCTCCAGTACGATCCAAGCGTGATTATGCATATGGCAGTCGGAACTTCTCTGGCCACAATTATTGTAACCTCAATCAGTTCGGTGATGGCACATCATCAGAGAGGGGCAGTGTTATGGGATGTAGTGCGTAATCTGGCACCCGGCCTGGTCATTGGCTCATTCTTGGGAGCTGGAATTGCAGATTATTTATCGGGCCAAGGCCTGCAATTGCTGATTGGCTTCTTTGCAGTCTGGATTGCATTCAGAATGTTTAGAGGCGCGCATTATCAGGTTGATCCGAATCAGAAATTGCCTTCAGCCGCATTACAGTTGGCAGCGGGTGGTGGCATTGGCGTGGCATCGGCCATATTCGGGATTGGTGGCGGCAGTTTGACTGTGCCTTTCCTGAATCGTTGTGGTGTCGTCATCCAGAAAGCAGTAGCCACTTCTGCTGCCTGCGGTTTGCCGATCGCAGTGGCTGGTGCCTTAGGTTTCATCTGGTTTGGTCAGAAAGCTGAAGTCGAAGTACCAAATACGATTGGTTATATTCATATTTATGCGTTTATTGGTATTAGTGTGATGAGTTTTATCACTGCAAAATTTGGTGCAAAAGTGGCGCATTTATTATCACCAGTTCTATTAAAAAAATGTTTTGCGGCCTTATTGACTACAGTTGGTCTGTATTTTATCTATCAAGGCTTTACTGTCTGAACTACTCATTTTTTATCAGCTAAATTTTTTGAGGAGAATAGGTCACTATTCTCCTTTTTCTTTGACTGGGTTGGCTGTATAGACACAAGATTGTCTGACAATGTCAAAGTATTTTCTGCAAAAAAGCCGTTTAATAACTGAAAAGTCATCCAGAATGACTGCACTTGCATCAATAAAAATAAGACAGGAACAGTATGCAACAACAAGAAGCACACAGTTTGTCTGAACAGATTGCCAAGCATATCAGTGAACAGATTATCCGGGGTGAACTGGTTGAAGGCGAACGCATCCAGGAACTCAGAATTGCATCGGAACTTGACGTCAGTCGGGGATCAGTCCGTGAAGCCTTGCTCTTGCTTGAACGTACCCAGCTGATTGAAATCTTCCCGCGTCGTGGCGCCATTGTTTCGGAAATGTCGGCCATGCAGGTTCGTGCCCTGTTTGACCTGACCTCTTTATTGCTGGGGCAGATGGTACATCGCATGGCAGAGACCTGGCGCAGTCATGAGGCAGAGCGCATTCAGCTACTATTAGAACAATTGGAAGCCGAAACCCGCCAAGGCCATATCGAAAAGTTTTATGATTTGATCTTTCAGGGAATGGCCCAGCAACAGGAGATGGTCGGTAATCTTTACCTGATGCGCTACTATCAGGAACTGCTGCCATCTTTACGCCGTAGCTATTTTCTGACCCTGAATATTTCAAGACGTGAGCTACAGGAATCTTTTGAATTATTTAAACTGGTGACGGAAGCGATTTTAATTCGTAAATCCCATCAGGCGACGTTATTTATGGAAGATTTTTGTCGACACTTGCGCAACCTTGTGTTGGAATCTCTGATACGGATGAAACAAATTGAACTCGCGTGGGCCAGACGCTCACGACGTTAAATCAGGACACTATGCGTTTAAGCAGTTTAAAACTTTCAGGCTTCAAATCTTTTGCTGACAGTACTACCTTACACTTCAAGGATAACCGGACTGCAGTGGTGGGACCCAATGGTTGTGGTAAATCAAATGTGATTGATGCCATACGCTGGGTGATGGGTGAGTCCAGTGCGCGCCAACTACGTGGTGGCAGCATGCAGGATGTGATTTTTACCGGAACAGCCAAGCGCAAACCGGTGGGCATCGCCAGTGTAGAACTGCGTTTTGATAATACTTATGGCAAGCTGGGCGGTGCGTATAATGCCTATAATGAGCTGGCAGTGCGTCGTCAGGTCAACCGTGATGGCAAGTCTGAATATTTCCTGAATGGCACTAAATGCCGACGTCGTGATATTACCGATATTTTCTTGGGAACCGGTCTGGGGCCGCGTTCTTATGCAATTATTGAACAGGGCATGATTAACCGTCTGGTAGATGCCAAGCCGGAAGAAATGCGGGTTTTTATTGAAGAAGCTGCCGGGGTTTCCCGTTATCAGGCACGTCGCCGCGAGACCATGCTGCATCTGGATCACACGACGCAGAACCTGTCGCGTCTGGAAGATATTGCCTCTGAACTCAAGTCTCAGCTTAAAACCTTGAAACGCCAGTCAGAAACTGCCATTCAATATAAGGAACTGGAAGGCCAGATCCGTACCATCAAGATTGAAATCCTGTCGTTCCAGTGTGAGCAGAGCCAGCGTCTGCAAGAAGAATATACTGTGCAGATGAATACGCTGGGCGAGAATTTTAAGCTGGTACGTTCTGAATTGACTACTGTTGAGCATGATCTGGGAGCGACCAGTGAACTGTTCCAGCGCTTGATTCAACAGTCCACACCGCTACAAACTGAATGGCAACAGGCTGAGAAAAAGCTCAGCGAACTGGAAATGACCCTGCAGCAAAAGCAGTCCTTATTGCAGCAGAACTCAAGCAGTCTGGTGAAGCTGGAAGAACAAAAAGCACAAACCAAAGAACGTTTACAGCTGATTGAATTGCAACTGGACACCCTGCATCAACAACTCGAAGATCAGACTGCACAATTGCAGAAGCAGGAAGGTCAAAGTCAGGAACAAAACCAAGGTCTGACTGATCTGAAATCCCAGCAAGGCACAATTGCTGCCCAGTTTGCTCAAATTAAAACCCAGGTTGAGCAACAGCAACAACGTAAACAGCAAATGCTGGCGCAAAGTGAACAGCTGGCTAAAAATATTGTCCGGATTGAACAGCAAAAAGAAACCTTGCAACAGCAGGCAGCACAAATTCAGCAGCAGGCGCAGCAAGATGAGCTGGAACAGTATCAGACTGATAGAGCTAAAACTGAACAGCAAATCACTGGCTTTGAGGCTCAACTCAAAACACTGAAAACTGAGCTTGAGCAGCTACAGGCAGAACAGGCAAGTCAGCAGCAAATGCTCATGCAGCTGAAATCAGAAATTCAGGTACTGCATTCAGAACGCAAAAACCTGAGCCAGTTACTGACCAAAGCCAATCCAAACGCCAAAGCGGATGCGGTGCAGTTAATGCAAGTGCTGAAGCTGAATCCACAGGCCAAAGCTTATGCCAGTTTGATTGAAAAGTTCCTGGCGAAATGGCTTTCTGCACAAGTATTAGAAGAAACTGAGCATTTTCTGGAAAATAGTGCACGCCAGCTCAAAGCTCAGACGACACAGGATAATATTCAGCTTGATGGACTCCTTTGTTTAGCAGACTGGATTGAAGCGCCTCAATATTCGCTCTGGCAACAGGTGGCCGTAGCTGAGAACTTTAAACAGGCGCTTGGTTTACAAACTCAGCTGAGAACAGGCCAGTCGATCTTAAGTCTGGATGGCTATCATGTCGGACCCGACTGGATGATTGCACTGGACTATGATGAAGCCAGTCAGGCGGGACAAGGAGCACTGAGTCATCGTATTCGTCTGGATGAAATCGAGCAGCAACTGATTCAGCTTGAACCAAAATTCGCAGATCTAGAGCAACAGCTTCCTGAGTTAAATGCTCAAGTGAAAGCTTTACAGAGCCAGATTCAGAGCATCAATGAGCAGCAGAAGCAGGCACAAAAGCAGTTACAACAGCTTGATCTGAATATTGCTAAAGTCCAGAGTGCGACACAGGCCTTTGCAGTACAGAAACAGCAATTGCAGAACCAGTTACAGCAACTGGACGAGCAACTGGAAGAAGATGCGATGCAGAAAGATGATCTGGAGATTGATCTGCATGCGCTGAATCTGAAACTGGAACAGGCACTGCCAAATTACAAAACCTTGCAATTCCAGCTGGAAGAACTCAATGCCCAGCTGGAAGACTCACAGCAAGTCACTCAGCAGGCGCAGCAGGAATTAGAATTACTGCGCCGTCAAACGGTACAAAGTCAGCAGCAGGCTGAACTGCTGGAAAAAGACCAGCTGTTTTTAAAAGAGCAATATCAACAGATTATTGCGCAAATAGAACAGGCCAAAAAGTTTGTCGATCCGGTACAGCTGGAATTACCTGCTTTACAGAGCCAGTTCAATGAACAGGCACTGATCACGGAAAAACTGCAAAAAACCTGGGCAGACTGGCAGATCGAGCTGAATCAGATCCAGAGCAAGCAGCAGCACCTGACTGAGCAGCGCCATACTTTCCAGCAGCAGGATGAACAACTGCGTACTGAACTTGAAGCCAAACGTCTGGCCTGGCAGGCAGCAAAATCCGATTTACAGCATTATTCAGAGCAGCTGAAAGAGTTGAATAGTGAAGTAATTTCAGGGCTAAATATTGATGTAAAAGTACATCAGGCTAAACTGGAAAAAGCACAGGCTCAATTTGATAAATTGGGTGCGGTGAATCTGGCAGCTTCTGAAGAGTATGAAGAAGTTTCGAAACGTTATGACGAACTCAGCCATCAGATTCAGGATCTGGAAAATACCGTTGAACAGCTGCAGGCAGCAATGAAAAGTATTGATCAGGAAACCCGTAAGCTGTTTATGAATACCTTCGATCAGGTCAATGCCGAGCTACAAAACCTGTTCCCGAAAGTATTTGAGGGCGGTGAAGCGAGTTTAAGTCTTGAAGATGGATGGCAATCGGGTGTAAAACTGATGGCACGCCCACCAGGCAAGCGCAACAGTTCACTGGCATTGCTTTCTGGTGGTGAAAAGGCTTTAACCGCATTAGCACTGGTCTTTGCAATTTTCCGACTAAATCCGGCACCGTTCTGTGTACTGGATGAAGTCGATGCACCGCTGGACGATGCCAATGTGGGACGTTTTTGTAATTTAGTCAAAGAGCTTTCTGAACAAGTGCAATTTATTTATATTACCCATAACAAACTTGCAATGATGATGGCGACTGATCTTTTAGGTGTAACCATGCCTGAACCGGGAACCTCAAAATTAGTGACAGTAAATTTGGAACAGGCAAAAGAATACGGCTTAGCTGCGGAGGTATAACATGGAAATCACCACAATTATCGGGATTGTTATTGCAATTGTGATTATGCTATTCGGCATAAGACTGATCTTGAAAAAACCTGCGGAGGCTGTACCGTCACTGGATGCGGATCTTCATATTGATCCTGACAGCCAGACTCCGGTTATTCCAAGGCATGTACGATCTCAACTGTCTAAAACAGAAAGTCCGGCAGCTACACGTGTTGAACCGAGCCTGAATGAAGAAGCAGTAGACAACATTGCACCTGTGGCAGAACAAAAAGAAGCAGCCAAAGTAGAGCCAACTTTGACTGAAACCGTCCAGCCCGAAACCAAAGCAGCAAGTCCGCTCGATACACAGGTGGTTGCAGAGGAAGCAGCCAAAACAGAAGAAAACACTACGTCAGCTGAACAAGAAAGCAAGCCTGAAACAGTAGAAGTAGCAGAAACAGCAAAAGAGCCTAAAGCCGCCGAATTTAGCCTGAATAGCAATATTGAGAAAGCTGAAATTTCTGACTTCAATGATGAAAGCAGTATTCTGGATGCACATCTACATGAGCAAAAAATTGTGGATGAAGAATGTTCGCTAGCCAATGCTGAAACGATTATTTCATTGCATGTTTATCCACAAGGCCGTGCACTGTCAGGTGAAAAAACCTTGAAAGTTTTACTGAAATATGGCCTGCGTTATGGTGAGCTGGCATGTTTCCATCGTTATAGTGAAGATGGCTCGAAACTGCTATTTTCGGTATTACGTATGGCAGATACCGGTATGGAAGGTTTTGACCTAGAAACCCTGTCGACTGAAGAAGTGAAAGGTCTGGCATTCTTCCTGGCTTTACCGCATAGCGATGTACAGAATGCTTTCGATACCATGGACAGCATTTCACGTCTGATTGCGCGTGAAGTGGATGGTCTGGTTTATGATCAGAACCAGCAGGAAATGACCCCGCAATTACGTGAATTCTGGCGTCATCAGGCGATTGATTATCGTGCTGGACAGACTGCAGAAGTTTAATATTCCAATATTGAATCTGCAGAATCCGATTTTTATAATAGCGAAAAGCTGAATATTGTATAGGGCGGATTTTCCGCCCTTTTTTATGGTGAAATTATGACCCAAGATGCCACTGTCATTGCGCAAATGCGTCAATTGATTCAACTGCTTGCCAAGCATAATCATGCTTATTATGTGATGGATCAACCTACGATTGAAGACAGTGAATATGATCAGCTCTTTCATCAGCTCAAAGCTTTAGAAGAACAATATCCACATTTACAACAGCCAGACACACCGACAGTTAAAGTAGGCGGTCAGGCACTTTCCAAATTTCTGACCGTAACGCATGCGGTGCCAATGCTGTCTTTAGGCAACGTGTTTAATCAGGATGATCTGTTTGCTTTCGCACGCCGTATTGAAGAGCGTTTACCCAATCAAAAGATTGAATACGATGTTGAGCTGAAATTTGACGGTCTGGCAATTTCCCTCTGGTATGAACATGGCGTACTGGTTCGTGGTGTCACTCGTGGTGATGGGGAAACTGGCGAAGATATTACCCAGAATGTCAAAACCATTCGTAACCTGCCGAAATTTCTGTCTCCAGTGAATGGCGTGATTCCAGAATTACTGGAAGTGCGAGGCGAAGTGCTGATGCCGAAATCTGGCTTTGAACGCCTGAATGCAGCCAATGCTGCGAAAGGCGAAAAAACTTTTGCCAATCCACGTAATGCCGCGGCCGGCAGTTTACGCCAGCTTGATCCGAATATTGCAGCTTCTCGACCTTTGGCTTTCTATGCCTATGGGATTGCCCAGTGTGTACCGCATCATGGTCAAACCACGATGTCAGCCAGCCTGGAATGGCTACAGCAGTTTGGCTTTGCTGTGGGTGAGCGTCATTTTATCTGCAGTAGCATCCAGGAAGTGCAAAAGGTTTACGAGCAGATCATTGAAGAACGTTCAAAGCTTAGTGTCGAAATCGATGGTATGGTCATTAAGGTCAATGACCTTAAACAGCAACAAAAACTGGGTTTCTTGAGCCGTGAACCACGTTGGGCAACGGCTTATAAATTCCCAGCAGTGGCTGCATTGACCACCGTTGAAAATATTGACTGGCAAGTGGGTCGTACCGGGACTCTAACGCCTGTAGCACGGTTGAATCCGGTTGCAGTGGGTGGTGTAACCGTTTCCAATGTAACGCTGCATAATATTGGTGAAATTCATCGTCTGGATGTAAGAATTGGGGATACCGTCAGTGTCTATCGTAGTGGTGACGTGATTCCTAAGGTAGAAAAAGTCTGGCCAGAATTCCGTCCTGCCAATGCGGTAGAAGTGCATTTACCTGAGAATTGTCCGGTGTGCGGTTCTCCAGTCGTTATGCCGGAAGGTGAGGCCTTGGCACGTTGTTCAGGTGAACTGTATTGTGCAGCGCAGCGCATTGAGACCATCCGTCACTTTGTTTCACGTAAGGCCATGGATATCGAAGGTTTGGGCGATCGCTGGGTGGAGTCACTGTTACATCTCAATCTTTTGAAAGATGTGTCGGATATTTATCACTTGCATGAGCATCGTGAGCAATTACTGCAAATCGAAAAAATGGGTGAAAAGTCCGTTCAAAATCTCATTGATTCGATTGAGAACAGCAAGAAAACTACATTGGCAGCGTTTATTTATGCGCTCGGGATTCGTGGCGTAGGTGAAACGACAGCACGTATGCTGGCCAATACTTTCCAGACTCTCGACGCTTTACGTAGTGCTGATGTAGACGCTTTAAAGAAAACACCGGATGTTGGTGATATTACAGCAGAGTGGATTGTTGATTTCTTCCAGGCACCGCATAATCTGGAAGTATTGGATCGCTTGTTGGCTGCCGGTATTCATTGGGATGCGCCAATTGCACCAACGCGCCAACCACTGAATGGCGAAAGCTGGGTAGTGACTGGAACTTTAAGCTCTATGGGACGTGATGAAGCGACGCAATTACTGCAAGCCTTAGGTGCACGGGTCAGTGGCAGTGTCTCTAGCAAGACCAAATGCGTGGTGGCGGGTGAAAAAGCCGGTTCTAAGCTCGATAAAGCAGAAAAACTCGGTGTGCCCGTGATCAATGAAGCGCAATTTATTGCTTTGATGAAGGAGCATGGGCAAATCGAAGAATAATTAGCTCTAAACAATGACTCAAATAAAAAAGACACCCAGGATGATGAATCTTAAGGTGTCTTTTTTATTGCTAGTTCAAAACTATAGGTGAATGAGAGGGGAGGATAGACAAATACAAGGACGGGTTCGGTAATGTAAGTTGAATTCACGTACAATAGATTCATTTGCAGGTATAGATCCTGCCTGATTGATTCTGTTCTCCCTTTGATGATTGGCATACACATGGCGCAAGCAAAGAAATCTTTTCCGCAACAAAAATCGCAATTACATGCACGAAATCTGCATCGCAGTCGTTATGATTTTCCTCAGCTGATCAAGACTTGTCCGGAACTTGCGCCTTTTGTCAGCCCGAATCAATATAACGATCTTTCAGTCAACTTCTCTGATCCTCAAGCTGTGAAAATGCTCAATAAAGCATTGCTCAAGCATTTTTACGGCATTCAATATTGGGATATTCCTCAAGATTATCTTTGCCCACCGATTCCGGGTAGAGCCGACTATATTCACTATTTGGCTGACCTGTTAAGTCTCAATAATAACGGTCAGATTCCAACAGGACACGCCGTTCACGTATTAGATATTGGGGTAGGGGCGAACTGTATTTATCCGATCATTGGGCATCGTAGTTATGGTTGGAAATTTGTCGGCTCAGACATTCATTCGGCATCGGTTAAAAGCGCTCAATTTATCGTGGAGGCAAATCCGAATCTCAGGAAGGGGATTCAGATTCGATTGCAGAAGACACCCAGCAATATCTTCAAAGGTGTGATTAAACCTTCAGATCGTTTTGATTTGACCCTGTGTAACCCACCATTTCATGCTTCGCAAGATGAGGCAAATGCCACAGCAACGCAAAAATTACGCAAACTTGGCAAACCGGTTGATCGCTCTAAGGTGGTGTTAAACTTTGGCGGACAAAAGAACGAGCTGTGGTGTGACGGTGGAGAAGAACGCTTTGTTTGCCAGATGGTACAAGAGAGCACACAGTTTGCTGAGCAATGTCTTTGGTTTAGTACACTGGTTTCTAAGAAAACCACATTGCCTATGCTGTTAAATACCTTGCGTAAGTGCGGTGCAGTGGATGTAAAAACTATTAAAATGACGCAGGGGCAAAAAGAGAGTCGTTTTGTGGCTTGGACTTTTCTAGATACAAAGCAACAGCAAGCGTGGAAAAATGCGCGTTGGACTTCTGCTTAGCTTGTTTTTATGCAGGAATAGTGAGCTTGTGGGCGCATAAGTCGGTGTAGTAGCTCAAATTTAATCTGACAGACACCATAAAAAATCGGTCACTGTCAGATCAGGTTTGAGCTCGTACAATTAAGGAATATATTTCTTCACCACACCATCATCCAGCAATTGCTGGAAATGTTCGACCAAGCTTTCTTTTACTGGACGATATTCCAGACCGAGTTCATCCTTACTTTTTTGTGCATTAAAGAAAATTGGATAACCCATATTGAGTTCAACAAATTTACGGCTAAAGCCGGCCAGAGGACCAAAAATCTTGAAAGCCGTTTTTGGCAACTGGTTGCGCGGAAACGGGAATTTTGGACCAAATGCTTCACGCAGGATTTTACCCATTTCTAGCAGGCTCAAAGTCTCACTACAGATAATATAACGGCCATGCGCTTCCGGATTAAATGCAGCACGGATATGGGCTTCCGCAACATCTTGAACATCCACCACACCATTCCACATTGGTGGAACACCCAGCAAGGTCATGCCATTGGCAAACTGTTGCAGAACTTCCACACTGCCTGATTGAGTATTAGGCGTTAAGGATTCCCCAAAGACCAGTGCCGGATTGATACAGATCAGGTCCCAGCGATCCTGTGCTTCCGCCATTTCCCAAGCTTTGCGTTCTGCCATGACTTTGGAATATGGATAAGGCTGATGGGTTTCTGAACTGGTGGTATTCCAGTGAGATTCATCAAAACTGGTGTGCTCGGTTTGCAAAATATCAATCGCATCGCCATACGTTGAGGCAATACTTGAGGTGACAATCACACGTTTGACAGATTCAGTTTTATTGACGCTATTCAGCACATTTTGCGTACCCAGAATTGCCGGTTCAATAATGTCTTTGAGCGCATCCTTATAATTGGTGACCACAAAAGGCGAGGCCATATGAAAGACAATTTCACACCCTTCCATGGCCGCATCAAAAGAACCGGGCTTGAGCAGGTTAGCTTCAAACAGCTTTAAGGTCCCCGGGCTGCTGTTTGCAATTTGTTCAAGGTGCGTATAACTCTGGGTTTTATTCAGGTCACGTACAGTGGCATGTACGGTATAACCCTGTTTCAAAAGTTTCTGGATCACCCAACTGGCGATATAGCCAGATGCGCCGGTGACCAGAACAGGTGCTGTGCTATGTTGTAATGTCATATTTAAACCGTTGTTGTTTTGACTTCTTTCATCGTAGGCACAATTATGCATGAACCAGGCCAAACAGGTGAGTCCAAGATAAAAATAAGCAACAAGATAAGTGCTTATTAATATTTACAAAAATTAACGTTTGAATATTCCAGCTTGCTGGATTGAATAAAAACGGAACGAAAAATGCAAGATGTTGTTTTATAAATGGGATTTGTCCGAACAGAGAGCGTAAATGCAAGTGCTTCTCATTTTAATTATATAAAAATCAGACATTTACCATAATTTTGCTTTTGCAAAACAAACATCTTTTCTCCATAATAGGATGATAAAAGCAGGGAGTAATTCAAATGCGCGGTAATCCAGAAGTCGTAGATTATTTAAATATGCTGATCGGTGGCGAACTGGCTGCTCGTGATCAATACCTGATTCACTCTCGTATGTATGAAGATTGGGGTCTGACTAAAATCTTTGAACGCATCGACCATGAAATGCAGGAAGAAGCACAGCATGCAGATGCCCTGATCCGTCGTGTCCTTTTTCTTGAAGGTACGCCAAATATGCAGCGTGATGACATCGAAGTTGGTGAAGATGTAGTGACCTGCCTGAAAGCTGACCTGAAGCTTGAGTATCATGTCCGTGAAAAGCTGGCTCAAGGGGTCAAACTTTGTGAAGAGAAGGGCGATTATGTGACCCGTGACATGCTGCGCCAGCAAATGTCGGATACGGAAGAAGATCATACTTACTGGTTAGAAAAACAGTTACGTTTGATCGAGCTGATTGGTCTACAAAACTATATCCAGTCACAAATGTAAGATATTGAATAATAAAAAAACCCAGCAGATGCTGGGTTTTTTGATTCTATAGACTTAAGAATTGTTGTTACTGACAATTCCGATTTTTTTCACTTCCAGACGCTGAGCCGCAGCCATCACCATCGCGATATGCTTGTATTCAGTTGCACGATCAGCCTTGATTTTAATCTGATCCTGATCGGCTTTTTGCGCCACGGTCTTGAATAAGGCTTCTAGCGCTTGAGCATTGGCCACTGGCTGATCATTCCAGAAGATCTGGCCTTGAGCATCGAGACGCAAATTCACAATCTCTGGCGGTTTTTCCTCAGTCGGTGGTGGTGTACCATTCGGCAGGTTGATATTAATCGAATTATTCGGCAATGGAATAGTGATAATAAACATAATCAGCAAGACCAGCATGACATCAATCAATGGTGTCATGTTGACGTCCAGCATTACATCATCATCCTGATTTGAGCCAACATTCATTCCCATAACTGGATTCTCCCTCAATCTTAAGGTGAAGCGGGCGGGGTCGTGACAAATGCAATCTTGCCAATACCTGCTTGCTGGGTAGTACTGATGACCTGATCAATCGCTTCAAAAGCTGTTCTTTGATCACCGCGAATATGCACCTCAGGCTGAGGACGTTTCTGGGCTTCTGCCTGTAAACGGGTCAGTAAAATTGCCTTGTCCGGAATATAGGATTCATTCCAGAAAATATCGCCATTTTTATTGACTGCCAGCTGGATATTTTCCGGCTTGGTTTCATACGGGACATTACGTTCTTCAGGCAGATCGACCGGTACGGTATGAATTGCAACCGGTACTGTAATCAGAAAGATAATCAGCAGTACCAGCATCACATCAACCAGAGGCGTGGTATTAATGGTACCAATGACCTCATCATCGCTGTCGTTTGAATTGACCATCATTCCCATGGTTGACCCCCATTTTTATTTTGTGTCGCGGTGAACAGGATTGTTTGAGCTGATTTCGCCGCTCAGTAGTACAGCATGCAGGTCAGAACCGAAGGTACGAACTTCTTCCATTACAGCTTTATTACGGCGAGTTAACCAGTTGTAACCAAGTACTGCCGGAACTGCCACAGCCAGACCGATTGCAGTCATGATCAGTGCTTCACCGACCGGACCAGCAACTTTATCGATTGATGCCTGTCCTGAAATACCAATTGCAGTCAGTGCATGGTAAATGCCCCAAACGGTACCAAACAGACCTACGAAAGGTGCTGTAGAACCGACTGTAGCAAGGAAGGCCAGACCGCCACTCAGATGGCTTTGAATCTTGTCGACTGCGCGTGAAATAGAAATCGTAACCCAAGTATTAAAGTCGATACGCTCAAGTAAAGTACCGCCATGGTTTTTGGTTGACTTGATGCCTTTTTCAGCGATAAAACGATATACGCTGGCTTCATCCAGATTTTGCGCTGCATTATCCAGAGAAGAAGATTCCCAGAACTGATGCTCTGCTTCTTTGGCTTGTTTGCGAATCTTGCCTTGTTGCAAGCACTTGGTGATCATGATGTACCAGGTACCGATCGACATGATCACCAGAATGAACAGGGTCACTTTAGACACCATGTCGCCTTCTTTCCACATGGCTTCCAGACCATAAGGGTTGCTGGCAGGTTTTTCAGCTGCAGCAGGTGCTGGCGGTGTAGGCTCAGCGACAGTCGCAGGAGTTGGGGTTGCCGTTTCAGTGACTGTCGTTGCAGGTGTAGGGGATTCTTCAGCAAATACGGTTTGCAAAGGTAGTAAAGTACTTGCCGCAATGACACTTGCAGCAGTGATATTTTTTAAAGTGTGTCGTGCGTTTTTCATAATGAATCTCCTCATTTTGTTTTTAATCTGTTGTCTGGATCAGTCCAAGATAAATTCGTAGGGAATGTCGTACCAAGATTCTTGTGGTTCACCATTTTTCATTGCAGGTTTAAAGGTACATAAGCTGAAAGCCTTGGACGCTGCACGGTCAAGTGAACGGCTGCCACTGGATTTTTTTACTTTGGCATCTTTCACTTTGCCGTCGGTATTCACAAAGACAGAGATCAGCACATTACCTTGCTCTTCATTCATTAATGCATCACGTGGATAATCTGGACGCTTACAGCCAGCTTCACCTTGAGATACGCCGCGTGTAACGCCAGTTGGTTGCGGTGGAGCAGCAGGTGCCGCTGCAACAACTGGAGCTGGTGCAGCCACCGGACTTGGGGATGGTGTTGCTGCAGCTACAGGCGTTGGTTCTGCAACCGGTTGAGTGACTGTTGGTGTAGGCTGTGTTTTCTGTACCGGAACCACTTTTTCTACCGGTTTAACCTCAGGAACCTGTGCCACTTTTTCTACAATTTTAGGTGGCTCAGGTGGGGTTTCTTTAGGTGGCTCTGGTTCTGGTGGTTTAATATCCTGAATAATCATCAATTCAACCGGTTCTTCTGACGGTTTGATGATGTCTTTTGCCATACCTGCCATTAGCACCAGGCCCACCAGGATATGCAAGAAAATCACGACACCAATTCCAGTCAACTTTTTGGCGGAGCTTTTTTCTATGTCTTCAAACGTTGTGCTCATCATGACTCCTGGAATTTAAGACAAACAAGAAATAACGGTTTATTTCAAAGCTGATGTAGCTGCATTATTTTTTGTTTGGCTAAAATGATATGAATACTGCAAATACAGCATGGCGCTGTATTTGCAGAAAGCTTGTCTTAGAATTTGTAAGTACCACGGATGTAGTAAGTACGACCTGTAGGATCTGAGTAACGAGGGTCATAACCGTATTGGAAGTTATCCAGAACATCAGATGCAGCAGGCTCTTCATCAAAGATGTTGAGGATACCGCCAGTCAACTCCAGGTTTTTGAAGCCTTTATAAGTTGTTGCGAAGTTATAAAGTGTGTAGTCACCCACATCACGTTCGCCAGAGTAGTCTTCATAACCACGAGTGAACTGTTGTTCAAAGATCATTTTCCAGTCTTCATAAGACCAGTTCAGGTTGGCAACATGTTTCCAGCGAACTACTGCCGGGTCTTCATATTTGCCTACCAGACCAGACCATTCACCGCCTGGTTCACTTTGGTAGTCCAGATTGATCACGTAAGTACCATCAATACCGAAACCGAAACGACCAGTAGATGTTTTAGGTGTCAGGTAGTTCAGGCTCAGGTCTACACCTGAAGTTTTTAAACCGCCAGAGTTCATCAGGGTAGTACGGATGTGCTGGATACGGCCTTCGCTATCACGTATGAAACGGTCTGCATAAAGGTCTGGATTACCAAAGATTGATGATTCACCCACTGTACCTACCAGACCATCGATCTCGATATTGAAGTAGTCAGCAGTGAAGACCAGGTTTTTGATTGGTTCAAATACTAAACCAGCAGTGAATGATGTAGATTCTTCTGGTTGCAGGTCAGGTGAACCACCTTGGGTACGCTTAAACTGGGTATTACATTCAACCTGATATTTAGGTTCGACTGGCGTGCCACCTGGACATAACACAGGGTCATTGTATTTCGCACCTGTCCAGGTTTCACTGATTGGCGCGTTGATTTCGTACAAGCTTGGTGCACGGAAACCGGTGCTATAAGATGCACGGAACATGACTTCCTTCATTGGTTCCCAACGAAGACCAACTTTCGGGTTGAAGGTATCACCGAAGTCGCTGTAGTCATCATAACGGGCAGCAATTTGAGCTTCCAGGCTTGGCAAGATTGGAATCTGGAATTCAGTAAAGAATGCTGTGATGTCACGATCACCCTTACTGATTGGTTTGCTCGGATCAATACCAGAACCTGGTACTTGAGCCACGATTTCAGAGTTTACTTTTGCTTCCCAGTCTTGAGTCGTGAAGCTACCACCGAAGGCAAAGCCAACATCACCTGCAGGTAATTCAAAAATTGGACGGCTGATTGTAAAGTCTGCAGTTGTAGACTCTAAAGAGGCGGTGTTAGTTTCGCCATTAATCACAAATGATTCCCAAGGGGTATCGCCTGGACGTGCTGGACCGAATGGGTTGATACGACCTTCATTCAATGCAGTTTGCAGGTTGCTACGGTGTAAGTAACCCCCTGTAAACTCATCAGTTGCTTCACTTTTCGCGTATGACACGCCTGCGTTGATATCCCAGCCTAATGCCTCACCTTCAATACCTGCAAAGAAGCGGTGAGAGTCATTGGTTGACATACTTTGACGGTTGCCTGCCTGAGAACGGAGGTAAAGTTGAAGTGGGTCACCGCTTAACTCGCCATCTGTAATAGCTGGAGTAATACCATTACCTGGATAGTATTGGCTGCTTGAAGGTAAAGTCACGGTACGGCCATAAACGTCTGGTGCAATTGAAGTGGATACTTCAGAACGTGTAAACACGTATTCACCAACCGCATTTAATGAATCATTAAGCTTGAATGTCCCTTTACCTAATGCAGACAGTGTTTCAACCTGTGGTTTGATCGCAATCAAAGCCTGCGTATTCAGGTAACAGAAGCCGTCATCTGGAGAAGACCATGGAACATTATTACAGTCATCTGGATATGGGTTACCTAAGTAACCAGTGGTTGGATCATAGATGTTTGCCGGGAAGCCGCTTGCAGAGCCGGCATCAATACCTAATTCAGGAATTACACCACCACGGCGGCTGACTTTACGCTGTTGAGCATGGATCTGGTTAGATTTACGGTAGTCCAAGACACCCATGACGTTAAAGCCATTTTCATCCAGGTCACCGAAACCACCGAAGATCGCAGCTTGTTGTTTCTCACCACCTGAATGTTCAGTTTCATGTAAGGCTCCGGTAACGCCTAAGCCATTGTATTCAGATTTGGTGATGAAGTTGATTACCCCCGCAATCGCATCTGCACCATAAACTGCAGAAGCACCATCACGTAAAATCTCAATACGGTCAATCATCGCCATAGGGATGATGTTTAAGTTGGTACTATCTGTACTGAATGCACTATAGGCAAGACGGCGGCCATTTAAAAGCACAAGCGTTTTGTCTGAGCCTAGACCACGTAAGTTGGCTGTAGAACCTGAAGTATTACTTGCACCTACGTTTTGAGCAGTAGAGAAACCAGCCTGGTTGGCGCTGACTTTTACTAAAGCTTCTTCAACAGTAGTTACACCCTGGTTCGCAAGATCTTCACCTTTGATGACGGTGATTGGTGAAGAACTTTGTGCAGCAACCCCCTTGATTGATGAACCCGTCACTGTCACTTTCTGAACTTTAGTTGGCTGTTCAGCAGATGCAGCTTCTTCGGCATGGGCCAGCGGCAGACACATCATACTTAAGCTGAGTGCGCTTAACTTGAGTAGTCTTTTGCTGACGGTTGGAGCCCCCATAGATCCGACCAATTTATTTTTTTTCATCGTAAATTTCACCCTTTTGTTATGTGAAGTAGTGCTGGGTTGATCTAAGCAAGGCGAATGCCAACTTATAAAATTTTATATTTTTATATTTTTAAGTTATTGAAAAATATTAATTTAATTGAATTTGGTTTGATTTAGTCGAGTTATACTGAAGAAAAATTAAGAAGTCTGTGTATCGAATCTGAAGAAAGAAGGAAGAGAGAACCCTGTGAAAGCAATAAATAAATATTTAATGAATAAGAAAGTAGTCCAAAAATGAGAGGGAAATTGAATAAAGTTTAATCATGGTGCATAATTTTTACATAAAATATACAATATTTTTTTAAAATAAATTATTTATAATACAATTACTTGTGTTTATTTATTGTTTACCTAAAGGTATACAATAGTGCAATAAGATGAAACAGGGTTGAGTTATTTTTGTGCGAAATGAACTTTAGTGAGAATTTTAAGGATAAAAATTTAATTAATGATTCATGGAAAATATTATGTTATTCATAATGTTTTAAATAATTAATAAAAATAAACTTTTTTCAGTTAAAAACAGGAAGAAATCCCTATTTTTTGCAAGGATGGCATGAAATTCGCTTTGTTCAGTTTATTCCATCTGTCCAGCTTTGACCCATCCATTGAAGCAAATATGGGATGATGTATTTAAAACTTCCTATAGCAATAAAACTTCAAGATAAAGAATAGGTACAAATTTGAAATCAGCACTTTTTAGCATGACGATTTTGGCCTTGGCTATGAGCTCGGGGCAAACTGCCTGGGCAAAATCATCTGCACATCCGGATAAAGTTTTAAACCTGGCTTTCGAAGCACCTGATGATGGTTTTGATATGGTCAAAACCTATAATTTTTATAGTGGTAGCGTTGCTGAGGCCATTTTCGAGCCTTTGTTGCGTTATGACTATCTGGCCCGGCCTGCAATTTTGGCCCCAAATACCGCCGAGTCTTTACCCGTCGTTGAACAGGATGGCAAAGTTTATACCTTTAAAATCAAGCCAGGAATTTATTTCAGTCCGGATCCAGCCTTTCAGGGCAAGAAGCGTGAACTGGTTGCCCGGGATTATATTTATTCCATGCAAAGGGTGATGGATCCGAAAAACCATTCGCCTTCTTTTTCTTTTATCGAAGGCAAAATTCTTGGCGCAGATCAAATTATCCAGCAGGCCAAAAAAACGGGCAAATTTAACTATGATGCTCCGATTGCCGGTTTAAAAGCCCTAGATAAATATACCTTACAAATTACCCTGACCCGTTCAGACCTGAACTTTCCTTACATTCTGGCCTATGTCGCTTTTGCTGGCACTGCACGCGAAGTCATCGAACATTATGGCGATCGGGTAGGTCAGCACCCAGTCGGAACAGGGGCATACCAGTTACACAAATATGTGCCGCGTAGCCGCATTGAGTTAACCGCTAATCCAAATTATCGCGGTTTTGTCTGGAACTTTAAGGGGGATGGTTCAGAGTGGGATCAACGGATTGTTAAAGCCATGCAAGGCAAGCAGATGCCGCAAATCGGCAAGGTCAAGATCAGTATCATTGAAGAAGAACAATCACGTTGGCTGGCTTTAAAATCTGGACAATTAGACTATGACAAACTGACTGCAAGTGGCGCTGAACAGGCACTGGAAAATAAGCAGCTGAAAAGTGAATACAAGAAAAAAGGCATCCTGCATTATCCGAATAAAGAACCGGAAATCACCTATACCATCATGAATATGCGTGATCCGGTGATTGGTGGAGACTCACTGGAAAAAATTGCACTACGCCGTGCGATTGCCTTGTCCTATAACCAGAAAGAGGCCATCCAGCAGCTATATAAGGGGCATGCTGTTAAAGCTGAAATGATTCTTCCTGAAGGCGTGGGCGGATATAACCCGAATTATAGAAGCAGTATTGCCTATAACCCATTACTCGCCAATAAACTGCTCGATCGTTTTGGCTACAAGAAAGGCGCCGACGGTTACCGCACCTTGCCTGATGGCAAACCATTGGTTTTGAAAATGAACTCGACCAGCTCAAGTTCTTCCGTCATTTCTGCGGAGCTATGGAAAAAGAACCTGGATGCAATCGGGGTAAAAGTTGAATTTAAAGTCAGTAATTTTGCCGACAATTTAAAAGAAGCCACCCAGTGCAAACATATGATGTGGGGTGGCGCCTGGATTGCAGATTATCCGGAAGGGGAAAACTTTGCCCAATTGCTGTATGGCCCAAATGCCCAGCAAGGTAACCTGAGCTGCTATACCTCTAAAGCCTATGACGCGCTGTATCAAACTGCGATGAAACTGCCGCCTCAGCAACGCACTCCATATTATGAGCAGATGAACCGCCAGATGGAGGCCGATAATCCATGGATTTTGCACAATACCCGGGTACGTAACTGGCTGATTCACCCACAGGTACAGGGCTTTAAGGCACATCCGGTGACTAGAGCAGTTTGGCAATATCTGGATATTGAACCTGTTAAAAAATAACTTGAGAAGATTAAGAACCAGTATGAATGTGAATACAAACGCTTTAAAAAAGCTGGCCAGTGGTGTCTTAATGGCCAGTTTAATGATGGCCGGTGCTGCACCCACATGGGCTGCCAATCCCGCCAATCCAAATAAAGTCTTAAAAACGGTCTTTCCCGCGGCTGAAACCGGTTTCGACCCCGGTTATATCCATGACCGTTATTCGGCCAAGATTAACTCGGCGATTTTCGAAACCTTATATACCTATGATTATCTGGCTTCCCCAGCGAAACTGGTGCCATTGACTGCGGTAGATATGCCTCAAGTCAGTGCAGACGGTTTGACTTATACCATTAAAGTTAAAAAGGGCATTTACTTTGCAGATGATCCGGTCTTTGGCGGTAAAAAACGTGAACTGACCGCCTATGACTATGCCTATTCTCTAAAGCGTCTCTTAGATCCAAAACTTAATTCACCAAATAGCTGGTTGCTGGATGGTCGGATCAAAGGGCTGGAAGCATGGACAGCCATGGCGAAAAAAAATGGCAAAGTCTATGAAAATCCATTTGAAGGTATTCAGACTCCAGATCGCTATACCTTGGTACTCAAGCTGAATAATCCGGATCAGAACTTTCCGATGTTGCTGGCCCACGGTCCAGCTGCCGCAGTTGCACGCGAAGTCATTGAAAAGTATAAAGACAAAGCTGGCTGGGTAATGAGTAAGCCGGTCGGTACAGGGCCTTATGTACTTAGTCGCTGGACACCGGGATCACGCATTATCTTAAAGCCAAATCCGGCTTACCGTGGTTTTGTCTGGAATTATAAAGCCAATAGTGCAGAAGACCAGGCGATTGTCAGTGCGATGCAGGGCAAAAAAATGCCTCAAATCGGCACCATTGATGTGCGTGTCATTGAAGAAGCCCAATCACGGATGTTGTCATTCAAGAAAAATGAACTGGATCTGGTGGAAATCGACGGCGATCTGGTCGTGCAGGCATTGGATGGTGACAAGTTAAAACCTGAGCTGGTCAAGCAAGGCATCAAGCTGTCACGCATGTTGGAGCCATCGATTAACTACCATTATTGGAATATGCAAGATCCGGTAGTAGGTGGCTTTACGCCAGAAAAAATTGCCTTACGTCGTGCGATGGCAATGGCTTTTTCTGTTGAAAATATGATTAGCGTACTCCTTAAAGGAGATGGTGCAAAACTGCACATGCCTATTCCGCCAGGAGTTGCAGGCTATTCACCCGCTTATAAAACCAGTACGCCATATTCGGTCAAGGCAGCCAATATGTTGCTGGATCGCTATAACTATAAGATCGGTGCGGATGGCTGGAGGAGAACTCCTGAAGGCAAACCTCTGGTGATTGAACTGATTACGGCCAATACCAGTCGTGGTCAGCAACAGGGCGAATTCTGGAAAAAGACCTTAGATAATATTCATATCAAACTGACCAGTAAGGCCATGCCATTTGCTGAAGGCATCAAGCTGGAAAAGCAATGTAAAACCATGTTTAAAAGCTCTGCATGGATTGCCGATTATCCGGATGCTGACAACTTCATGCAGCTGTTCTATGGCAAAAACGTCAATGTCACCAATAATGCCTGTTTCAAGCATGCGGAATATGACCGTTTATATGAACAGAGTCAAAGCATGCCACCGGGTCCTGAACGTGATCTGGTTTATCGAAAAATGACCCGTATTTTAGAGGTCAATATGCCAACCATGATGCTGTATAGCACTTACCGTAATGCATTAGCGCAACCTCATGTTATTGGACACAAGTCCCATCCGATTCTGTCTACAGAATGGATGTATATCGATATTGATACTAAAAAGTAAGAAAAAGCTGGAGATGATGATGACATTAAAACACTTGAAATTTACCACACTCTGTCTGGCGATGATCGGGGGATCTCAAACCGTCATGGCAGAGACCCAAACCCAGCTTTTGCCTTTATTCAAGGCTGCAGAAATTCCGGCATTGTGCGATGCCAATCTGGATAAAATGCAAAAAGATATCCAGAAATTTGAAAGCCAGAAAATCAAAAATAAGGCTGAAGCCCGTCCTTATCTGGCAGCTTGGGATACATTGCAGGCATCGATCGGTGATTTTGTTTCACCTATCGGTCTATATAGTAATGTTGATCCTGATCCAGCCTTGCGTCAGGCAGCAGATGACTGTGAGCTGAAAATCAGTAAATACCTGACTTCCATGTATCAGAGTCCAAAACTGTATGCCCAGTTCAAGAAACTGAAAGCCACAGATCCGGTCGATGAAAAATTCCTGAAAGATATTCTGAATCAGTTTGAAAAAACGGGGGTACAACTCAGCGCAGAGAAACAGAAGCGTCTGAAGGAAATTATTGAAGAAAGTACCAAACTGGGGCAGGACTATTCCAAGAATGTACGTGATAACCCTGAAAAAGTTGAATTCACTGTTGCAGAGCTGAAAGGTTTACCTGAGAGCTATATCGCCGGTTTAAAGAAAAATGAAAAGGGCAATTATCTGCTCGGCTTCGACTATCCGGAATATCAGCCATTTATGGAGCTGGCAGAGAGTGATGAAGCTCGTAAACGTTATCAGACTGCCTATACCCGCCGAGGGACTGAGAAAAACCTCGAATACATGAAAAAGGCTATTGATCTGCGTTATGAATTGGCCCAGCTATTCGATAAAGACAGCTATGCTTATGTTGCCTTAAAAGATCGCATGGCCAAAACCCCAGAAGCAGTCAATAGTTTTCTGGATGAGGTCTATGCCAAAGTTGCGCCATTAGAAAAGCAGGATGTTGAAGAATTACGTCAGTTCAAGGCAGAAACCTTAAAAATTCCGCTGGAAAAAGCAGAAATTGAGCGCTGGAGCCAAGGCTACTGGAGTGAAAAACTGCGTCAGGCCAAATATAAGGTGGATCAGGAAAAACTGCGTGATTATTTCCCGACTGAAGCGGCGCAAAAATGGTTATTTGCCGTATCCTCCGAATTATATGGGATTGAATTCAAGCCGGTAAAAGTCAAAGCCTGGCACGATGAAGTTGAATACTATGCCGTGCATGACAAAGCCACTGGTGAGTTTATGGGCGGACTTTATGTCGATAAATATCCACGTGAAGGCAAATATGGCCATGCTGCAGTCTGGGGCGTTTATGGTGGCAGCCGTTTAAATCATCGCCGTCCGGTCTCTGTTTTGGTGACCAACTTCAACCGTAAAGGTCTGAACAGTAATGAGCTGGAGACTTTTGTACATGAAATGGGTCATGCGCTGCACGGAATATTATCGAAGACCCGTTATACCGAGCAGTCAGGTACATCGGTAGAGCGTGACTTTGTTGAAGCACCTTCGCAAATGTATGAAGAGTGGGCGCGCCGTTTCGAGACTTTATCTAAAGTAGCGGATTACTGTGAACCTGCTTGTCCTCGTGTCGATGAAGCCATGACCGAGCGCTTAAAGAATGTGAAAAATTATGGTCGCGGCCTGCATTATGCCCGTCAGACTTTATATGCTCAGTACGACATGGCCCTGCACGGTAAAGATGCGAAAAGTATTGATCCATTAAAACTCTGGCAGGATATGGAAAGTAAAACTGCGTTGGGCTCTGTTCCAGGTCAGCAATTCCCGGGTCAGTTCGGACATTTGATGGGTGGCTATCAGGCGGGTTATTACAGCTATATGTGGTCTGAAGTGCTGGCACTCGATATGTTGTCTGCTTATGGTGACCATCTGATGGATCCAAAAGTCGGCATGCACTATCGCGAGACTGTACTGGCACAAGGCGGACAAAAGCCGGGCGATCAGATGGTTAAGGATTTTCTGGGCCGTGATCCGGACAGCAAAGCTTTCTTTAATGAAATTTCAGGACATTAAGTCAAGGAAGGAAAGCGATGCTGGCATATATTATTCGAAGGATTTGGCAAATGATCCCCACCATGCTGGGGGTGATTCTGCTGATATTCCTGTTATTTAACTGGGTCGGGGGAGATCCGGCCTATATCCTGGCCGGTAAAATGGCCAATGCTGAGCAGATTGAAAATATCCGCCAGCAGCTCGGGGTCGATCAGCCTTATTACGTACAACTGTGGATTTTTATCCAGCAGATTTTGACCTTTGATTATGGCGTGAGCTGGAGTACCGGTGAGTCGGTATCCCAGATTATTACCACGCGTTTGGGGCCATCACTGACCATTCTGATTCCACTGACGATTCTGCAAACGATTGTTTCAATCATTCTGGCGCTCGGGGTGGCTTCAGTGCGTGGTTCGCTGACTGACCGCATGATCATGATGCTGTGTACCATCGGTATGTCGATCAGTATTCTGGTCTATATCATCGTATTCCAGTACGTCTTGGCTTATGAACTGAGCTGGTTCCCGGTACAGGGCTGGAGCGATAACTTTACTGAAAATTTATTCAAATATGCACTATTGCCAGTATTAATCATGCTGGTGGTGAGTATTGCACCGACTTTACGTCTCTACCGCAGTTTTGTTCTGGATGAAGTCAATCAGGATTATGTCCGTACCGCACGTGCCAAAGGTCTGGGCGAAAGCCGCATTCTGGGCGTGCACGTACTGCGCAATGCTTCGATTCCAATCATTACTGATGTCATGGCGGGACTTCCGGCTTTACTGATCGGTGCTTTCCTGATTGAACGTTTCTTCGGTATTCCTGGCATTGGCCGTGAAGTGATTATCGCAGTTGAACGTTCTGACTTTCCGGTAATTAAAGCGATTACGGTCTATGTTGCGGCTGCGACCATGTTATTTAACCTGATTGCTGATCTGATCTATAAATGGGTCGATCCACGTGTACAGTTGAAGTAGGTGAATTATGCTGAGTGCGATATTTAAAAAAGAGCAACATGCTTCAGCAGTGCCTGAGTCTGCTTCAACCGGATTATGGCAGCTGGCGTTGCGTCGTCTGAAACGTGACCGCATTGCGATGTTCTCCCTATTTGTGGTGCTGTTTTATCTGCTGATGTTGCTGCTTTCCATGACAGGTGTGATTGCCAAGGACTGGAATAAGGAAGTAGCGGTGAGTTATGCACCCCCAAGTTTTATCTATACACCGTCTGTACCTGGAGCGGCAGGTGAAGATCAAAGTACTGAATCTGCCGTAGTACCAGTTAATCCAGTTGATCCTTTAAAAGATGTGATTGCAGAACTGGAAGCAGAAATTGCTGCTGAACAGGGCGCAGGTGTGATTGATTATTATGGTGTAGTCGATCCACTGGCTGAAGATATGAAAGCCATTGATCAGGAATTAGGGGGTCAGTTACTGGATCAGAGTAGTGAGCTTAAACAGAGCCTGTTCTTTGGCGCAGATAAATGGGGGCAGGATGTACTACTGAAAACCATTAAAGGTGCAGAAACTTCGATTTTAGTTGGCCTGATTGCTGCGCTGGTTGCGGTGGTGATTGGTACAGTACTTGGTGCGATTGCTGGCTATTTCGGTGGTTGGGTCGATGATGTGCTGAACTGGTTCTACAATATCTTTACTTCTATTCCTTATCTGTTGCTGGTGTTAGCGATTGCAGCAGTACTGCAACAAAAAGGGATTTTATCGATTATCCTGATTTTGGGTCTGACCGGCTGGACCGGGGTATTCCGCCTGGTTCGTGCGGAATATATGAAGCATACTGCACGTGAATATGTACTGGCAGCGAAAGCCATTGGGGTAAGCAATATGCGCCGTATCTTCGTGCATATTTTTCCGAATGTCAGTCATATCGCTTTGGTTCAAATGTCCATTCTTGCAGTGGCCTTTATCAAGTCCGAAGTCATTCTCAGCTTCTTAGGCTTTGGCGTACCGATTGGTGTGGTGTCATGGGGTAGTATGCTGAATGAAGCGCAAAGCGAGCTGATTTTAGGTAAATGGTGGCAGTTGACTGCGGCATCGGTGGCGATGGCGGTACTGGTGACAGCTTTCTCAATGTTTACTGATGCATTACGTGATGCATTAGATCCAAAACTGAAATAGGAGCGCAGCGATGTCTGAAATGAATCCAAGCACAGCACCCGCGTTACTTCGCGTAGATAACTTACGTGTCAGTTTTAAAGGTGAAAATAAACAATATGTGGAAACGGTCAAAGGAATTTCATTTGAAATTCCGGCCAATACCACAGTGGCGTTAGTCGGTGAATCCGGAAGTGGTAAATCTGTAACTTCATTAGCAGTGATGGGACTTTTGGCGCCAGAAAATTCTAAGGTCGCTGAAGACAGTCAGATCCTGTTTGAAGGTCGGGACTTATTGAAACTTAAGTCGAGTGAAATGCGTCAGATCTGTGGCAAAGAAATTGCCATGATCTTCCAGGAGCCGATGTCCTCATTAAATCCGGTGTTTACCGTAGGCATGCAGATTTCTGAAATTCTACGCCTGCATTTGGGCATGAATAAAAAGCAGGCCCGTCAAAGAACACTGGAACTTTTGCAGGAAGTCGGTATTCCTTCACCGGAAACCAAGATTGATGCTTATCCAAGCCAGTTGTCTGGTGGACAGCAGCAAAGGGTGATGATTGCCATGGCTATTGCCTGTGAACCGAAACTCTTGATTGCTGATGAACCAACGACGGCATTAGATGTGACTATCCAGAAACAGATTCTGGACCTGCTTGAATCCTTGCGTCAGCGCCGTCAAATGTCGATGTTATTCATCAGTCATGACCTGGCGGTAGTTGGTGAAATTGCGGATCAGGTCATTGTAATGCGTTATGGCGAGATTCGTGAGCAAGGTTCGGTGACAGAAGTCCTGAACAATCCTCAGGATATTTATACCCAAGCTTTGTTGCATTGCCGTCCACAGCTGTCGCACCGTCCTTTGCGTTTGCCGGTGATTAGCGACTTTATGAAACAGGATAGTCTGGCGCATGACCTGCATGCGAACGCTCCGCTACAACAGGAACGTTCCCGTGGTTTAAAAGGTAATGAAGAGATCATTCTCGATGTACGTGATCTGAAAAAATCCTTCTATAGCCGTAAAGGCCTATTTGGCAAAGATGAATTTCAGGCTGTGAAAGGCGTGTCTTTTCAGCTGGCTAAAGGCAAAACCTTAGGGCTGGTTGGGGAGTCAGGTTCTGGTAAAACCACGATTGGTTTGCTCCTGATGCGACTGCAACAAGCTACAGGCGGCAAGGCGTTGTTTCAGGGCAAAGATATCTTGTCGATGACTGAAAAAGAGTTTACGGCCTATCAGCGTAAAATCCAGATCATTTTCCAGAACCCTTATGCTTCTTTGAATCCGCGTTTTACCGTGGGACAAATCCTGATGGAGCCGATGCAGATTCATCATATTGGCAAGGATGATGCAGAACGTAAACAGATGGCACTTGATTTATTAGAAAGGGTCAGCTTACCGGCTCAAGCTTTCTATCGTTATCCACATGAATTTTCAGGTGGCCAGCGTCAGCGGATTGCAATTGCACGCTGTCTGACCTTAAAGCCTGAGATTTTGATCTGTGATGAATCAGTGTCCGCACTGGATGTATCCGTACAGGCGCAGGTACTGAACTTATTGCAGGATTTACAGGATGAATTTGGTCTGAGTTACATCTTTATTTCGCATGATTTGTCAGTGGTGAAATATATTTCTGATCAGATCATGGTGCTAAATCATGGTGATCTGGTGGAAATTGCCAACTCAGATGATCTGTATCAGTCTCCGCAACACGACTATACCAAGCGTCTGTTAAGTGCGATTCCTCAGGGTATTCCGCAGTAACTTGCTAAAGTACGAAATAAAAAATGTCCACATTGCTGGGCATTTTTTTATGACAAGAATTCACTTTTAGGAAATAGAAGGGAGATACCCGCCTTTTATATCGGGTTCTATTGAGAAGACTAGGGATAGATAAAATTAGGTCATTATTATTGTTCTTGCAAAAAAAAGAGCCACCGAAGTGACTCTATCTTATTCAAAGCCTAGAACTTTTTAAAGCCTTTATTCGCACCATATAAACCGCGTGGTGCATTACCTTCACGGTTTTCGCGGCGGCCAAACTGGTTGTCTTCACGGTTGTCACGACGTGCAAACTGGGTGCCATTCTGGTTTTCACGACGACCAAAGCCTTGATCATCGCGACGTTCACGGTTGTTGTATTGCGGCTGCTGCTCATCGGTATCACGGCGTTGCTGACGCAGGTAACCACCACGGCGCGCTGCCATTGGTTTTTCCTGCATACGCTCATTACGACGTTTCGCCATACCGAATAAGCCGGTACCTTGACGCGGTTTCAGCTCAACTGATTTGGTCAGGTTGTCGATATCCTGTTTATCCAGTTCAATCCAGCGACCTGTACGAAGTTCACGTGGCAGAATCACGGTACCATAACGGGTACGTAATAAACGGCTGACTTTCAGGCCTTGTGATTCAAAGATACGACGAACCTCACGGTTACGACCTTCTTTCACTACCACCTGATACCATCGGTTGATCCCGTCACCACCCAGTTCAGAGAATGATTCAAACTTCGCAGGACCATCATCTAGCACCACGCCTTTCAGCATGTTGTTTTTTAGTTGAGGAGTCACTTCACCCATGACACGAACCGCATATTCACGTTCGATTTCATTGGATGGGTGCATTAAACGATTCGCCAGTTCACCGTCATTTGTGAACAGTAACAGACCGGTCGAGTTAATATCCAGACGGCCGACCATTACCCAGCGATCGCCTTGAATTGATGGCAGGTTGTCAAATACTGTTGGACGCTGTTCAGGATCGTTACGTGAACAGATTTCACCTTCTGGCTTATAGTAAATCAGTACACGACGACGGATTTCGTCTTCGATCTGGAACTGCACTTTACGACCATCGATGCGAAGCTCATCACCTGGTTCGATTCGTTCACCCACTTGGGCAATCTGCCCATTCACACTCACACGACCTGCGGCAATGACTTCTTCCATATAACGGCGAGAACCCAAACCAACACGTGCAAGCACCTTTTGCAACTTTTCACTCATGACAGCATAACCTTAGAAATAATTATTCAACAGTTCACCTATTTATGACTTCGGTGCATTCGCATCGAGCGCCATAAAAGCTTCCTTGGCATCCTGCAGGGGAGGCAATTGGCCTAAAGAATTTAAGCCAAACGCATTTAAAAATTGTGGCGTTGTCACTAACAACGCAGGTCTTCCAGGGAGTTCACGAAAGCCGGATTCTTTAATCCAGTTCCAGTCAAACAGCGTACGCAAAATCTGACTGTTATTCGTGACACCACGAATTTGTTCAATATCAGCTCGGGTCACTGGCTGATGATAAGCAATCACCGCAAGCATCTCCAGTAATGAAGGTGACAGGCGTGTCGGTCGCTCGGGCCAGGTCTGTGCAATAATATTACGATATTTTACACGCACTTGAAAACGGTAACCTTGCACAGTTTCAACCAGTTCAATAGAACGGCCATGCATCAGCATGGAAAGCTGTTGTAAATACTGGCGCAGCTCCTGCTTGCTATAGCGATCCTGAAATGCTTCTTTCAGTCGAGCTAAGGAAACTGGGGAGTCACTGGCAAAAATAATGGCTTCCAGCTGCATCAGAATTTCATGCAGATTATCTTCCGCAGACAAGGAGATATTGTGTTCTGTGTTCATACGTGTGCTCCTTGAATTGCGAGCGGTGCCTCAATGCCTGAGGCAATAATTTGAATTTTTTGCTGGCGGGTGAGTTCCAACACGGCCATAAAGGTCACGACTACACCCATGCGTCCCTGACTTGGCTTGAGTAATTTATCAAAAGATAAGACTTCACCAGATTCCAGACGGCTTTCAATATAGGCAATCCGTTCTTCCAGTAAAACAGGCTCCTGTTGCACCTGATGAATGACCGGTTCAGGACGGTTAAAGACGCAAAGCAAGGCATCACGCAGCAGATCAGCACTATGGCCTTCATTGGGTTGGATAAACTCGCCTAAGTGAACATTGGTCTCAAAGGTATCACGTTCCAGAATCGTCATCTGACCCAGACGTTCTGCAGCCTGCTTGATCCGTAAATAATTTTCCAGGCGCTCAATCAGGTCTTGTTTTGGATCCTGTTCAACCGCAGCCACGCTTTTCGGTTTAGGTAACAATAAACGAGATTTGAGATCGGCCAGTAAAGCAGCCATCACCATATAATCCGCGGTTAGTTCAATATTCAGGGATTTCATCGCATCCATATAGGACAGATATTGGGAGGCAATGGGCGCGATATCAACCTGTAACAGGTCAAAACCATTTTTCTGGATCAGGTAGATTAAAAAGTCGAGGGGGCCTTCAAAATGTTCTAACAGAATTTCAAACGCTGCTGGAGGAATATACAGATCCTCTGGAATCGTATTTTGCCATTCATCCAGAACCCGGATGTTTGGAGCAGATTCCATAGCGTTATGGGGCATTTGAGTCATTACAATTATAAGCCACGCGAATTTTCAAAGGCATGAAATGGCTTATTCCCCGAGCTGTTGTCAGGAGAAAAAGCACATAATTTAGTAGTTGGCATTGTACTGGAAAATTGTCGTTAAATAAAATAGATATGCATTCAAAAGCAAAAAAACCATATTTATTTTAGGAGAAATTTTATTTTTTTAATTTGGTAAAATGCACAAGTCTGATATTAAACAGCATATTAGCTAAAATTAAATACAATATAGTCTGGGTGGCTTAAGAAACTGTAACTTCATATAGAAAATTTTTAAAAGATTCTCAACACCTATTAAATAGTGACTGAGTTAAAGCTCATCAGGAAATATGTGATAAAAATAAGAAAAAACAGTTATCTATCGCCTAAAAAATAAACTAATATAGCCAAAAAAATATTGATAAATAACAATCATAGATCAGGTTAATTATAAAAATGCCAATCATACTTGTGTTAATCGGCGTCATCGGCTTAGGGGTATTCTGGGGCTATCCTCAATATCAGCTCATGCAGCTTGAAAATGAAATGCGTACCAATCTGAAGTCTGGCGGCTTTTCCAGCTTTGTCGAGCAGGCCAAACCAGTGATGCAGGCCATGAAACTGGATTTTAGCGTACTGGACCAGTATCCTCATATTCGTTTCTATATGCGTAATACGCTTTATACGGGCAAAGATTTACCCGACGGTGTTACTGCAATGGTCAAAACCATGAGCTGTAATTCTATTGATTCTTTTAGGACTATGGAATCCACAGCCCGGACTGCGTTATTGAATGTGCTTGAAGAGGATCAAATCACTTTTCATGTTTCAGTCAAAAACAGGTTTGGTGCTGAACTTGCAACTCATCAGCAAAAACTGTCGGAATGTCCAAACTTCTTGCAGTTAAAACATTATAAAGAAGGTGATCCGTTACCCCCAATGCCAAGTTTGAATAATCAGGTTCCTTCGATTGCACCAGCGGTCAGTACATCTACTCAGGAGCGTGCAGCGAGCTATTAAATCCTGGCATGCGTGATAAGGTTATTTTAATTCTGCTCTCGTAATACATATTCGATGATACGTTGGCAGGTAGCTGCCAGACAAACATTGCTTGTTGAATAAACTTGTAGAAGTTTTCTTGCCATCGCGATCTCAAGAAAGTATGAGTATTCAATATTGTTGATATTCAGATTTAATTCTGGCTTGGAATTTTTATCGATAGATATTGCCTTGGATTCCAGTGTCCAAGGCAATTCAGCATAGATCAGATGATCGGCAGGAAATTCATTCAGGTTCAGGAGGATATAAAACAAATCCATTTTATTTTCTTCTGAGACTTCATTAGAAGCAGCTTTATTTATTCAAAAGCACTGACATCACCAACACCACGACGAATCACTTCAGGCTGATCTCCTGATAAATCCACAATAGAAGTCGTACTTAATGTGCCTAGTCCACTGTCGATAAACACATCAATACGCTTACCAAGCTGCATTTCAATGTCATAAGGATCATCTAAAGGATCCGTCTGGTCTGGCAGGATGAGCGTTGAAGTGAGCAGCGGTTCGCCCAGCTCTTGAAGCAGCATCTGACACACAGGATTGGTAGGGATACGCAAACCAATGGTTTTTTTCTTTGGATGCATTAAACGTTTAGGCACTTCGCTGGTTGCCGGAAGAATAAACGTGGTCACAGCAGGTGTATTATTTTTCAGCAAACGATAGACGGCATTGTCGACTTTGGCATAAGTCGCAAGATCGGATAAGTCACAGCAGATAATGGCATATTGGTGCTTAGGTCCTAGACCACGAATCTGTGCGATTCGCTCCATCGCATGTTTATTCCCGATCTGGCAGCCAATCGCATAGGCTGCATCGGTCGGATAAACCACAACATCACCGGCACGAATACGTTCTACTGCCTGACTGATCAGACGAGCTTGCGGATTATCCGGGTGTACACGTAAATGCAGCATAAATATTCCTCCCAACCTGCCTTAAACTTATTATGAAATGCCTTTGTATAAAGTAACAATGACAAACAGGTAGATTTGTGTAATTTAATCAAGCATTTCACGTTGAAATTCATCAGATTGTAAACTTTTGCCCGCACGGGTGCAGACACAGATACAATCAATGAAACGTTTGGCATCACGTGGCAGTTTGGCTTCACCACTAAAATAGCGTTGTACCTGAGCATAAACATTATCTTTAAAGCTGGAGCCATCGCCACCATCGCCGGTTAAATTGTCCAGGGACACACGGAACTTACGGCCAAATGCTTTGGAAAACATCCATTCAATCGCTTGTGGCTTGATTTCGACCTGCTCAAATAATGCTTGCTGTTCCTTGGTGCGACCATCTGGCGCATACCAATAACCTAGATCTGGTAGCAGACGGCGCTTATCACCGGCAATGGTCCAGTGACTGATTTCATGCAGGGCACTATTAAAGAAGCCATGCGCAAACTGGATCCGGGCAGGGCTATCTTTTGTTGCCGGGAAATACTCCGGTTCAAACTCACCACGGACTAAAGTGACATTTAGGTGGGAAAACCAGTGATTAAAGTGTAAGATGAGCCAATCAACCTGTTCCGCTTCTGAGGATAAATTCGCCCACGGTAAGCGTTGCACTTGCTGTAGTGAGCTGTCAGAATCGGAGGTTGAAAGTGTGCTAACGAGTGATGAAACATTCACTTCTGTTTGCGGCTGCAACAGATGCATGACTGAAATTACCCAATTGGTCTGTCTAAAAATAAGTACAAAATTGTATCTTAATCTTTGACAGAGTTCTGATGAATTTGTAGAATTGCCGCCTTAATTATGTCAGCAAATACCTTTCCGGCACAGATTGAGCCGTTTAAATGGGCTGAACAGAGCTTTAAATGGTCAGGTCAACTGCCTTTATCCCGCTTTGTTCGTATTGCTCGTGAAGCTGTTGGATCAATTGATGATCAATTGATTAACATAGACTGTAAGCTATCAATGGATGCCTATCATCGCATTGCATGGTTGGATGGTCATGTTGAAACGAAAGTTCCAATGGAATGCCAGCGTTGTCTGGAGACCGTTGAAATCGAACTCGTTTCAGATTTTCATCTAGCTCTTGTGGATGATGAGTCACTGATAGAGCGCTTGGATGAGGATGCTGATTTCATCGTCTTAGGTGAAAGTGAAGCAACGACGAAGGGTTCATATGATGCACCTGCCACCGCTGACTTACTCGCACTGATAGAAGATGAATTGTTATTGTTGATGCCGCTGTCTCCTAAGCATGACGTTTGTGAGCATAAGCATCAACCTGCCGCAGAAGAAGTTGTTGAAGAAAAACGGGATAATCCGTTTGAAGTTTTGGCAGCTTTGAAGGGTAAACTTAACTAATTTTTGTGTTATACTCATGCGTATAAGACAATCGAATTTGTTCTGATCCATTTTTTCGATATTTGTAAGGAGCCATCATGGCCGTTCAGCAAAACCGTAAAAGTCGCTCTCGCCGTGACATGCGCCGTTCACATGACGCTTTAACTGAGAATGCATTAACTGTAGACCAAACTACTGGTGAAACTCATCGTCGTCACCACGTATCTAAAGATGGTATCTACCGTGGTCGTCAATTATTCGCTAAAGCATCTGCTGAATAATTGATGATGTATTAAGCGTTAAAGCTTAGTAGAAAAAATGGGAGCGTTAAGCTCCCTTTTTTTATGCCTGATTTTATGCACAGGTTTTGCGGTCATCATGTGAAGTCGCGGTTTTTGTTGTATTTGGCAATTACCCAAGCCAAAATTACGTGTTAAATTGCGCTCCACAATGGGTAAGGTGATCTGATCGGCCAATTTTTAGGTCTAAGAAAAGATTCGCACCTCTTGAATGAAAGGATTTTATTTATGTCTGCTAAACAACTCGAACAAGCAGCTCAAGCAACTAAAACTGCATTTGTGTTCCCAGGTCAGGGTTCACAAAAAGTCGGCATGCTCGCTGAACTTGCAGAACAGTTTAGTGGTATCCGCGATACATTTGCTGAAGCATCTGAAGCGGTGGGTTTTGATCTGTGGCAGATTGCACAGACGGGTGAAGGTCTGGATCAAACCGAATTTACTCAACCGGTACTATTAACAGCATCAATCGCTTTATGGCGTGTATGGTTAGAACTGGGTGGAGTGGCACCAAAATATATGGCGGGCCATTCACTCGGTGAATACAGCGCGTTAGTTGCAGCGGATGCTTTAAGTCTGGGTGATGCAGTCAAGCTGGTGAACCTGCGTGGTAAGTTGATGCAAACTGCTGTACCTCAAGGCGTAGGTGCAATGGCGGCGATTCTGGGTCTGGATGATGCCAAAGTGATTGAGCTTTGTGCACAAGCAACAGCAGCAGGCGAAGGTTCAGTTGAAGCAGCCAACTATAATGCTCAGGGGCAAGTCGTAGTTGCCGGTAATAAAGAACGTGTAGAAGCCGTGATGGCACTGGCGAAAGAAAATGGCGGTAAAGCGATTGCACTGCCAGTTTCAGTTCCTTCACATTGTTCACTGATGAAACCTGCCGCTGAGCAGTTCGCAACAGCTTTGGAACAAACTGCCATTGAGATGCCACGCATACCTGTATTACAAAATGTAGGCGCAAAAGCAGCTGCGGACGTGAGTGAGCTTCGTCAGGCTTTGACTGAGCAGCTGTATGAGTCAGTACAATGGACTAAAACACTACAATTCCTTCAAGATGAAGGCGTTGAGTACATTGTAGAATGTGGCCCAGGTAATGTACTGGCCAATATGGCAAAACGTTTACCAAATATCGAAAAAGCACTTCCATTAGATACTCAATCTCGTCTGGAAGATGCGCTTAACACCGTATTGGTGGCAGAAGGGAAAATTGCATGACACAGGAACGTAAAGTTGCCTTGGTGACAGGTGCAAGCCGCGGCATTGGTGCTGCAATTGCACAACAATTAATTCAAGACGGTTATTTTGTCGTAGGTACTGCAACTTCTGAAGCGGGTGCAGAGAAACTTAACGTACAATTTGCTGAACATGGTGCCGGTAAAGTTTTAGATGTACGTGATGGTGCTGCGATTGATGCACTGGTCAGCGATATTGAGCAAAACTATGGTCCTGTGCTGGTACTGGTGAATAATGCCGGTATTACCAAAGACAATCTGTTATTGCGTATGTCGGAAGACGACTGGGATGATATTTTAAACATTCATCTGAAAGCCGTTTATCGTTTATCTAAACGTGTGCTGAAAGGTATGACTAAGGCACGTTTCGGCCGTATCATTAATATCAGTTCTGTGGTGGCGCATTTTGCTAACCCAGGTCAGGCGAACTATTCAGCTGCCAAAGCAGGTATTGAGGCGTTTGGTCGCAGTCTGGCTAAAGAAATGGGTAGTCGTCAGATTACAGTCAATGCTGTTGCACCTGGCTTTATCGCAACTGAAATGACTGAACAGTTAAGTGAAGAAATTCGCAAAAAAATGAGTGATCAAGTGGCTTTAAACCGTTTAGGTGATCCACAAGATATCGCGAATGCCGTAAGTTTCCTGGCATCGGACAAAGCCAGTTACATTACAGGTACAGTCATTCACGTTAATGGTGGTTTATACATGAGCTAAACGGCACATGTATTAACTTTCCAAATTTTATAGATTCAATTAAACTAACGGCATTAAAAACGCCACAAGCAATGAGGAGAATTCCTGTGAGCGATATCGAACAACGCGTTAAACAAGCGGTTGCAGAACAACTTGGTATCAAAGTCGAAGAGATTAAAAACGAAGCATCTTTCATGGATGACTTAGGTGCTGACTCTCTAGACCTGGTTGAACTTGTTATGTCTTTCGAAAATGACTTCGACATCACTATTCCTGATGAAGATTCTAACGAAATCACAACTGTTCAATCTGCTATTGACTATGTTACTAAAAAACTTGGTTAATGCTGATTTTCAGCTTTGCTGAAGCTAAAGACCACCGCAAGGTGGTTTTTTTGTGCCTGTAGAATAGATATAGGGTGATTTTACAATCGATAACCTTTTGCTTACCAATGACTAACTTTGTATCTGCTGCTTTCCTTGTACAAATAAGAATGATCTGATGAATAACAAGAATGGAGTCCACTATGGGTCTTTTTGATTTTGTAAAAGGCATTGGTAAAAAGAACACTGCAGCTGCGGAGCCACAACAAACACCGGCAGCAACTCAACAGGCACCTGCCGCTGCACCTAAAGCAGCATCGGCTGAACCTTCTGCACAGGAAATAGCGAACAAATTATTAGGCCATGTTAAAAGCCTAGGACTGCCAATTACAGGATTGTCGATCAGCTATAACTCAACCTCAGATCTGGCAACCGTACGCGGACAGGTACAAAGTCAGGCGGATCGTGAAAAGATTATTTTAGCAGTAGGAAATGTTGATCATGTCGCTAAAGTGGATGACCAGCTGACTGTAGCGAATCCGGAACCTGAAAGCAAGTTCTATACGGTTAAATCAGGTGATACCTTATCTAAAATTTCGAAAGAATTTTATGGTGATGCCAACCAGTACAACAAGATTTTCGAGGCAAATCGCCCTTTACTGAAAAATGCGGATGATATTTTCCCGGGTCAGGTACTACGTATTCCTGCCTAGTTTTAGATAATCATCAATATAAATTAATAAAATTTTATTTTAAACTTATCTAATTCAGATAAACGGTTCACAACAAAGCCCCTTATGGGGTTTTGTTGTATCTACCACTTGAACCCTTGTCAGAATTAGATTCCTACATCCAGATATGAACTTTCCTTTACTTCTTCCATCACCACATAACTATGTGAGGAAGCAGAAGAGGGGAGCTTTTTTAATAAATCCCCAAGCAGACGCCGGTAAGCACTCATTTCCTTTAGGCGGGCTTTCACCAGGTAATCAAAATCTCCCGAGATCAGATGACATTCCAGCACTTCAGGAATTTCGCTTAAGTCACGCGCGACCTGTTCAAATACATCACCGGATTTGGCAGAAAGTTTGATTTCCAGAAACACTAATAGGTTCTTTTCCAGCTTTTCCGGATTGAGCCGGGCATGGTAACCCATGATGATCCCATCCCGTTCCAGTCGCTTGACCCGCTCGGAACAAGGTGTGGTGGAGAGGTTGACTCGGGAGGCAAGTTCACTAATGGCAATGCGTCCATCGCGCTGCAGGATATCTAAAATCATGCGATCAATGCGGTCTAATTTACGCATCTATTATTCCCTTAATTTTTAAAAATGACGCGAAAAATCTAGTGAATTTGCTGAATATATCAGTTTAAAACAGTGAAATTCACTATTGATCCAAAAATATACTGGTGAAATAAACTATAAATGTCATTGAGGGTAATGTCATGCGCGTAATTGTATTAGGTGGTGGTGTCATTGGTGTAACAAGTGCCTACTATCTTGCGCAGCAGGGAGCAGAAGTGACTGTCCTTGACCGTCAGGCAGGTCCAGCTGAAGAAACCAGTTTTGGTAATGCAGGCCAGATTTCTCCTGGTTATTCGACACCGTGGGCAGCACCTGGCATTCCATTTAAAGCAGTGAAGTGGATGTTTCAGCATCATGCACCATTGGCGATTAATGTCGATGGTAGTCTGTGGCAGTTACAGTGGATGGCCCAAATGCTGAAAAACTGTAATGCTCAGCATTATGCGGTGAATAAAGAACGTATGGTGCGGGTCGCTGAATATAGCCGTGACTGTTTACGTAATCTACGTCGTGATATCGGCATCTCTTATGAAAATCGTTCTAAAGGAACGTTGCAGATTTTCCGTAAGGAAGCACAGCTCGATGCAGTGCAACGTGATATTGAAGTGCTGAAAGAAACCGGCGTGGATTTTGAATTGCTGGATCGTGAACAGCTAGCCAAAGTTGAACCGGCACTGACTGAAGCCAAAGATAAACTGGTAGGTGGTTTGCATCTGCCAAATGATGAAACTGGTGATTGCTACCTGTTCACCAATGCGCTGGCCAATTATGCCAAAGGCATGGGCGTACAGTTCAAGTTTAACCAGCATGTTGAAAAACTGCTGTTTGAAGATGACCAGATTAAAGGTGTACTGGTCAACGGTCAGGTATTGACTGCAGATAAATATGTACTGGCTTTCGGCAGCTATTCCCGTGATTTCCTGAAGCCGTTACACCTGGATCTGCCGGTATATCCAGTCAAAGGTTATTCATTGACCATTCCAATTGTGGATCAGACTCATGCACCGCAATCGACTGTGCTGGATGAAACTTACAAGATTGCATTGACTCGTTTTGATCAGCGCATCCGTGTCGGTGGTATGGCAGAGCTAACAGGCTTTAATTTGGGCCTGAATGAGGATCGCCGTGCAACCTTGGAAATGGTCACTCGTGACCTGTTCCCGGGTGGTGACATGGCGCAGGCCAGTTTCTGGACCGGCTTACGTCCAATGACCCCGGATAGTACGCCAATCATTGGACCAACACGCTTTAATAACCTGTTCCTGAATACTGGACACGGTACGCTAGGCTGGACCATGGCATGTGGCTCAGGAAAGCTGATCAGTGATCTGGTACTGGGTCAAGCACCTGAGATTAGCACTGAAGGCTTGTCGCTGAATCGTTATCAGCAGGTTGCTTAAGCTTTGAAGGATTATCAGTTTCAGGGAAGAAATTTATGCCACGTCCAATACACGCGGTGATTCATCAACAGGCATTGCAACATAACCTGCAAGTTGCACGTTCCTGCGCACCTCAAAGCCAGGTCTTTGCAGTGGTTAAAGCTGATGCCTATGGGCACGGTATTGAGCGGGTTTATCCCGCATTAAAAAGTGCTGATGGTTTTGCCTTTCTGGATCTTACTGAAGGAAAGCGTTTGCGTGCCTTAGGCTGTGACAAACCCTTATTGTTACTGGAAGGCATTTTTGGCCTTGAAGATTTATTCGACTGCGCCAAGTACGGGATAAGTTTTGCAATTCATGCCCAGCATCAACTGGAATGGTTAAAAACCTTTGTCGACTTACAACCAGACGTACAGTTTGATGTCTTTTTAAAAATGAATAGCGGAATGAACCGACTGGGTTTTTTACCTGAGCAGTATCGTGTCGCTTTTCAGGAATTAAAAAATATTAAGCAAGTATGCTCCATCAGTCATATGACACATTTTTCCGATGCGGATGGCATGCGCCTTGGACAGGAAGGTATTGAACATCAACAGCTGGTCTTTACCGAAACCATTCAAAATCTGCCGGGCAAAACTTCACTCAGCAATAGTGCTGCCATTCTGCGTCATCATCAGCATATACAGTCAGACATTGTACGTAGCGGCATCATGCTTTACGGCAGCTCACCTGACTATCCCGCCCATACGATTGATCACTGGAACTTAAAGCCGACCATGAGTCTGCGTAGCGAACTGATCGCGATTCAGCAGGTTTGGGCAGGAGGCAGCATTGGTTATGGCTCTACTTTTATAGTTGAGCAAGATATGCAGATTGGAATTGTGGCCTGTGGTTATGCGGATGGTTATCAGCGAATCACACAAACTGGAACACCAGTTTTGGTAGATGGGATTCGAACCCAAACGGTCGGTCGCGTCAGTATGGATATGCTGGCGGTTGATCTAGGTTCTGTACCTGATGCGCAGATTGGTAGCGAAGTTGTGCTGTGGGGACAATCCATACACGGCACAGTATTGCCGATTGATGAAGTGGCCGCGGGTTCGGGTACGGTTGGCTATGAGCTGATGTGTGCCATTACTCAACGTGTGCCCGTGCAGATTGAAAGCTAAAGATTAAACAAATATTAGAAATAAGAGAGGATAAAATTATGACGGAACATGCAGATATTCAGCGTTTGAACAGCAATCAGGTCATGAGTGCTGTCACCATTCACAATAAAACGGTGTATTTATCAGGGCAGGTGCCAGACAGCAGCAGTCTGGATATTCGTGGTCAAACGCGGGAAGTGCTCATGAAGATTGATCAACTCCTTAAACTGGCAGGTACAGACAAAAGCCGTCTGTTATCTGCACAGCTCTTTGTTAAAAACCTGGAAGACTTTCAAACCGTCAATGCACTCTGGATTGAATGGCTCGAGGGATGTGGCACACCAGCACGCGCAACCATTCAGGCGGATCTGGTAAATCCCGCCTGGTTAATTGAAATTGCAGTGATTGCAGCACTCCCTTAAGTTGCTTCAGATTTTTATATCTCCCAACTTGATTTTGTAAGCATATCAGGCCTGATCATTTAATCCATTAAATGAAACTGCATCTGCAATCAGGATTTCAGGAAGAAATCCGATCAGATAAGCGAAGGCTTGATGTGAAAAAGGAACCGAATATGAATACAGCCTCTTCTAAAGATGATGCATCATCATCTCCCCATGAATTACAACGTAAGCTCTCTAACCGCCATTTGCAGTTAATTGCCATTGGTGGTGCCATTGGTACAGGCCTGTTTATGGGTTCTGGTAAAACGATTGCACTGGCAGGGCCTTCAATCTTGTTTATCTACATGATTATTGGAGCCATGTTCTTTTTCCTGATGCGTGCATTAGGGGAAATCCTGTTATCCAATTTGCACTATAAATCCTTCATTGATATGGCGCATGACCTGATTGGTCCGGGGGCTGGCTATTATATTGGCTGGTCGTACTGGCTGGGCTGGATTCTGGTCGGTATTGCCGACTTAGCGGCAATTATCAATTATCTGAATTTCTGGCTGCCACCCGATATGGCTTTTACACCCATGGGACAGGCCATGATCAGTGCGGGCTGTGTATTGCTGGTATTGGGAATTAACCTGCTGACCGTGAAGCTGTTTGGTGAAATCGAGTTTTGGTTCGCCCTGATTAAAATTCTGGCGATTCTGGGCCTGATTGTGATTGGCGGATATATGATCTTCAGCGACTTCCAGGCACCAAGTGGATCGGCTGCCAGCCTGACCAATGTCTGGGCCTATGATGGTATGTTCCCTAAGGGCACAATGGGCTTTCTGGCTGGCTTCCAGATTGCGATGTTTGCTTTCGTAGGTGTAGAGCTGCTGGGTACGATGGCGGCTGAAACCAAGGATCCGGAAAAGAACTTGCCTAAAGCAGTGAATGCGATTCCTACACGGATCATCCTGTTCTATGTATTGTCTCTGCTGGTGATTATGTCTGTAACGCCATGGGTAGAAATTCCTGCTGATCAAAGTCCTTTTGTGACTCTTTTCCTGCATGCGGGTATTCCGGTGTCAGCCATTATCATGAATCTGGTGGTGCTGTCTTCTGTGATGTCTTCCATGAACAGTGGCGTATTCTCTACCAGCCGGATGCTGTTTGGTTTGGCACGTGATGGCCAGGCACCTCAGGCTTTGGCTGAGCTTTCAAGTCGTGCAGTTCCGGCTAAAGGTCTGTTATTTTCCTGTGCCTTTATTATGGCAGGTGCGGCTTTCCAGTACTTTGTACCGAACACGATGGAAGCCTTTACGCTGGCCAGCTCACTCTGTGTGATTCTGTTTATCAGTATCTGGGGTCTGATTATGGTGTGTTATATCCGTTACCGTAAACAGCAACCTGAAAAACATGCCACTTCGACCTTCAAGATGCCGGGCGGAATCTGGATGTCCTATCTGGTGTTGATCTTCTTGTTCTTTGCCTTAGTTATTTTAAGTCTGGAAGCAGATACCATGAAGGCACTGATGATTAGTCCGCTGTGGTTGGTGATTCTGTTTACTACCTATCATACTTTGTATAAACCACGTCTTCGTAAACGTCAGCAAATTCTCTCCGGAGAATAAAGTGCAGACATAAAAAATCCCCGATCAATCGGGGATTTTTTATTTTAGGGAATTTTAGAAAGTAGGTTTTACCACCACTAAAATCACCACAGCAAATAAAATCAGCGTTGGCATTTCATTAAAGAAGCGCCAGAACTTGTGTGACTTGTAATGGGCATTTCCCATCAGTTTCTTACGATAATAACCACATACCAAATGGTAAATGACCAGCAAGCCAACCAAGCCGACTTTCAGATAGAACCATAAGGCTTCATGGTAATGACGCGTTGCATCACCCCAATCGACCAGAAAGTGTGCTGTGATCAGCGTGGCGACCATAGCTGGCCACATAATCCCGCGATACAGCTTGCGTTCCATAATTTCAAAGCGTTGATGACTTACGACATCTTCGCTCATGGCATGGTAGACATAAAGCCGTGGCAGATAGAACAATGCAGCAAACCAGCAAACCACAGCAATAATATGTAATGCTTTTACCCACAAGAAAGCATCAGAAGGAGCATCCATCAAGTCACCCTAAAATGGGCGGCTTAGCCTTCCCATTTTTTGAAAACGAGACAAGCATTTACGCCGCCGAAACCGAAACTGTTACTCATCACAGTATTCAATTTTGCGTCACGTTTTTCAAGTACGATATCAAATGGTTTTGCGCCTTCATCCAGTTCAGTCACATTGATGTTTGGTGCAATAAAGTCATTTTGCATCATCAGGATAGAGTAGATCGCTTCCTGTACACCTGCAGCACCCAGGCTGTGACCTGTCATAGATTTAGTCGAGCTGAGTGGAGGAACCTGACCTTCACCGAAGGCACGTGCCATAGCTTTAAGTTCAGTAACATCACCTGCTGGGGTAGAAGTACCATGTGTATTCACATAGTCAATTTTATCTACACCATGCTGTTTGGCTTCTTCTAGAGCCATCAGGATACAACGTGTTGCACCTTCGCCAGATGGAGCAACCATGTCAGCACCATCAGAGTTAGCTGCATAAGCCACAACCTCAGCCAGAATATTCGCGCCACGTGCCTGAGCATGTTCCAGTGACTCAAGCACCACAAAACCGCCACCACCAGCAATCACGAAACCGTCACGGTCTGCTGAATATGGACGAGAAGCTGTTTCAGGTGTGTCGTTGTATTTAGAGCACAGTGCACCCATCGCATCAAACAGCAGGCTTTGAGACCAGTGATCTTCTTCGCCACCACCGGCAAGCATTAGATCCTGTTTGCCTAATTGAATCAGGTTATAAGCATAACCAATGGCATCGGCAGAAGTTGCGCAGGCGCTGGTAATCGAGTGGGCAATCCCTTGTAATTTGAATGCCACACCGACGTTTGCTGTAATGGTATTCGACATGTTACGTGGTACGAAGAATGGACCAACTTTGCGTGCGCCTTTTTCTTCCAGCAATTTTGTCATTTCTACTACAGAAGCTGTCGAGTTGCCACCTGAACCACCCGCAATACCATAACGTGGATTATTCGCCAGATCTTCCTGCTTTAAACCCGCATGCTCAACAGCAGCCACAGCAGCATTATAGGCATACATCGCGCACACGCCCATAAAGCGTTTCAGCTTACGGTCAATACCATCAAAATCCTGTTCAGCAGCAGCGCTCACATGGCTTTTGAAATTCAGTTCAGCATAAGTCGGATTAAAACGTGTTCCTGAAATCCCGTTTTGTAAAGAGTGATTCACATCCTCTAATGTATTACCAATGCACGAGTTAATACCCATACCAGTGATGACAACACGTTTCATCTACAGATCCTTATAGTTTATCTCTGGGGCAGCGGGAGATATTTGGCGTTGATAAGACTGCAAAATATAGCGCTGACCCCTATTTCACAATGCAGAACATCATAGCAGAAAGATTTTTGAAATCTTATGGCAAATGTTATGCCGTGTGACAGTAGGTTGAGTTTATAAAGTACTGTGTAGAGCTTTTACTAAATGAAACAGAATAAGGTTGAGATAAATGCTGACTACACCTAGTATTTATACCAAATACAAGCACGTGCATGCTGAGGTAAAAAATGGTAAATGCTAATAATAAACAATCTAATGGTCTGATTTCGAATGCCTTTGGAGTGGCGAAAAAGTTCAGTTCAACAGGTTTGGAACTGTTAAATCATGTTGCACCAGATTCTGTGACTAAAACCTTCAATACCGATCATGCTGTTGATGGCTCGGCAAAAGTCAAAAGCCCTTTTGCTTCAAAAAAATATGAAAATCCTAAAGACATGCTACGCGAACATCTTCCAAATGTTTCCCGTCAGCTGCTGGGCCGTCGTTTTAATACTGTGAATAATGTCGCGCATTTTGTTTCTCCCCAGCTGGCCGACAAAGTATCTGACTACTTTTATAATCACCTGAATCAATTCAGTAACCAGATGAGTTCGGTTGATGCCATTCTGAATGAAGCAGGGGCGAAGGATCTGGAAGAACTGACTCAGGATACTACGCGTTCACAACGCATTTCTCAGGCGTTTGCCGAACAAAATAAATGGATGGCGACAGTACAAGGTGCTGTAAGTGGCGTCACTGGGGTATTGGGAACTGCGATTGATATTCCGGCTTCTTTATTGATGGCACTGCGTACCATCTATCAAGTAGGACGTTCTTATGGTTTTGATCTGAGCAAGGAAGATGATCAGGAAATCGTACAGCATATCTTTAGACAAATTGATCTCAGTCTGATTGCAGAAAAACAAGCACTCTTAATGGGGCTTAAAGCGCTGAGCAGTACCTTAAAGACACATGACCTGTCCCAGCTACAGACCATGCTCGGGTCAAGCAATGATATAGAAACACTGAAAAAATGGCTCAGTAATCAGGATGGCAGCATGAAGTGGGAATGGATGAACCATTTTCCGAAACTGTCTTTATTAGAGCAGCTAACCAAACTGACTCCATTGGCAAGTGCAGGGATTGGTGCAGTCTATAGCCATCGCTTTGTGAATGATGTGAACCAGAAAGCTCAAGAAGTATTCTCGCATGCTCGTCAGTATTTGCAGCAGCATCAGGATCTAGGTTTGTCGCCATATGCTGCCTATGAAAAAGCCGTTGACCTGCTCCAGCAGGCGACCCCGAAGCTGATGGAAAATCTTGATCATTCAGCCGCTGATAAAGATAAGCCAATTCTGGATAAAGAAATCCCAATTGAAGGTAATCAGACCATCAAGCAAGTCAAACTGGTTAAGAAAGAGCAGGAAAGCTTGAGCCCGGAAGAAGCTGAAGTGAAAAAAGATGAAAAGGTCAGTGAAGGTCTGGATGAATTGACCGATAAACTGGTTGAACATGCCGACGCTAGACAGGAACAAAAACCGGCTATTCCAAAAGATTCTTTTGATGCAGATGCAGCCCTAGAAGAAGAGCTCGGCTTGCAGGAAAATGACACAGAAATGTTACAGGCAGCCGCTGAAGAAGAGACGGATACAAATAATCCAGAAAACTCCGAGACTGCAGACAAACAAACGCAAGCTGAGGAAACTACGGAAGATGTTACAAAAAATGCTGCCACGAAATCGAAAAAATAAGTGATTTTCGCCATAAAATAAACGCTTAAAGTCGAGATGCGATCGTGTTTTGCCTGACTTCGGCATATTGACCGATTTTGCATCTTGACATACAATTGCATGCCCTCAAAAAGTAGTATTTTTTTGGGGCTTTTTATTAACGGGAGAATTGCCACATGGCAACAACAAATCAGTTGATCCGTAAGGGTCGTACGACTTTAGTTGAAAAATCTAAAGTTCCTGCGTTGAAGGCTTGTCCACAGCGCCGTGGTGTTTGTACACGTGTTTACACAACTACACCTAAAAAACCTAACTCAGCAATGCGTAAAGTTTGCCGTGTTCGCTTAACTTCAGGTTTCGAAGTTTCTAGCTACATCGGTGGTGAAGGCCATAACCTGCAAGAGCACAGTGTTGTTCTTATCCGTGGTGGTCGTGTTAAAGACTTACCAGGTGTACGTTACCATACCGTTCGTGGTTCTTTAGACTGTGCTGGTGTTAAAGATCGTAACCAAGCTCGTTCTAAATACGGTACTAAACGTCCTAAGAAATAATCTTTCGAGATTAAGCTCTTAGTTCGCTAGAACTGCAATCCTTTATCGTCTCGCTTGTCTGATTTCTGCATTTAATTTTGTGAAAATTCAAGCGACGTGTAGTAAGGCCAGCGAATGCACACGACACTTTGTGCTACTGCTGGATTAACCTGAAGTGTCATATTTATAGGTAGTTTTAAAATGCCAAGACGTCGCGTAGTCGCTGCTCGTGAAATCCTTCCGGATCCTAAGTTCAGCAGCCAAACAATCGCTAAATTCATGAACCACGTAATGCAAGATGGTAAAAAATCTATTGCTGAAAGTATCGTTTACGGTGCTTTAGACCGCGTTCAAGAAAAATCTAAAGTAGATCCAGTTGAATTTTTCGAGACTACTCTTGAAAAAGTTCGTCCTATGGTCGAAGTAAAAGCACGCCGTGTTGGTGGTGCTACATACCAGGTACCTATGGAAGTGCGCCCATCCCGTCGTACTGCCTTGGCTATGCGTTGGTTAGTAGATGCTGCTGCTAAGCGTTCTGAAAAAACTATGGCTTTACGTCTTGCTGGTGAGTTGCTTGATGCAGCTGAAGGTAAAGGCGCAGCGGTTAAAAAACGTGAAGATGTGCACCGTATGGCTGAAGCCAACAAAGCCTTCTCTCACTATCGCTTCTAAGCGGTTAAAACAGCCCCTATTCAGGAGGATGATGAGCCAGTTTTCGCTGTTTTGTCATCGAATCGCTTTAAGTTGCCCAGCAGCTTAAAGCGTCCTGTTTTAAACAACAAAATTTAGGAATGCAAGAAATCATGGCTCGTCAAACCCCAATTTCTCGTTACCGTAACATTGGTATCTCAGCGCACATTGACGCTGGTAAAACAACGACTTCTGAACGTATTTTGTTCTACACAGGTGAGAGCCACAAACTAGGTGAAACTCACGAAGGTTCGGCAACTACGGACTGGATGGAACAAGAGCAAGAACGTGGTATTACCATTACTTCAGCAGCTGTAACATGCTTCTGGAAAGGTATGGGCAACCAGTTCGAACAACACCGTATTAACGTTATTGACACCCCAGGACACGTTGACTTCACAATCGAAGTTGAGCGTTCTATGCGTGTTCTTGACGGTGCGTGTATGGTTTACTGTGCTGTAGGTGGTGTACAACCTCAGTCTGAAACTGTATGGCGTCAAGCGAACAAATATAAAGTTCCACGTATTGCGTTCGTTAACAAAATGGACCGTACTGGTGCGAACTTCTTCCGTGCGGTTGAACAAATGAAAACTCGCTTGGGTGCTAACCCAGTGCCAATCGTTGTTCCAATCGGTGCTGAAGAAAACTTCCAAGGTGTTGTTGACCTTATCGAAATGAAAGCGATTATCTGGGATGAAGCATCTCAAGGTATGAAGTTCGAATATGGCGACATCCCAGCTGACCTAGTTGATACTGCTAATGAATGGCGTACAAACATGGTTGAAGCAGCTGCGGAAGCATCTGAAGAGCTTATGGACAAATACCTTGAAGAAGGTGATTTGACGAAAGAAGAAATCGTAGCTGGTTTACGTACGCGTACGCTTGCAAACGAAATTCAACCGATGATGTGTGGTTCGGCGTTCAAAAACAAAGGTGTTCAACGTATGTTGGACGCAGTAATTGAATTCCTTCCAGCGCCGACTGACGTTGAAGCAATCAAAGGTATCTTAGACGACAAAGACGAAACTGAAGGTTCTCGTGAAGCGTCTGATGATGCACCGTTTGCTGCGTTAGCGTTCAAAATCATGAACGACAAATTCGTTGGTAACTTAACGTTCGTACGTGTTTACTCTGGTGTTCTTAAAGCGGGTAGCCCGGTTTATAACCCAGTGAAAATGAAACGTGAGCGTATCGGCCGTATCGTACAGATGCACGCAAATGACCGTCACGACATCGAAGAAATTCGTGCGGGCGACATCGCGGCATGTGTAGGTCTTAAAGATACAACGACTGGTGATACATTATGTGATGAAAACCACGTAATTACACTAGAGCGTATGGAATTCCCAGAGCCAGTAATTGCACTTGCAGTTGAGCCTAAAACTAAAGCTGACCAAGAAAAAATGTCAGTTGCTTTAGGTCGTTTGGCGAAAGAAGATCCATCGTTCCGCGTACGTACTGACGAAGAATCTGGTCAAACAATTATTGCTGGTATGGGTGAGCTTCACCTTGACATCATCGTTGACCGTATGAAACGTGAGTTCAACGTTGAAGCAAACATTGGTAAACCAATGGTTGCTTACCGTGAAACGATCAAAAAATCTGTTGAACAAGAAGGTAAATTCGTTCGTCAAACAGGTGGTAAAGGTAAATTTGGTCACGTATACGTACGTCTTGAGCCAATGGACCCTGAATCTGGTAAAGACTACGAGTTCGCTGAAGAAGTTGTCGGCGGTGTAGTACCGAAAGAATTCTTCGGTGCGGTTGACAAAGGTATCCAAGAACGTATGAAGAATGGTGTCCTTGCTGGTTACCCAGTAGTTGGCATCAAAGCGACATTGTTCGACGGTTCTTACCATGATGTCGACTCTGACGAATTATCGTTCAAAATGGCGGGTTCTTATGCCTTCCGTGACGGTTTCATGAAAGCAGATCCTGTTCTTCTTGAACCAATCATGAAAGTTGAAGTAGAAACTCCAGAAGACTACATGGGCGATATCATGGGTGACTTAAACCGTCGTCGTGGTATGGTTCAAGGTATGGACGATCTTCCTGGCGGTACTAAAGCAATCCGTGCTGAAGTTCCACTTTCTGAGATGTTTGGTTACGCAACTCACATGCGTTCTATGTCTCAAGGTCGTGCGACTTACTCTATGGAATTTGCTAAATATGCTGAAACTCCACGTAACGTGGCTGAAGGCATCATTGCTAAGTTCCAAGCTGGCGGCAAAAAAGGTGACGACGAGTAATCTTTCGATTACTATATTGCCTAACTAAATTTATAGTTAAAATCTAATACTCATGCAGGTTTACTGCATGAGTAATCTACAAAGGAAGATGAACATGGCTAAGGCTAAGTTTGAACGTAATAAGCCACACGTTAACGTGGGCACAATCGGTCACGTTGACCATGGTAAAACAACTTTAACAGCTGCGATTGCAACTGTATGTGCTAAAAAATTCGGTGGTGAAGCGAAAGACTACGCTGCAATCGACTCTGCACCAGAAGAAAAAGCACGTGGTATTACAATTAATACTTCACACGTAGAATACGATTCTCCAACTCGTCACTACGCTCACGTAGACTGCCCGGGCCACGCCGATTATGTTAAAAACATGATTACTGGTGCTGCTCAGATGGACGGCGCGATCCTTGTATGTGCTGCGACTGACGGTCCAATGCCACAAACTCGTGAACACATCCTGCTTTCTCGTCAGGTAGGTGTACCTTACATCGTTGTATTCTTGAACAAATGCGACCTTGTAGACGACGAAGAGCTTCTTGAACTGGTTGAAATGGAAGTTCGTGAACTTCTTTCTACTTACGACTTCCCAGGTGATGATACTCCTGTAATCCGTGGTTCTGCTCTTCTTGCACTTAATGGTGATGACAGCCAATACGGCGAGCCAGCAGTAGTTGCGCTTGTTGAAGCGCTTGACTCTTACATCCCAGAACCAGAACGTGCAATCGACCAAGCATTCTTGATGCCAATCGAAGATGTATTCTCAATTTCTGGCCGTGGTACAGTTGTAACTGGCCGTGTTGAAACTGGTATCATCAAAGTTGGTGAAGAAGTTGAAATCGTGGGTATCAAAGATACAGTTAAGACTACTGTAACTGGCGTTGAAATGTTCCGTAAACTTCTTGACGAAGGCCGTGCTGGTGAGAACTGTGGTATCTTGCTTCGTGGTACTAAACGTGAAGACGTACAACGTGGTCAAGTACTTGCTAAACCAGGTTCTATCAAACCGCACACTAAATTCGATGCAGAAGTATACGTACTTTCTAAAGACGAAGGTGGTCGTCACACTCCATTCCTTAACGGTTACCGTCCACAGTTCTACTTCCGTACAACTGACGTAACTGGCGCGATTTCTTTGAAAGAAGGCGTTGAAATGGTTATGCCTGGTGACAACGTAGAAATGTCAGTAGAACTAATTCACCCAATCGCAATGGACCCAGGTCTACGTTTTGCGATCCGTGAGGGTGGTCGTACAGTTGGTGCTGGTGTAGTTGCTAAAGTAACTGCATAATCGCTGATTGTGTGAAAAAAGCGTCCCTTTGGGACGCTTTTTTTATATCTGTAAATTCAACCTACTCATTTTCAAGCATATTTAAATTGTCTAACAATATATTTACAAGCTGTCCTTAAGTGATATTTCACTGACCTTATCTGCCCTTATGTGAAAAATTCAACGCAGTAATATAACTATAAGAATTTTAATAATTAGATTTCAGCTCTATATAGAACTGATGGGAGTAAGTGTATGAATGCTCAAGTGAAAATTACCAACCGTGCAGGTGCAAGTTTTCCGGTACGTCGTATGAGTTTTGATTTTGATCAGGTGTCAGAATACTGGATGAATGGTTCAGCAGGACTGACTCACTTTATGACTGCACTCTCTGCACTATTCCCGGCAGGCGAAAAATTCTTTATTGATTCTGTTCGCGCTGTACGTCAGCACCCAGCAATTAAAGACAATGAAGCATTGCAAAAAGAAATTTCTGTCTTTATTGGTCAGGAAGCCATGCATACCCAGGAACATGTTGGCTTTAATGCCTCAGCGCAACGCCATGGCCATGATGTTGATACGCTAGATCGTTATACTGACCGAGTCATTCAAACTGCACACAAAATCTTCGCGGCAGTCGGTAAGCCAGTCGGTATTACCCAGGAAATGGTCGACCTCACTGCGACGACTGCACTAGAACATTTTACTGCGACCATTGCATCTCAGTTACTGACCAATCAGCATATTCAGGAACTGATGAAAGATGACACCATGAAAACCATGTGGCTCTGGCATGCAATTGAAGAGAATGAACATAAGGCCGTGGCCTATGATGTATTCGAAGGTGTTTTCGGTAAAGGTTTAAAATCTTATCTACTGCGTACCACTTCACTGGTTGCAGCGATGGTCACGCTATTCTTTGTACAAAGCTACTTCGTATTGCGTTTATTGAAAGAAGACCGTCAGTTAAGTCTTGGAGCTTTAAAAGAAATCTATACTTATGGTTATAGCCCATCTAAAGGAATTATTACCGGTATGGGTAAAGAAATGCTGATGTACTTTAAACCTGGTTTTCATCCAAATGATCATGACACCCATAGCTTATTACAAAGCTGGAAACAAAAACTGGGCCTTTAATTTAAAACTAGATTAAAAGACTGAAGAGCAACCTAAGTTGCTCTTTTTTTTGCTCGATTTTTTAAATAAAGTTTCTATAATGCGGAGGTTAATTCTAGATAAGATGAACGAAGATGATTCGTTTGATGCAAGCTGCGGATGTACCAGCCGTTGCCAAGATTGAAACCAAAGTACAATCCCATCCCTGGACCTTTAAACAATTTGAAGATGCTGTTACTGCCTATCAAAGCACTGTGATTGAACAAGCAGGGCAAGTCGTAGGGTTCTGCATTTTACAGCCGGTGTTGGATGAAGCCAATTTATTACTGATGGCAATTGATCCTGCGCAACAGGGCAAAGGTTTAGGTTATCAGTTGCTAGATGCCTCAATTGCATTATTGAAAAATAGTCCAGTACAAATCTTTCTGGAAGTACGGGAAAGCAATACTGCTGCAATTAAACTGTATGAAAAAACCGGTTTTCATCAGATTGATCTGCGCAAGAACTATTATCCGAATACGAATGGCACTCGGGAACATGCCATTATTATGGTGAAGTCCTGTACTGATGATTTTGCCAGCCTGTTTAAATAATATTCCAGCTCTTATTTGACGACTAAATTACTTGATGATGGGATTATTCCATCCGCTAGGCAAGGTCGTCATCAAGGAGTTTCCCAGATGTTCAATCTCCACAGGGGTAAGGGTGCGGTTTAATCGGCGCCATTGCCCGTCAATCAATAATTCAAGTGGCAGGTATTGAGACTTGTAGTTCATTTTGGCTGAATGTGGCACCCAGTAGCCCAGATAAACAAACTGTAAGCCAAGTTTTTGAGTGTGCTCAATCTGTTTCAGAATCGCAAAGGCACCAAGGGAACGGCGGTTCTCATCAGGATCAAAGAAAGTATACACCGCTGAAACGCCATCATCGAGCAGGTCACAAGTCGATACACTGATGAGACGGTCATCTTTCCATAATTCCAGAAAGAAACTATCGGTACAGCTTTGCAGTAAAAACTTTTCGAACTGGTCACGGCTAGGTGGATACATATCACCATCTGCATGACGTTCATTAATATAACGTTCATAGAGGGCGTAATGTATATCTGTGGCCTGTTCAGGATGGGTAATTTTAACCGTCAAATCCTGATTACGTTTCCAGGCTTTTTTTTGCGAGCTGTTCATTTGGAATTCATGAACAGGAATACGTGAAGATAAACATTGACGGCACAGGTGGCATTCAGGCCGATAGACAAAATCACCACTACGACGGAAACCGGTACGAGAAAGCTCGGACAGCGTCACTACATCAATACGGTGCGCTGGATCAAGAAAAACCATGCGCGCGGACTTGTTGGGCAGATAGCTACAGTCATGCGGCGGCGTAATATAATACTGTAAATCGTTCAGTAGGGACTGTGGTTGATAAGAGTTCATAACAAGTGCCCTCTGTTATTTTCATTCACTTAATCGCGCAGACTGCGCTATTGTTTTACTTGAAAATACACCGTCTTGATACTTTTTCCAATTGATCGCAGGCTGTTTTATCACATCTTGTAACGATTTAAGATATGTATGGCGAGAAATTGTACAGGCACCTAGACTCATCAAGTGATCATTCACCAATTGACAGTCAATCCAGGGCAGCTGATTTTCTCCGCCAATCAGCATCAGGGCATAGAAAGCCATTTTAGAAACATCGGTCTGGGTGCTAAACATGGATTCACCGAAACAGCCCTTGCCGATAGTCACCCCATAGAGTCCACCTACTAGGCGATCTTCATCCCAAACCTCAATACTATAACCATAACCCGCATTAAACAGGTCGCAATAACCTTGAATGATCTCTTCACTAATCCAGGTCTCATCTGCATAAGCGCGAGGCAATGAGCAGGAACGGATGACTCTTTCAAAAGCATGATTCACCGTAATTTTATAATCCTGTTTTTTCATGCTTCGAAGCAGGGATTTACTTGGATGATAATCTTCTGGCCGAATAATACAGCGTGGTTCCGGACTCCACCAGCAGATCGGATCACCTTCAGAAAACCAGGGGAAGAGACCATGGGTATAGGCCTCATACAAAGTAGAAGGGGAGAGGTCTGCACCGATACAAATCAGGCCTTCACCCTCAAGATCTGCTTCTTCAGGATTAGGGAAAATGTACTGTGAAGGAGGAAGAAGATGCATGCAGAACCCTGATCTTGAAATAGACTGTTTTTATCATACATAAAAAAACCGCCCATGATGGACGGTCTTTTTATTTTCGCTGCTTAGTCTAATTTACCCATTGCATCGAGATATTTTTCTGCATCCAGTGCCGCCATACAGCCTGAACCTGCAGAAGTAATCGCCTGACGGTAGATACTGTCTGCGATATCGCCTGCAGCGAATACACCCGGGATAGAGGTTTGGGTGGCATTCCCTGCGGTACCGCTTTGTACCTGAATATAACCATCACGCAGTTCTAGCTGGCCTTCGAACATAGTGCTATTTGGTTTATGACCAATAGCAACAAATAGACCTGATACTTCAACGTCCTGAGTTGAATCATCTTGAGTTGATTTTAAACGTACCGCAGTGACGCCAGTGGTATCACCCAACACTTCTTCTACCTGATGATTCCAGATAATGCTGATTTTTCCTTCTTTTTCTTTTTCAAAAAGATGGTCTTGCAGGATTTTTTCAGAACGCAACGTATCACGACGATGAACTAGGGTCACATGAGAAGCGATGTTAGAGAGATATAACGCTTCTTCAACAGCGGTATTACCACCGCCCACAACCATCACTTTTTGTTCTTTATAGAAGAAACCGTCACAGGTTGCACAAGCGCTCACGCCTTGACCCATAAATGCAGCTTCTGATTCCAGACCCAGGTATTGCGCAGTTGCACCAGTACAAATGATCAGGGCATCACAAGTGAACTCTTCCATATCGCCTTTCAGGACGAATGGACGAACGTTAAGGTCAACTTCATTGATATGATCATAAACAATTTCAGTACCAAAACGTTCTGCATGAGCCTGCATACGTTCCATTAAAGCTGGACCAGTCAGACCTTCAGGATCGCCAGGCCAGTTATCTACTTCAGTCGTTGTGGTTAATTGACCACCCAGTTGCAGACCTGCAATCAGGGTCGGTTTTAAGTTTGCACGCGCTGCATAGACTGCTGCGCTATAGCCAGCAGGGCCAGAACCTAAAATAATCAGTCGTGAGTGACGTGCGCTCATTCGCTGTATCCTTTTTTATTTAGAAATTTATTGAATTATACGTGAAACTGTATAACAGTGGTGTGAGATTAAAGTCGATATTATTGATCATCGAAATCGATTTGGGCTATATAGAAGAAGTACACAATAATGCATCTTTTTTGATGCAACAGGTGCATAATATGCATTTTATTGCGACGCTTTTTTTGAAGCATACCAGCAAAAGAATATTCATGAAGAATTGGTTACAGGACAGTATATGACAGCGGTGTCGAGTGCCTATGCACAGCGCTTAGTAATGACATTATTTTTAGTCTCATTTGGGATTTATCTGTTTCTTGCAACAGTGACCTATACACCATTTGATCCGGGGTGGATGCATATCTCTAGTGATACGCAGACAGTTTCAAATGCCAGTGGGGTTGCAGGGGCTTGGATTTCAGACCTGTTATTTGGCTTTCTCGGCTGGGCAAGCCTGCTGATCCCTGTGTATCTGTTTATGGAAGCAATCCAGGTCTGGTGGCCGCGCAGCTTCCTGAACCGTCCATTCCGCTATGCTGCCCAATTCTTCCTGTTATTGACTACATCGGCGTTGCTGTTCCTGTTCTGGCAAGTTCCAGCCGATACGCTGGATAATTCTTCAGGTGGCATTATTGGCTATGAGCTGGGTCAAAGCCTTGAACAATTACTAACTGTCTATGGCGCAGCTTTTTTCTTGCTGGTGCTTTGGGTAGTTCTGTTTACCTTGGCATTTGGTGTGAAATGGAACAAGACCTGGAGCAGTCTCAAGGCAACGCCTGCTTATCTGCAAGATCTGTTCTATCGTAATGTACCAGAAGGCATGTCGGATTTTGACCGTACTGCGCCTGTAATGAAAAAAGAAGCGGTAAAAGCAGCTGCCAAAAAAGTGACAGTACCAGTCACTGCCGCACCTGAGCATGATCTGGTAGAAGTCGACCCTGTAGTTCGCGATCATGTCGCTGAACGCCTGTTTGAGGATTTTGCAGATAAAGAATCGCACCAGCCTCACCACTATGAAGAAGATATTTCTGAACCTGTACAGACATCAGCTTCAGAACCTGTTCAGGAACAAGCACCGCGAACAGTAGAGCCGGATCGTGTGGTGGCAACAGGAGAGGTGTGGCGTGCGTTACATTCCAATGAAGACCAGCGTCACAAGCAGGATATCGATGCTTTGCTTAAAGCTGCAGAAGAAGAGCAAGCTGATTTTTCTCCTGATGCATTTGCAGCTGCGTCAACGAATCACAATGCTCATGAAGTGACATCATCATCTACCGCCAAGAATAATCTGGACTGGGATGATGATGAAATTTTTGATGAGTTATTGGCCGCAGTCCCGCAAGGTAAAACCGCAACGGATGTGCATAGCCCGTTCAATTCAGCAGTAGCTGAAAAATCCCTCAGAATTGTAGAAGATGCTGGAACAATCAGCTCAACTGCGGCTGCTCCACTTATGGCTGCACATGCGATTAAAAATACCAGCCTGGAAGCGGACTTTGAGGATCTGGACGATTTACTGGTTGAAGCTGATGAACCAAAACCTGCACCTGTACGTGCATCAAGTTATGCCCAATCTTCTGCTTTTGTTCAGGCACCGATTCAGCGTGTAGAGACAGCAGCTCAAACCGCAGCGACCAATGCAGCAGTTCGGGAAGCATTGTCCAAAGAAGAATTTATTGAAGCTTGGCATGAAACTGCCGGTAAGCCTCAGGATGAAGACGAGTTTGACTTCGATGCGCCACTGACCGATGCCGCTGGTCGTCCAATGTCACGTGCCATGCAGGTCGCTGAGCGCCGTAAAGACCTGTCACCATTGCCGGGTCTGGAATTGCTGGATAAAGTCGATCCGAACAAAAAAGTGAATTTCACTGAAGAGCAATTATCCCGTTTATCAGAACTTCTGGAAATCAAGCTTCAGGAATTTAACGTTAAAGCCAAAGTGGTCGAGGCTCAGCCAGGCCCAGTCGTGACCCGTTTTGAACTGGACCTTGCGCCTGGTGTGAAAGCTTCCAAAGTCACTAATATTTCACGTGACTTGGCTCGTTCGATGTCAATGGCTTCAGTACGTGTAGTCGAAGTTATTCCAGGTAAGCCTTATATCGGCATTGAAGTTCCGAACAGTAGCCGTGAAATGGTGCGTTTGATTGAACTGGTACAGATTCCAAAATTCAATGATCCAGATGGCATTTTGTCGATGGCCATGGGTAAGGATATTTCGGGCAATCCGGTGATTACTGAACTGGGTAAAGCACCGCATATGCTGGTAGCAGGGACTACGGGTTCTGGTAAGTCGGTGGCGGTTAACTCGATGATTCTATCGATGCTATTGAAGTACACACCAGACCAGTTACGCCTGATCCTGATCGATCCGAAACAGCTTGAATTGGCCAACTATAACGATATTCCACACCTGTTAACCCCAGTTGTAACTGATATGAAAGATGCAGTCAGTGCCTTGAACTGGTGTGTAAATGAAATGGAACGCCGTTACAAACTGATGTCCTTCCTGAAAATCCGTAAGCTCAGCGACTATAACCGTAAGGTAGAAGAGGCGCTTGCCAATGGTGAAGAGCTATTTGATCCAACCTGGAAAGCGAGTGAATCAGTCGCAGGGGAACGCGCACCGCGCTTAACGCCATTGCCATCGATTGTGATTGTGGCGGATGAGTTTGCGGATATGATCATGCAGGTCGGTAAAAAAGCCGAAGAAATGATTACCCGTCTGGCACAGAAATCCCGTGCTGCCGGTATTCACCTGTTACTGGCAACTCAGCGTCCCTCAGTAGATGTGATCACTGGTCTGATCAAGGCGAATATTCCGACACGTGTCGCACTTCGTGTGAACTCGAAAATCGACTCACGTACCATTCTCGATGCAGGTGGTGCAGAAGATCTGCTCGGTCATGGTGATATGCTGTTCCTTGGCCCGGGTAAAATTGAGCCGGAGCGCGTACACGGTGCCTTTATTGCCGATGATGAAGTGAACCGGATCTGTGATGCATGGCGTGAACGTGGGGCGCCTAACTATGTGGATGAGATCCTGACTCCATTTGATGAAGAACCGTCTAGTCGCGGCTTTGAGGATGGTGGAGATGGTGGATCTGATCGAGATGCGCTGTATGATCAGTGTGTGGCTTTTGTTTTGGAAACCCGCAAAGCATCAACTTCATCTTTGCAGCGTAAGTTCAGTCTGGGTTATAACCGTGCTGCACGGATCATTGACCAGATGGAAGAAAATGGCATTGTCAGCTCAATGGGTGCCAATGGGAAGCGTGAGATCTTGGTTTAAATCCAGAATCTCTAGCGATTAAAAAAGCCTGCTTTAAGCAGGCTTTTTTATGCATTACAACTTATGCAAATTTTTCTAATACTGCGAGGAACTCGGCACTTTGACGCGGATAAGTGGCAATCACGTCATGAATGCGCTGTCCTTCCGGATTGGTGGCGTTAAGATCGCGACCGTCTGCGACAAATTTGGTTAGTAGGCGTTCATAATCAAAAGGGCGCATATGCTTGAATGCATGATAAAGCACATGAAAATCTGCATTGACGCCTGCAGGAGGAAGCTGATTCAGGTAGGCATATACACGCTCATCTGACCATTCTTCGTTAAAGGTCGCTGGTTGAGATAATGCCATCGCAATCTCCTTGATGTAATTCTTCGGCATGAAAAAAGGCAAAATATGAGTTCGCAAGAGGCAAAGTCTTATCATGCACTTTGTCTATTCGAAGTATCACTTCACGTTTTGAGATGAGGTAAAAAAAATACTAATTACTATCAAGTCTACGCGAAGCCAAGCTTCTGGTCTTGCGTCTCAACAAAGCGGCGCTTTGTTGAGGCTCATATTTTGCCTTGAATCAATTTACTTGACTAATCAAAATTCAGATTATCGCTCTTCAGGTAAATTGATATTCATTTCAAGCATTTCAATGTTTGCTTCAGAACGTACCTGCATCTGAATGTGCTGTTCATCAACCCCGCGGACGTAGCGATTGACCACTTGCATGATCTCTGTCTTCATCTGGTCAATTTTATCCTGACTCAAACGGCGCCCCAAACCCTGTTCAGAAGCAACAATGACTTTCAAACGGTCTTTCGCGGTTTGTGCGCTTGATGGTTTATCCTCGCTACTAAAAAGTTTACTCCAGAATCCAGCCATGTTTACGCTCCAAATAATCGTGCTAACCAGCCCTTAGGTTTTACTTCAATATGACGGTAAGGACGCTCTTCACCCAGGAAACGTGCTACAAGGTCATCATAAGCCTGACCTGCGGCAGATTCGGTAAAGTGAATCACTGGTTTACCTTCATTCGATGCCTGTAGAACGCTTGGACACTCAGGAATAACACCTAAGGTTGGAACACGTAAAATATCTTTAGAAATATCGTCAATCGTTAACATTTCCTGTTTATCGGCACGTTCCGGATTGAAACGGGTAATACACAGGTGTTTACGGATGCGACCTTCGTTTTGTTCTACTTTTTTAGTTTTACTATCTAACATGCCAATGATGCGGTCAGAGTCACGTACTGAAGAAATTTCAGGGTTAGTCACAATGATAGCTTCATCTGCATGGTACATGGCTAAAATGGCACCACGTTCAATACCTGCAGGTGAGTCACACACGATATAATCAAATTCCTGTGAAAGCTCATCCATTACACGTTCTACGCCTTCATCAGTTAAAGCATCTTTATCACGTGTTTGTGAAGCAGGTAAAATATATAAATTTTCAATATCTTTATCGCGAATCAGTGCTTGTTGTAATCGTGCTTCGTTATTGAGAACATTTACAAAATCATATACTACACGGCGTTCACAGCCCATAATCAAATCAAGGTTACGCAAGCCTACATCAAAATCGATTACCACAGTTTTGTGGCCACGTAGGGCTAAACCTGTTGCAAAAGATGCACTTGTTGTAGTCTTACCTACGCCACCTTTGCCTGATGTTACGACAACAATTTTCGCCACCGAATCCACTCCTGTTATGGTTCAAATCCCCTATAAAATGGGGTTTTTGGTGTTTATTTATACATTAAAATTGTAGAGCTTCAAATACAAGCTCTTGTTGATCATTCAAGTAAATATGCACGGGTTTTTTCACAACATTCGGTGGAATGTCGTCGGCCACACAGTAAGTACCTGCAATAGAAATCAGTTCGGCCTCCAGCGCATGGCAGAAAATACGCGCTGCAGTATTGCCACCCGCACCTGCAATCACACGGCCACGCGCGCTGCCATAAATATGGATATTGCCTGAAGCAATCACTTCTGAACCACTGTTTATTCCGGCCGTAATAATAATGTCACCCTGATTCTGCACAATGCATTGGCCGGTGCGCAGAATTTCATCGTGATAAGAAGTCATATGCGCGACGATCGGTGCTGCATCAGCTTTTTCATCGTCAGCAGCAGATTCGGATTTGACTTCCATGACCTGTTCTTTGGTCGCCTTAATTTCCTGTAACTGACGGTCTGGTGGCAGAACAGGGAACTGAATCGCACGAGCCTGATCCCCCAGAATCCCTTCAGTCACTGCCATAGGCTGAACTTCGAGATCAATCAGTAACTGGATCAGGGCAATCAGTTCCTGATCGACTGAACTTTCAATCACCGCCAATGTGCCTGGCGGAAAAGCCGCTTGTAATTTTGGTTTCAGTTGCTGGCGGATTGCATCATGATCATTGGTATCGAGGCTAATGCGTAGCGCATTGACCATTCTGCCTTTTATCCGTATGTCAGCCATAATTTTTCCTTAATACTTCTGACTTGCTGTTTTATGTCGAAGCAATGTTGTAAATAGTGCAAATCCTAGAACAAATTTCGTTAATTCTCTAGCGATCCAAGTTATTTTTTTTATACGAATAGAATCAGCTTATCTTAGCCGAGTCTGCAAATGAAAACTCATCTATCTATTGAGCCCTGATTTTGTTCGTGTTCTTCTAAAATCTGTTGCCACTGTTTTACTTTGACCTGTTTTTGAATGGCTTCAAGTGTTTCAAAAACAGCCGATTCGACTAATTTATCAATATGTGGATTATGTTCAATCTGAATCTGGCTAATCTTATCTGAAATCATGGCAAAAGTCGGGTTTTCTTGTGATCCGCTATGTGTAAAAGGATCAATCAGGCCTTGGGTGATATTTTCTCCCAGACGTTGACCAATACTCTGGATCTGTCGCTCCAGTCGCCCGCCCACAATGGGAATCAGACGCAGAAGCTGAGTGAGTTCAGGTGTATCTTCAATGGCCTGATTGACGACTTGCCCGACATTTTTTGAAATCATGAAGCGCTGTGCCTGTAATTCCTTGCCCAAAGACTCTTGCAAGATATCTGCCAAAGCAATAGCCAGTAATTTACGGTGATGTTCAATCAAATCATCAATTAATTGTTTATGTGATGTGCTAGTGCTGAGTTCACGTTTAATGCCATCCAGTACCGTCAATACTACACGGCTCGAGAGCTCTTCCATCAGCAGGTTATAGTAGAAATTGCCCCGTCTGTACCAGCTTGCCGGTATGACTTTGTATCCATGGCTATGCAGATTGTAGCCAATCGCGACTGCACGTAACAGACGCAGAAAACGTAGCTGGGGGATGATGGATAAAATTTCATACCAGTGCACAAAGGGGAAGAACCACCAGCGGGCATGGTGACGCATAACAATGGCAATGAACCAGCGAACGATGAGCTCAATAATCAGGAAGGTGGTAAACCATCCCTCGGTAATCATTACCCAGGGACGTAATTCACTTTTATAAAACTGTAAGACATCAGGCAGACGAATGAAGTCAAACAACCAGTGCCCAAAATCGCTCATCAGAATGGCATTGGCACAGAGACAGAACAAATTGATGATGATGACAACCATCATGAAAATGTCGTAAATCAGTGCAATTTTCCAGCCCCAGGTACCTTTGCGAATAAACTTAAATGAGCTGGACACGAGGTCCGGGTTGTCGTTCTTCATAGTCTCTCTGGCAAATGTCAGGCAGAAGCAGAAATCAGGCTCTGCTGCATTTGCTCAATTAATTGGTCTTTTTCAGTCCAGATCTGGTCTACCCATTGCTGGAAACGTGCACGGTAATCTGCATCATCTTCATAATTGCCGCCGAGTACCCAGTCCGGAATGTCAATTTTTCTTAAGTTCACGGCAATACGCGGAACTTCGCCTAACCAGAATTCCCCATAACCTGGCACGCCATCAGGATAAACAATAGTCATATCCACCAGTGCATCAATTTTGTCCCCCAGAATATTCAGTGCCAGCGCAAGACCCCCCGCCTTAGGCTTCAACAAATGCTTATAAGGCGATTTTTGCTGTTCATGCTTTTCTGGGGTAAAGCGTGTGCCTTCCAGATAATTCAGCAAAGTAAATGGCTGGCTAACCAGTTGTTCACATGCCTTGCGTGCTTCTTCCATATCCCGATATTTCAGGGAAGGGTTTTTGGCAATCTGTTCCTTGCTATGCCGTTTCATCATCGGGAAGCCCAGAATTTTAAAGGCTTGACCTACAAATGGAATAAAAATTAGTTCCCATTTTGTAAAGAAGCGGGTGAGAGGCATGCGCGTTAAACCGAAATATTGGTTTATTGTGGTATCCACCCAGCTCTGATGATTACAGGTCATTAAATAACGCCCCTGCATGTTAAGATCCAGAGATTCATCAATGCTGATTTGCCATTTGGTATTTTTCAGGACATTGTCAATCAACCAGTTATTTACGCTTAACCAGCTATTGGTAATCTTGATATTAGTTTCATCAATCTTGGAAGATTTCTTAAAAAGTTTGGTCAGTCCCAAAGCCAGTACGGGTGGCCCATGGAAAAAAGTACTGCCAGTCATAACGGATGTCACCGTGAGGCCACAGGTAAGTTTTTTAAAAGTCGTTTGTTGCTTGCTTTTAGATGACATATAAAAACAGTCCCAGAGAATAATCGTCTAAATTTCATCACATTTTGAACAATATAGAGGGAGTTGATCGAATAGAAAAGTCCGATCGTTAAACTATGAAGAAACTATGATGAAATTCAGGAAACTGGTTACACATAAACATTACAAAATATTACTAAAAGATTTATTATTAACAAAAATTCAATGGTTATCCCATTATTTTTAAATCATTATCTGACCTAAGATACAAATTACACTACAAAGGAGGCATGCAATGCGTGCACTATTAATTTCAGCAGCTGTAGCAGGGGCAGTAGCACTTACAGGTTGTCAAACTACTGGCAATAACCTGGGTGGTGTTGAGTACGACAAAACAGCTTTGGGTACAGTAATTGGTGCTGCTGCAGGTTATGGTATTTCTAAAAGTAATGCCAATACTAGCCGTCAAAACAACCGTGCAGCTGCAATCGGTGCAGTACTTGGTGGTGCAGCGGGTGTTTACCTTGACAATAAAGAGAAAAAATTACGTCAAGCGACTGCGGGTACTGGTGTAGATGTAAACCGTAATCCAGACGGTTCAATCAACCTGGTAATGCCTGGTGCGATTACATTTGATACTAACAAGTCAAACATCAAACCAAACTTCTATGCAACATTGAACAAAGTTGCTCAAGTTCTGACTGAAGACAGCCAAAGTGGTATTTTGGTAACTGGTTATACAGATAGCACTGGTAATGACTCAATCAACATTCCATTGTCTCAAGCACGTGCACAATCTGTTGCGAACTACCTTGCTGGTCAAGGCGTAGCACGTACTCGTATCAATGCACAAGGTCTTGGTTCAGCGAACCCGATCGCAGACAACTCAACTGCAGCTGGTAAAGAACAAAACCGTCGTGTTGAAATTGCAGTATATGCTGTTCAGTAATCACTGATTTTGTAGAAAAACCACCTTCGGGTGGTTTTTTTTATGTCTGAAAGATGACGCAGGAAAATGAATTTTCAATTAGGCATCTGGGCATGAGATGACTATAATCGGAGCCGAATCTAGAAGAGGAAGCCATATGTCACTCGCCAGTCAGTTAAATGACAAGCAACTTGAAGCCATGAAATATACTCAAGGACCCTTGTTAGTACTTGCCGGAGCGGGTTCAGGCAAGACCTCGGTAATTACAAGAAAAATCGCGTACTTGGTCAAGCATTGCGGGATTCCGGCTCACCGGATTACGGCAATGACCTTTACCAACAAGGCGGCACGTGAAATGAAAGAGCGTGTCACCAAATTGCTGACCCGAGAAGAAGCCAAAGGCCTTTCAGTCTCGACCTTCCATACTTTTGGTCTAAATTTATTACGTTTAGAGCTCAAACACACACCGCTAAAAAATAATTTCTCGATTCTGGATGCCGATGACTGTAAGCGGATTCTGATGGATCTGATGCATCGCGATAATCTTTCAGGTGCTGAAAGCAAAGAACTGATTGCTAAAGCGATGAAGATGATTTCCGACTGGAAAAATGATCTGATTCCACCAGAGCAAGCACATACCACCTGTGAAACGCCAGAAGATGTTCAGTTCGCGCATTTATACCAACTTTATGAGCGAAATCTGCGTGCCTATAATGCCGTCGATTTTGATGACCTGATTGTGATGCCAACGCGTCTGTTACAGGAAAATGCTGAAGTTCGGGATAAATGGCAGAACCGTGTACGTTATTTGCTGGTCGATGAATATCAGGATACCAATACGGCACAGTATATTCTGGTGAAATTACTGGTCGGGGTCATGGGGCAGTTCACCGCTGTAGGGGATGATGATCAGTCGATTTATGCCTGGCGTGGTGCCAAGCCAGAAAATATGGCGCTGTTACAACAGGATTTCCCGAATCTGAAAGTGATCAAGCTGGAACAGAACTATCGTTCCACTAGCCGTATTCTAAAAGCTGCCAATACCGTAATTGGCAACAACCCGCATATCTTTGATAAAAAGCTCTGGTCAGATAAAGGTCACGGTGAAGTGATTCGGGTCATCACTTGTCGTAATGATGATGATGAAGCAGAACGCGTAGTGAAAGACCTGATCACGCATAAGCTGATGAATGGTAAAAACTGGAAAGATTACGCGATTCTGTATCGTGGTAATTTCCAGGCACGTATTCTGGAAACTCAGCTGCGCCAGATGCAGATTCCTTACAAGCTCTCTGGCGGTCAGTCTTTCTTTGCGCGTGCAGAGATCAAGGACATTATGAGTTACCTGCGTCTGATCATTAACCCGGAAGATGACAGCGCTTTCCTGCGGATTATTAACACACCGAAACGTGCCATTGGCCCGGTGACGCTGGAAAAACTCGGTCTGTTTGCCCAGGAAAATAATCTGTCTCTACTGTCAGCAGCAGGCGATCAACGTCTGACCATGGTGATCCCAAAGAAAGCGACCACACAACTGGCAGAATTTTCAGATTTTATCAATAACTTTACCCGTAACTTGCTGGAAGATGATGAGCCCGTACCGATTATCCGCCAGATGATGGTGGAAGCCGGCTATATTGACTATATCAAGGAATCCGCAGCGACGCCGGCACAGGAAAAAACCAAACTCGATAATATTGAAGTGCTGTATAGCAGTATTCAGAGTCTGATCAATCGTGCAGAAGATGTCGATGAAAAGAATATTGAAAGTGTCATCCGTAAGATGGTGCTCCTCGATATGCTGGAACAGCAGCAGGAAGAAGAAGATACCGATAAGGTTAACCTTCTGACCTTGCATGCATCCAAAGGTCTGGAATTTCCTTATGTCTACTTAATCGGACTGGAAGAAGAAATTTTGCCACATAAGAACTCGATTGCTGCCGAAACAGTCGAGGAAGAACGTCGTTTAATGTACGTGGGGATTACCCGTGCGCGTCAGGGCTTGACTATTACCTTAGCGGAACAGCGTAAGGCGGGTGGACAGATGAAACAGATGACCCCAAGCCGCTTCCTGGATGAGCTGCCAGAAGATGAACTGGAATGGTTAGGTCGCAAGAAAAAACTTGCAGGCAATATTGATCCAAAACAGCAGGCTCAGCACTATCTGGATAATTTGCGTGCCTTGATTAAACGGTAAAAGTAACAGAACGCTACAATTTTGATTCTTTAAATTTTTTGATATTAAACAACAGGAATAAATACATGAAAGTTCAGGTGAAAGTCCTTGATTCGCGTCTGGGGCAGGAATGGCCATTGCCGACTTATGCAACAACTGGCTCAGCAGGACTCGATCTTCGTGCATGTGTCAACGAAACGACTGTAATTGAACCAGGTCAAACAGTTTTAGTAAAAACTGGTTTGGCGATTTATATTGAAGATCCAGAATTTGCTGGCTTGATCTTGCCACGTTCTGGTTTAGGTCATAAACATGGGATCGTTTTAGGTAACCTGGTTGGCTTGATCGATTCGGATTACCAAGGCGAGCTGATGGTCTCTGTATGGAACCGTAGTCAGGCTGCATTTAGCCTGGAACCAGGTGAGCGTTTGGCTCAGTATGTATTAGTGCCAGTGGTACAGGCCGAATTTGATCTGGTGAATGAGTTTGAAGCAACCGAGCGTGGCGCGGGCGGTTTCGGTCATACTGGTAAAAACTAAAATTAAAGGATGACTTAACTTGGATGTTTTGAGTTAAGTCATCTTTTTTTAGAGTTTTAATCATAAAAACAATAAAAAAATGACAGAGCTATTTAATAAACTTTATTCTTGAATTTTATTTCAATGAAAAATATTTAAATAAATTTTTAGTATCATTTAAATAGAAAAATAAAATCATTCAGAATTTAAGAAAATAGATGATAAATAATAGACCTCTTGCGAAAGTAAAAACTGCCTCAATATAGATTTCATGAAATATCAGAAATTAAATCGTTTTTCAGATTCTGAATTCCAGCGCTTGGTTGGTGTACCTCGAGCAGTTTTTAGTGAAATGG
>NZ_VOZF01000015.1:0-63906 GCF_013419905.1 Acinetobacter sp. YH12046
AATCATTAAGCAGCATTGGATAGCTGCGTCGGAGTAGGTTTGATTTCGCCCTTGTTTGCCTTTTGATGGAGCATACCATTGCGTAGCAGGATCAAACCAAATGGCAATATTTCCGCGACTCATGAGTACTCGGTTATATGCGGGCCAATTGGTTGTGCGGTAGATTTTATGTGTAGGCTTCTTCATTTGAAAATTATATCGCTGAAAAAGCCTTTACAGATAGGTTTGTGCAACAAAGCCTATTTATTCTACTATGAAATTAGTTATAGTCTTATAATGACTAATAAAATTAAAAATAATATTTAATATAAATTTTTTTACTTCAATAAATTTAAATACCAACCTTGATTCTAAAATATCAAAAATTTAACTATCTATTTTTTATTATTAATATCATTAGCATCTTTTTTAGATATTAAATTATTAATAAACTCTATTTTAAATGAATAATTTTTATTAGATAAGCCTTTATCAGCTTACTTGCTTATTTTTTTAATATGGAAAATCGTAAATATACAATATTATAAAATTTTCTTAGATATTAAATATAACTAGTAAAAGCATCTAATAATAAGATTAATATATTTCAACCAGAAATAATTAAAAAAATAATAAACCTTTATTAAAATAAAAGGAATCTTCTAAAAAATAATTAGGAGAAGTTAAAATATTTTTTAGTAATAATGAACTTTATTAAATTATTTCACTTCTTTTGCACGTAAAGGGTTTTCAGTGACCTCCTTTCTACAAAATCGTGCTGCACCAACTTCTTGATCTGGCGCATTAATTCCTTCTTGATTAAACATCACCTTAGCTGTTTTAAACATAATTTTAAAATCTAGCCAAATATTATTTTGCTCAACGTATTGAACATCTAAGTCAAATTTTTCTTCCCAAGATAAATTATTACGTCCACTGACTTGAGCAAGCCCTGTCATACCGGGTTTTACTTCATGTCTTCGCATTTGTTCAGCCGTATAATGTTCTAGAAATTCTTTCATTTGAGGTCTAGGCCCAACAATACTCATATCCCCTTTTAAGACATTTATAAGCTGAGGCATTTCGTCCAAGCTGGTAGAACGTAGTTTTTGACCAAAGGGTGTAATTCGAAATTTATCTGGTAAAGGATTACCATCCTGATCAAATGCATTTCTCATAGAACGAAACTTAATCATTTTAAAGAGCTTTCCATTTTTACCAGGTCGTTCTTGATAAAAGAAAATTGGTGAGCCTAGATTTCTACGTACTTTATAAGCAATGACGATAAAAACAGGCAATAATATAAATATAGCAGTAAGAGAAATAATAATATCGATTAATCGCTTAGCAACTTTTATATCATTCCTATAAAGGTCAGCACTAGAATATAGATGAGGGTAAGATGTTAAGGCATTTTTTAAAATTAGATCTTTCTTCCCCCGATAATACCAGGATTTTTTTTTATCTAGCTTAGCCGCTTTATTTATCCGTGGAGAAAATTGAATGATCTGGTTCTGATATCCTTCTTTTTCTATAAGGTTTTTTTTTAAGAAAATATTATCTTTTTCAATAAATAAAGATTTACGTGTTGTAATAGAGTTTTTCACAAAGTTTTCGATCTTATTTTTTTCTTGTTGTAGATCCATTAATAAACACCTCACTATGTCTATCTACGCATCATATCAATTGTATTTTTATTAAAGTAGGGAGACTATTGTTAGCCAATTCCATATTTTTGCTTTTTAAAAATATTATTATTATTTTTATTAAAATATATATTTAACTAAAATTAATTAAAATTCACTTAATAATAAAATTAAATTTATATTTTTTTGTATAAATATTAATTACTTACACCAAATTAAAGTAAATAATTTATAATTACAATAGATCAGTTGATAATGAAATATATTTTATTATTAAGAGAAATAATTTTTTTAAAATATAGCAAATCTCACACTAAATAAAATGTGACAAAATGTAATATATAAATAATTAGTGAGCGCTATATCACAATAGAACTCCATTTTAATTTTATAATTTAATATATTTCTAATTAATTATATAACCAAGATAACGTTATTTTTATTCTATTGAGGCAGTCTTAAATATATAAAACCAGATAAGATATAAAATTTAAGAAAATTAGAAATCCACCTCTGGCTAATAATGAGGTGGAGTAATTCTAGTTAAAATTAAATAATCATAAATCTATACTATAATAATCATGTACGATACCACGTGCACCAAATCTTTCTTTTTGATCAATCAATCCAATGTTTAAGTATTTCCCTTCATTTTCATTAGAAGTACCGAAATCAAATATTTTGGCATTTTTCTTACTTTTGTCTATTAAATGATCAATGAGATAATCTAATACCTTGTTCTCCCTACCTTTATCATTACTAGCCAAATATTGAGTATGAACTACTCTTTCTGTTTCAAAAGTCACTGCTCCTGCCACAATATTTCCATCAAGACAACATTTATATGCTCTTATATTATTAGGGAAACGACTTTTTAATAAATCTATTTCATCTTCATTATGTACAGGTTGTTGGTTATGATGCTGATGGAGTACTTCTCGGATTACTCCCCAAACCATACTAGGCTGTTCTACCTCCTCACAGCTGACCCCATTTTTTTTAAGCTTATTGACTGATCTTCTTTTACTTTCTGAGTATGAATATTCTTCATTTAGAGCAATAGAAACGCTAATATCTCGTCGATAAAGCTTGGCATCATTTCGAAATAAAGCATACAAGTCTTCTTGAGCCGGATAATTATGATAAATAACAGGAATACATTTATATATAATTTTATCAATATTTTTTTGTTTTAAATAAATTTTTAGTAAAGTAAATAATTCTAGCATGTCAGCTGCATGAATATCTCTATTAATTAAAAAACCACCAAAAGTTAAACCTTGATGACTATAAAAAATATTATCTTTAATATTTCCAGGCAATAAGGCTACAATTTTCCCTTTTTCATTTTTAAATATTAGTGAGAGATCCTCAAATCGATCAGCATGATATTCCATAAAGTCGCGATTAAACATAAAATGATAATTTTTACATTTTAATAAAAACTCATTCCATATTATTTTATCTGAAGCTTCATATTTATGTATTTGAAAACCTAAGTCCTCTTTCATTATAATACCCATATCTATATCCTATTTATTATTTTTAAATCAAATATAATTTTCTATTTATTAAGGAAAATACTATTACTTTTTTAAAGCCTATTAATGCCCATCATTTGTAATAGTCTATGGTTTATATGATCCGCATTAAAATTCTTTCTAGCATAGAGAAATCCTTGATAGCCCATTTTATTTATTTGTTCAGGATGTTCTATAAAATAAGTCATTTTCTCTACCAATGCAGCCACATCCCATTTAGGAATAAGGAAACCTGTCAATCCATCAACTACAGTCTCATTGCAGCCTGGAACATCGGTGGTGATTACCGGACGTCCTATAGCCATTGCTTCTTGTGTACTACGGGGCACCCCCTCTCGATAATAAGACGGCAATACAAAAACTGCGCTATTACGTATTCTTCGGTCTACGTCAGTCACAAAACCACTATAATCGATAATACCTGTTTGTATTAGCTGATCTAATTCAGCTTGCTTTAAGCCAGTTGGATTTTCAGGATCTAATCCACCAATAATTTTAAATACAACTTCAGGATATTTTCTTTTTACTATTCTTGCTGCTTCTATATATTCAAATATTCCCTTTTCAGCGATCAATCGAGCTATAAATATAAATGATATATTTTCCTGATTATTCCATTTTGTATAAGCATAATCTTGTAAATTAAGGCCAATCGGCCCCAAGACTTCAATCGCATTTTTTTTATGTGGCAAATTATAATGATGGACTAAATCCTTAGGATCATCATGATTTAAAAAAATAATTTTATCTAGATATGGAAATGCAAGCCGATATAGTGACACCTGCACAAAACGTATGAATTTAGCCTTTAAGCTTTGGCCATATTTATGAATAGTAAAAGGTGATCCTAGTCCTTCGATCATGCCATAAATACACGGCACTTTAGTCTTATAGGCAGCTAGCGTTGCATAGATAACAGGCTTAGTTGAATAGGAGAATACGATATCAGGTTGAATTTCTTTTATTTTTTTAGCCAGCTGATAAGTTGAACGTAAATCAGCCAAGGGATTCAATCCTCCTCGACTAAGCTGATATGTCACTAAGGTGACTCCTAAATCTTGAATTTTGGCCAACCATTCATTTGTATATTCAGATACAAAGGCATAAACATGATAATTCTGTGCCAGACAAGACAAAATAAAATCTTTTCGAAAACCGTAAAGATTAGAGGCAGTTGTTCCAATGATGATAATTTTTTTAGAGATCATGGCTTTATACGCTCTATGAGTTCTAATTGTGCAGCATAAAAATTTTTATCGGAGTCAGAGACTGATGTAACTCTACGCTTATGTAGTATCTGCATTAAGTTCAAAAAATTTAGTACTTTTACAATAATTTTTTTAATTTCAAACTTTAAAACAATCTTATTTTTTTCAAGATCGGAAATAGTACTATTATAATATTTTTTGATTACTCCGATCTGGGTATTGTAACCACGGATCATTTTTTCTTTTTTTACATTTTCAACTTCTCTATAAAAATATAAGGGTTCCTGTAAGACCACGTAATTAAAATCATTTTTTATCGCAGCTGAAAGCCATAGTTCATAATCTTCAGCTAGACAATTGTCGACTTGGTAAGGGTTCCTTTTACACCACGCCTTTCGGGCAAGTAATGAAGGATGCAGTATATTAGTAACACCTTGCAAAATTTCTTTGGGCTGCATTTGATGATTAGAATAGATTCTCTTTCCTAAAATTTCATTCTTGTCTCCAATTGAATATAAGCTGGTGACTACAACATCAATATCTGGATTTTCATTTAGTACTTTAATCTGTTTTTCAAGACGATCCACTGCCATTAAATCATCAGCATCCATACGTGCAATAAAATCATACTTTGCTTCATTGATAATCTGATTTAAACGGTAAGGTAATCTTCTATTATGCCCATCAGCTATGATACGGATTCTCGGATCATTAAATGAGCGGGCAATTTCTAAAGATCGATCTATTGATCCATCATCTACCAAAATTAATTCCCAATTTTGAAAAGTTTGCGCTAATACCGATTTAATCGCATCTTCTAAATATTTTTCAGCATTAAAAAATGGAATTCCTATAGAAATATACATTGTTATTCTTCCTTATTATTATTTGAAAATAGTAAAAAAGCAGCCAATAAAAACCAAAAAATGAGTGTTCGCGCACTATAAGTTGTAAACCCATATAGCATCGGCCCCAAGAATATCAGCTTGTTTGAAAATGATAATTTTTTAAATATTTGATATAAAAATATTAAAAATAAAGAGATACCGACGATCCCATAATAAAAAAGAATACCTAACCAGGTTGAATGAATTTCGTTTCCTTTCGGGTTATATAACCAGTGTGCACCTTGGCCAGCACCAAAGATTAAATATTGAGGATATTCAAGGAAGTTAAAAAGACCTCGTCCTTCTGCCTGGCTGTCTTTTTGATCCAGGGCTTCGACAAAACGCAGAACAACACTATCAAAAGCTCCTAAATGATATAAAAAGTAACTGAGGGTACTAAAAATGACTAATATTCCAAAAAATACAAATATTCTTTTATTCAGATCTCCTTTTTGACTAAATATAAATCCTAAAGTCAGCATTAAGAAGCCAATTGAAGCAGATCTTGACATGGTCAAAAGAATTAAGAATAAAGCTAAAAAATAAACGATTATCTTTTTTAAATTACTTTCAGAAATATATAAAAAGATAGCACAGGTAGTTAAAACCCAAAATGCCATCTGATTGGGATCATTAAAAAGACCATTATATCGTGGTTCAAAATTGTAACGACCTAATCCACTTGCCCAGATCGCAATTTCTATTACATAGGAAAATGGAATAAGAAACAGTATTTTTTCATAAAAAAAGTTAACTTGAGAGGAACTCAAATTCATTAATAATAAAAAAAACAACAAGTTAAAGATCCAGTAAATGGTAGAAACCATATAACTGGGATCTAGAACGATCAAATACCAAGCAAAATTTACACAAACTGTATATGCGACAAAGATTAAGGCTACACTTGAGTATTCGATGGTTATTTTTGAGCTACGGCTGAATAATAAAAATATAGCCGCCATAATAAAAAGGTGACTAAATTGTGGAACCCCACTAGACCAAAAATAAAACTGAGATAAGAAAAATGACAGCAAGATAAAATATATAACCACTTTATCTTTTAAATTAATATCATCTAAAAAAATAATGTTATTCTTTGAATCACTTTCATTTAAAATAATCATTATCCATTCCTTTTATTATTATCTAATGCCTAGAATCAGCAAAAGAAATGATTAATATTTTTATATTACTAACTAAATTATTTTTTAAATAAAGTTAAAATATAGTTGTTTATATAAAATTTTTTAATTATTAAAAATCTTTTTTAATTAGTAGCCAATAAAAAAATCTAAAAAAATCATATGTTAAAATTTCTGAAGGATATTCTTTTAAAATTTTTATCATCTTTTCTAATGATTTCTTTTTAGATAATAGCCCTAGCTCAAATGCATTAATCCATAAAGCTCTTTTTTTTGCTTTATTAAATAAAATATGATTCTGATATTCACTTAGAATCATCATTCTTGAATCGTGCATAAGAGTCGTTTGCTTATGCATATTACTATCATGCAACCTATATTTTGCAAAAAGCACAGGAAGATAGCATAACTCCCCTGCTTGCGCTAAAAGTAGCCACATATACCAGTCTTCTATTTGTACTTCTGCATTGTAGCCACCTATTTTTTTTAAAGCTTGAGTACGAATAAGTTGTGTAGTAGCCGGCAAATCATGTTCTAACAATAAAATCTGGTCGAAGGTATAACTTTTTCTTTTTTTAACTCTATTTTTCACAAGATTAGAATCATTATCAATAATTGATACTCCTCCAAATACAGCTATACAGTTCTTATTCTGGCTTAGAAATTTGGTTTGTATTTTTATTTTATCTTTTAAGATTATATCATCAGAAGCAAGGGAGGAAAAATATTCCCCCTGTGCCCATTCTAATGCTTCATTTAGAGTCGCGCTCAAGCCCTTATTTGGACGATGTCTAAACTCAAATCGGGTAAACCGTTTTTCACATAATGGAATTAATTCTTGTATTTTTTCTACTGAAGCATCTGTAGATCCATCATCAATAATAATTAACTCAATATTCTGATAAGACTGGTCAATGACACTCTTGATGCTATCACGTATAAACCTTTCATGATTATAACTTGGTATAACTATAGAGACTAAGGATTGTTCACTTATCATCATATTATTCCCTCTTTATTTTAATTGTTTAAATATAAATAAACTGATTACGATCCAATACAGCCCATAATTTATGAGATGAGCAATAGAAACACCTTCGAAACCAAACACTTGAGTACATATATAAGTTAAAGCAATGAGAGACACTGTAAATATAATCTCTGTACAAATATAGAGTTTGGTCATTGCTTTGCTGAGCATTAAATAAGCCAGTATCCAGCTTCCTATCTTCAAGGCATCTCCCATCATTTGCCAAAGAAATAAATCCTGCATAGGGGCAAAAGATGGACTAAATAATAAGTTGATAATCCAATCACGTAATATGAAAACGCAAATTCCGCCTAGAACAGCAAGTGGAAAAATAAACTTATAGCCTAAATAGACCTCTTTCTTAATTTCATCAATTGCATTTAGTTCTGATAAGCGCGGCAAGTAATACACGCCTAATGTAGTGGTTACAAGCAAAAGATATACTGTGCTTAGACGGATCATCGCTTCCCAATAGCCCGCATAAGCCAGACTAAATTCTTGGGTCAAGTAAGTCCGAATTAACATTTGCGATAGCGGCACACAGATCGCACTGACTAATGCCATGAGAATAAATGAGGCAAATTTTTTGGTAATTCCTCGGTCTATTTTTCCTAATAGTGAGGAAAACTCAAACCAGTCTGTTCTATGACAGAGTATTAATGTCACTACAAATGCAATTGACTGATAGATGGATAATGCAATTAAAGCCCCATATAACTGCAGCTTGATTGCCAAAACACCAGTGATCACAAGTGCAAATAAACTACCGGCAATATTTGCAAGCACCAGCTTTAAAATTTCTTTTTTCCCATTCAATATGGCTAAAAATAGCGTATTAAAATTGAAAAATATTAAAAAAATAGCAAACCATATAAAAATCGTTTGGTACTTAAGTGATTGAAATATATATAATGCTAGCTGTTTTTGAAAAATAAGTATTAGAATCGCGAAAACGAAACTAAATAGAAAAACAATACTTCCTGCTGTTTTCCAGACCGCACGTTGTTTAGTCTCATCTTCATGATATTCAGCCGTATATTTAACTACTGCGGTATTAATGGCACTACCAGCAAAGGTCGTCACCATTTGAATAAAATTCTGGAATTGGCCGATCGCTGCATATCCAGTGGGTCCTAGATATACAGCCAGAATTTTATTCAGTACAAACATGGTGATGGTTTTAATCAAAACGGCTACACCATTCAGTACACTGGTCCTAAATAGATTCATCTATGCCTGAAAACCATTACATAACTGAACAACCTGCTTTGCTTCATCCATAGATAAAGTGGGTCCAATTGGTAAGCTTAGGACCTCCGCATGAATTTGTTCTGAAATTGGAAAACTTAAGCCATTCCATTCCTGATAAGCCTGCTGCTGATGAGGAGGAATTGGATAATGAATGAGTGTCTGTACCCCGTTTTCTGCTAAATATTGTTGTAATTTTTCCCGATATTTTGTTCTGATCACAAATAAATGCCAGACATGTTGAGCATAAGTCTCGGTATCTATATTTTTGCACGGTAGCTCAATTGCTGGATTGTGAATTTCTTTTAAATATAGATCTGCAATATGTCGACGATGCTGATTCTCCTGATCTAAAAATTTAAGTTTCACATTCAGGATGGCAGCCTGAATTTCATCAAGACGACTATTTACACCCGGTACCAGGTTTTTATATTTTTCATGTGAACCATAATTACGTATAGCTTTAAGCATCTGCGCTAACTCAGCATCATTAGTGGTAATTGCTCCCCCATCACCGAGTGCGCCTAAGTTTTTACCTGGATAAAAACTGAAACCTGCAGCATCTCCCCAATTTCCTGCTTTTTGACCATTTATTTCAGCACCATGACCTTGGGCCGAATCTTCTAAAATTAACAAGTTATACTTTTCAGCAATGCTCATAATTTCTGGCATTGCAGCAAGTTGTCCATATAAATGCACAGGCAAAATTACCTTTGTTTTTGGAGTTATGGCTGCTTCAATTTTCTTGGTATCAATATTAAAAGTCGTTATATCCGGTTCAACCAGTACCGGTTTCAGATTATTTTGTGAAATTGCTAAGATACTTGCAATATAGGTATTTGAAGGGACAATAACCTCATCTCCTTCCTTGAGTTTTCCTAATTCCTTCCATGCGCGTAGCGTTAAAATAAGAGCATCCAAGCCATTAGCAACACCTATGGCATATTGTGTTCCACAATAATTTGCAAAATTATGCTCAAATTTTTCTAATTCTTTGCCACAGATATACCAACCAGAGTCGATTACCTGAGTGCAAGCTGCAATCAGTTGATCACGGTATTGAGTATTTATTGCTTTCAGATCAAGAAAAGGAATCATTCTTATCAATCTCATATAAAAATTTATATTTATTTTTTAATCTCATATTAATTAAAATTAATATACCTATAGTATTTAAATACAATCCTATTTATTTAGTTCATAACCTTTAGATTTAAAGCTTGGCTCCAATAAAAATTGTTTTACTTTCTTATTTAGTAGTTTTTCAATAAACCTATACATTAAAAAGCTAGTGATTAGAGTGACAATAAATATAAAAAAGGAAAACAGCATTAAGTCCATATTCAATGAAAATATTTTTCTTATATAATTTAAAATTTGTATTTCCAAAACATGTAGCAAGTAAAAAGAAAAACTGATTTCCCCTGCTAACACCATGTATTTATTTGATAAAAACTGGGTAATTATACTTTTTTTCTGGGCAACATGAGACAGGGCAAAAATTAAAATAATTGCTGCCATAGGCACCCAATAGTAAATTGAATATCTATAACTTATATCTATTTTATTATGAAATACAAAGAATAAAATAAAAAGTAAAATAGCCCCTAATTCAAATATAACTATAGGTTGCTTAATTTTGGAATAGCCCACATTTACTTTTTCAAAAATATCAAAAAGGATAATACCCAGTAAGAAGTCAGAAAAACGCACATATGGTGAAATATATAACCAATAGTGATCCTGATTTTTATCAAGCTGAATATTTAGAATCAAAATACCTATAAGATATAGTATAAAAATATAACTTCTGATTTTTTCAGAAATTAAAAATGCAAATGGAAACAGCAGGTAGAAGAACATTTCATCCGAGATGCTCCAGGAAGGAGAATTCAATGAAAAATGGATCTCTTCTGATGTAAAAAAGCTTTGAATCAGAAAAACATGCTGGATTAAATATTCCCAACCTTTCCCAGACTGAGCAAAAGTTAATAAAAATACCAGTATGGTTGTGGCAATATGTACTGGATATATTCTGGCTAAACGAGAAATATAAAATTCTCTTTTTGAAATATTTCCGATTAAAAACTTTTCTTTATAATTGTAGGCTAAGATAAATCCACTCAAAATAAAGAAAAAGCTGACCCCTAAAAAGCCTTCGTCAAAGATACTATTAAAAATATTGGCATAATCTGTTTCTTTTAGAAAAGCCAAATGACTCAGAAAAACAAAAAGTGCGAAAAACATACGCAATGATGTAAGCGGCTTAATCACGTCATATATCTCCTTAATATTTATTATTATTTTATAATTCTATCTTCTGAGGCTTCTTCTTTTGCAAGGGCTTCATTCTAATGAATTAACTTTAATTTTATTATTTAGTGATCTGCTCAACCAAAGTCTGATCTACTTCTTTTAGAAACTGGTCATAATTACGAATGTAATCACTTTCATCATAATGATCGCTTGCCAGTACTAATAGGATGCAATCTTCTGAAAAATCATGCATCTCATGCCAAACCATAGGTGGGATTAATAATCCCTTATTAGACTGAGCAATCAAAACTTCCTGTTTTTCTTTGCCATTATCCATCAGCATTTTGCAACTTCCTTGGACTCCAAAAGCAATCTGTTGAAGTTGCTTATGTGCATGGAAACCGCGTGGAACATCGGGTTGAGCACCAGAAATATAATAAAGTCGCTGTATACTGAAAGGTATATTCCGATTGGCTTCTGCGACGATCAGACTGCCGCGGTGATCTCCCAGGTTAGGTAATTCAATCCACTCAATTAAGTTCATGGTCATTACCCCACCAAAGAAATCAAATATTGACCGTAGCCATTTTTATGCATGGTGTGGCCAATCGCTAAAACTTGCTCTTTACTCAACCAGCCATTGTTCAAGGCGATTTCTTCCAGGCAGGCAACTTTATAGCCTTGACGTCTTTCCAATGTTTCAACAAATTGAGCGGCTTCAAGCAAACTCCCTTGGGTACCTGTATCTAACCAGGCAAATCCACGTCCCAGTAGTTCAACATTTAAATCACCGCGTTCCAGATAAGCCTGGTTAATCGAGGTAATTTCCAGCTCACCCCGTTCAGAAGGTTTGACCTGTTTGGCAATCTGGATGACATCATTGTCATAAAAATATAAACCCGTCACCGCAAAGTTAGATTTTGGATTTTGGGGTTTTTCTTCGATTGAAATTACCCGTTGCTGTTCATCAAATTCTACGACGCCAAAGCGTTCAGGATCTTTCACCTGATAGCCAAATACTGTTGCACCTTTTTGCCGTGCTGCCGCCTGACGTAACATCGGTGTAAAACCTTGACCATAGAAAATATTATCGCCTAATACCAGACATACATTACTTTGACCGATAAATTTTTCACCCAGGATAAAGGCTTGTGCCAGACCATCAGGACGAGGCTGAATCGCATAGCTCAGCTCCATGCCAAATTGTGAACCATCCCCTAACAAGCGCTTAAATCCTTCAATATCTTCTGGTGTGCTGATCACCAGGACTTCACGGATACCTGCCAACATCAATACAGACAATGGGTAATAAACCATTGGTTTGTCATAAATTGGAAGTAACTGCTTCGAAATTCCTTTGGTAATAGGATGCAAACGTGTACCTGAGCCGCCCGCCAAGATAATCCCTTTTGTCGTTCTTAACATTATACTGCCTCCCCTAAACGTTCACGTTGATAAGAACCATCCTGAACACGCTGACACCATTCCAGATTATTCAGATACCATTGCACCGTTTTCCGGATACCTGTTTCAAAGGACTCTTGTGGCTTCCAGCCCAGTTCGCGCTCGATTTTTGAAGCATCAATCGCATAACGCAAATCATGCCCTGGCCGATCGTTAACAAAAGTAATGAGGCTTGCATAAGTTTTTCCCTCCGGACGGGGCTTGAGCTCATCCAGAATTTTACAAATGGTTTTAACCACCTCAATATTCTGTTTTTCATTATGCCCCCCGATATTGTAGGTTTCCCCCACGATGCCTTCGGTGGCAACCTGATATAAAGCACGCGCATGATCTTCTACGAAAAGCCAGTCCCGGATCTGTTGACCATTGCCATAAACCGGCAATGGCTTACCATCCAGGGCATTTAAGATCATTAAAGGAATCAATTTTTCAGGAAAGTGATAAGGACCATAATTATTTGAACAGTTCGTGACTACGACTGGCAAACCGTAGGTTCTATGCCAGGCCCGAACCAAATGATCCGAACTGGCTTTACTCGCTGAATAAGGTGAGCTTGGTACATAAGGCGTAGTTTCAGTAAATAAGTCTGTTGTACCTTCTAAGTCTCCATATACTTCATCCGTTGAAATATGATGGAACTTAAATTTAGACTTTTTAATTGTAGATAGGTTCTGCCAATACTTTCGGGCTACTTCTAATAAGGTGTAAGTTCCCACAATGTTTGTATTAATAAATTCTGCCGGACCATCAATCGAACGGTCTACATGAGACTCTGCAGCCAGATGCATAACGATATCTGGCTGAAACTCTGAGAATAATCGGGTTAAAGAGATATGGTCGCAAATATCAGTTTGCGCAAATTGATAACGGGGATGATCCGATACAGAAATCAGTGACTCCAGATTACCTGCATAAGTTAACTTATCAATATTTAATACATGATGTTCAGTCTCATTGATGAGATGCCGAATGACGGCAGATCCAATAAAACCGGCCCCACCGGTTACCAATATATTCATCACCATTTTGAGTATCCTTTAATATTTTTTATTTTACTTTTCACAAATTATTTTTAATGTGTTGTTGCCGTCTAGGCATATCTGTTTTTATTGATTTGTCTATAAGATATATTAATTTTATTACACAAACCACCCATAGAACAGCTAATCATCAAATGTAGTTACATTTTAAAAATCTGGATAATTTTTTTTAAACTTAATCCATCTGATATAGGTTTCAAGTTTTTAGATAATTTTCCACTAATATTAATTTAACAATCATCAAAACGAATTAAATATTATTTTAATTAACAACAGATTATTTTGATTACTATAAAAATAAATTATTTTAAAATCCATTAAAATATAATTGAATATTAAGAAAAATCAATGATCTAAAAAACCTCTAGATTAGATAAAAATTATATGAAAATACTTTTCTATTTTAATTTCAGGGCTTAATTCCTTCTATCAGTAAAGAACAGTACTTATTTAAAAATAACAATTGGAAACAATTAATATTCTTATGTCATCTTAAGCAATTCACTATATCTCTACAGCTTATTTAATCACGGTTTCACTCTATTTTCGTCAATCTTACAGTTAAATTTCAGCTCAGACTTATTAAATTGACTTAAGAATAGCTATAGACAAGGTATGTGATCTATTATATTTTTTAGACGTTAATCACATAAACCGAATTCAAAAAAATTAATAATTATTAATAAATACCAATTCTGAACATATAAAAATAAAGGGGTTTCGAGTGAACTATAGACACCTTTTAGGTACTTTTACCTTAAGCCTATCTCTGGTTGGATGTGCAGCAACATCCGGCTTTCAAACGTATGATTTACCGACAGAAGGAATCTATCAAACTGAACTGGGAACTCCAGTCAATCTGGTGAAACTGACTCAGGATACATTACCTGTAGTACAGTCTGCACAAACGCATAATCTCAGTCATTATACTCCTCTCTTTCAGACTGAGGTGCAGGATTACCGCTTGAATCCAGGAGATATTTTATCTTTCCAGTTATGGGCTTATCCTGAAATTAGTGCAGTTCCTACAGCTAGTGACAATAACAATGGTTATCAAATTGACCGGAATGGTTATATCCAGTTTCCATTCATCAATCGTTATAAAGCAGCCGGGAAAACCCTTCCACAAGTGAATCAGGAAGTACGACGTCTGTTAATTCCTTATTTGAATAATCCAGATGTGGTCGTGAGAGTGATTTCCTATCAGGGACAGCGTTATTCAGTAGTAGGGAATGTGAAATCAGCTGGACAATTTTATCTGACTGATCAGCCGGTAAGTGTGTATACGGCGCTGGGCCTGGCTGGCGGGATTAATGAGCAAGGTGATTCCACTTCAATCCAGCTCGTACGCCAAGGAGTGACCTATGATCTGAATACGATTGCTTTGGAAAAAGCGGGTTATTCCTTGCATAAGCTACTGATTCAACCCAATGACACGCTGTATATCAGTCCTCGGGAAAACCAGAAAATCTATGTCATGGGTGAAGCCGGCACCAATAAACCATTACCTATCCGTGATCAGGGCATGACACTCGCTGATGTACTGGGTGAAAGCGAAGGGATTAATCCATATTCTGCCAATCCGAGTCGAATTTATGTCTTGCGTGGCAATTCTGACAACAAGATGACTGAAATCTATCACTTAAGTCTAAAAAATCTGGGAGATTTTGGTCTGGCTAAACAGTTCAAGATGAATAGTAACGATATTGTCTATGTTGATGCTACCGGTCTGACCCGTTGGGAACGTGTAGTGAGCCAGATTCTTCCATTTTCATATGTCGCTGGTTCAGCTATACGATAGGTGAAAGTATGAAAATTAAAAATCTTTTAGCAATCTGTTTTGGACATGTTGATCATCAATCAATAGCTAAACATTTATTTATAATATTTACCCGTATTTTCAGATTAAATCTATAAGGTTGGGTCATTGAAATAATGACCGGGACTAGCAATAAAAACACTATTTTTAATTCCTCCATGGACTTCACCTGCAACTCCATGGTGCTCAAAAACCGAATATGAAACAGATTAAATTAAAGACAACATTATTCTGATCATAATCAGAATGTCTGGTCTTTAGCGGACTCGACATACTCAGAGAGGATAAAAAAACAGAATATTGAGGATCCTTTCTCGCAGGGGCAGCAAGTCATTGATGCCGTTTTGAGTTAATTCAAAACGGCATCAATGACTGGAAAAATCACTTTTAAACTTTTAGATAGTAAAATTATGAACAAAAATAACAATACCGATAATATGATTGACCTAAAAGGGGTGTTCTTTTCCCTGCTCGCGCAATGGAAGCTCATCCTGCTATGTGGTTTGCTCAGCCTGATTGTAGTGCTGCTTTACCTACGTACCGCAGCGATTAACTATAAGGTTGATGCAATCGTCCAGGTCGAAGAAAGTAGAGGCTCTTCAGCTGCTTTACTTGGTAGCCTATCCAGCATTGTGAGTCAGATGTCTTCATCCAATGCCGAGATTGAGGTTTTAAAATCACGTACGATTCTCGAATCCGTAATTGACCGTTTAAATCTGGATCTGCATATTGCCAGCACCGAAGACTCTTTTATTAACCGTTTGATTCAAGGCAGAACTTCTCAAACTGAATATCAGACCGAAACTGTACGCTTTAAAGATGGTCAAAAAAGTTTTGATATCCGTCAGTTTGAAGTCCCTGTAGCCTATCTGGATAAAAATTTGCTGCTGAAATTTCAACAACAGAGCTTTAGCCTGATCAATCCACTGACCGAAGAAATCGTCTTTCAAGGCGCACTAAACCAGCCGGTTGAGGCTAAAGCTGCACAGGGCGACTGGAAAATTGCCATCTTTACTCAAGATAATCTTGATAACAGTTATCAGGTGAAAAAGCTCTCATTGCCTGCAGCGATCGATTCTATTCTTGCCAATTATACGATTACAGAAAAAGGTGATCTGAGCGGCGTTTTGCAACTTCGCTATCAGGGTCAAGATAAACAGCACATTACTAAAGTCCTGAATACGATTTTAGCAGTTTACAGCCAGCATAATATTACACGCCGTTCAACAGACACTGCACGAACACTGGCTTTCCTGGATGAACAATTGCCGGATTTAAGAAAACAGCTTGATGATGCAGAGTTTGCCTTCAATCGCTTCCGCCAAAAATATAATACTGTGGATATCACCAGAGAATCAGAATTATATTTAAATCAGAGCGTGAATTTAGAATCACAAAGAGCCCTACTTGAACAGCGACAGGCGGAAATAGGTGCCAAGTATGCAGCTGCCCATCCGGCCATGCGTGAAATTACCGCCCAACTTCGCGTAGTGAATGGCAAGATTCGTGAGTTGAATTCAACACTTAAAAATATCCCAGAGATTCAACGCCAGTATTTACAACTGTCTCGTGACGTTGAAGTGAAACAGCAACTGTATACTAATCTGGTAAATTCTTATCAGCAACTGCGTGTTGCTAAAGCAGGTGAAAGCGGTAATGTTCATATTATTGATACCGCACTTGAGCCAGTTGACCAGATTCAACAGAAACAGCCACTGATTTTATTTTTAACCTTCTGCTTTGGTATTTTCCTGGGCATCCTGGTGGCATTATTCCGTAACATGTTACGGTCTGGTGTGAAAGATAGCAGTCAGATCGAATACCAGCTGGATCTTCCAGTCTATGCCAATATCGCTCACTCTACTGTTCAGAAACCTGGCCTGAAATTACTGAAAAAGAAAAAAATGCCTTTCTTATTGGCACTGAAACACAGTGATGATATGGCAGTTGAAAGCTTAAGAAGCATTCGTACAGCGAGCCACTTTGCCCTGACTCAGGCTAAAAACAATATCATGATGATTTCAGGGCCAGCACCAAAAGTTGGAAAATCTTTTGTTGCCAGCAATCTGGCCGTCATCATGGCAGAGAAAAATAAGCGTGTACTGATCATTGATGCAGACCTGCGCCGTGGTCATATACACAAATATTTTAATCTGGATAACCAGTATGGATTAACTGAATATCTGAATGAACACGTATCTTTGGATAAAGTGGTACAAACTACCAATGTGCCGAACTTAAATGTCATCAGCTGTGGTGAAAATGCAACTAATCCAGCCGAGCTTCTAAATTCAGAACGCTTCCAGGAATTGTTGCAAAAACTGATCCCGCACTATGATCATATTATCATTGATACTCCACCGGTACTGGCTGTTACGGATGCGATCATTGTATCCCGATACGTCGGACTCAATCTGGTTGTAGCGCGCTATGCAAAAACCCAGATGAAGGAACTGGCGCTTACAGTAAACCGTTTTAAACAGGCTGGCAGTACTGTCAATGGTCTGATCCTGAACGATATCCAGCGTTCAGCCGGTGGCAGCTATAGCTATGATTATACGTATAGTTATAAGCCGAAAGCCAAAACCAGCTAATCTGATAGCTCCCAAAAAACCAGCAATCATTGCTGGTTTTTTCTTTTTTGAGTCGTACCAAATGCAGGTATTCACTTGCTAAAAAACCACCCGTTCTACAAGATTTCTTAAAATTTTCTGCTAAGATGGACTGAACCTCAACGATAACATTAGATTGGACAAATACATGAGTAAGGCCTTACCGATTGCCGTCGCTGTTCTTTTAGGCGGTGCCGCGCTAGTACCTGTTTACTATGCAACTCAAAACCCTGCTACTCAAACTACAAAAGCATCTAAAGATGCCTCTGCTGTCTCTAAAATCAGCTATGCACTCGGTTATGAAGTGGCTCACCAAACTCCTCCTGAGCTGGACATTAACAGTTTTGTGACCGGTGTACGTGAAGGACATGCGCGTTCTGCACCTGCCTATACGGAAGAAGAATTACAGGCAGCTTATGAGCAGTTCCAGAAAGAAATGCAACAAAAGCAGCTTGATAGTGCAAAACAGGCTCAAGCTTCAAGTGATACTTTCCTGACTGAAAATGCGAAAAAAGCAGGTATTAAAACAACTGCTTCCGGCTTACAGTACCAAGTCACGAAAGAAGGTACAGGTAAACAGCCAAAAGCCTCTTCAATTGTGAAAGTACATTACACTGGTAAACTGGTAGATGGCACTGTATTTGACAGTTCAGTAGAACGCGGTGAACCGATCGAGTTTCCATTAAATCAAGTCATTCCAGGCTGGACTGAAGGTCTGCAGCTGATGAAAGAAGGCGGTAAGGCAACTCTATATATTCCGTCAAATCTGGGTTATGGTGAACAGGGTGTCCCTGGTACGATTCCTCCGCATAGCACTTTGATTTTTGATGTGGAATTAATCGAAGTAAAATAATACAAATAGGGAGAGCGACCAGCTCTCCTTTATTTTTGAGAATTGATAATGAAAATACAAATCAGTTTAATGGTTTTGCTGCTCAGTTCAGGCAGCCTTTTTGCTAAAGAGATCAATAATACAAGTAGTGAAGCTGAGAAGATTGGCTACAGCTTTGGTTATCTGATGGGTCGTAGTAATGCTGACACTTTAAAGGATCTTGATTTAGATGCATTTAGCCAGGGCCTAAAGACAGCCGCTGCTGGACAACAATCCAGTTTAAGCGATGAAGAAATGACCCAAGTGCTGACTCAGTATAAACGTCAAAGTGATGCCAAAGAACTGATTGTGCTGAAACAGAAAGCTGAAGAAAATGCCAAAGCTGGCAAAGCCTTCTTGCAGGAAAATGCCAAAAAGCCCGGCGTTAAAACCACCAAATCTGGTCTGCAATACCTGGTGCTGAAAGAAGGTAAAGGGAAATCACCAAGCGCGAACAGTAATGTCCGCGTGCATTATGAAGGTCGCCTGATTGATGGTACCGTTTTTGACAGTTCGATTGCCCGCCAGCAGCCAGTCGATTTCCGTACCACCCAGGTGATTACTGGCTGGACAGAAGGCTTACAGCTCATGAAAGTCGGTGCTAAATACCGTTTCTTTATTCCTGCTGATCTGGCCTATGGACAGATTGGTTCGGGAGATATTATTGAACCAAATAGTACCCTGATCTTTGATATCGAACTACTGGAAATTATTAAATAAAAATTCCTTTAATTTTAAAAATTAAAAAGAGAGGCAAATTATTTGCCTCTCTTTTTTTGTACTGATGAGAAACGAATTAGTTGGCGGTTTTCATGTATATTCATAGCAGTTTTGCTATTTTATAGTTTAATCAAAATATTCAACAACAATAGAGGACTTCAGCATGGCAGCAATCAAGACCCGCGAAATTCAATATACTGCTCAGGATGGCAGCACTTTGATTGGTTATTTTGCCGCACCAGAAACTGATGCACCTGTGGCAGGTGTTATTGTGGCACCTGAATGGTGGGGCCGCAATGACTATACTGAACAGCGTGCCCGTGAACTGGCGGAACATGGATATGCAGCGCTGGCAATTGATATGTATGGTGACAAGAAAGTGACCGCCAACTCTGATCAAGCCTATCAATGGATGATGCAGACGTTTGAAGATCCGGACACTATTGTGAACCGTGCGAAAGCTGCTTTAGATACTTTGGCGGCACAGGATGAAGTCAATCCGGAAAAACTGGCTGCGATTGGTTTCTGCTACGGCGGTAAAGTGGCTCTGGATCTGGCTCGCTCAAATGCACCGTTAAAAGCTGTGGCTACTTTCCATGCAAACCTGTCTCCTAAAGCACCTGCACAAGAAGGCCAAGTACAGGCAGAAATTCTGGTTCTACATGGTGAAAAGGACAGTATGGTCAGTCTGGATGATGTCGCCAGCTTTAAAGAAGAAATGCAGGCGGCTAAGGTCGAGCATAATGTGATTGTATTTGAAAATGCCAAGCATGGATTTAGCAACCCGCTTGCGGATGAGCGCGCCAAGGCCAATGGTGTAGATCTGGGCTACAATGCTGAAGCAGAGAAACAAAGCTTGGCTGCCATGTATGAATTACTGGCACGACGACTCGCTTGATAACAGATAAATTGATCTGGCTCATGATCGAGCTGGGTCATACATGAAAAAAATAAATTCAATGAAAGGAGCCAATATCATGACTGAAAATAACTGCCCGTACTGTAATTTTGACGAATACGATATTCTGGCTAAAAATGATTTTGCTGTCGTGTTACCTGAACCCAACTCCCTGTCCAAAGGACATTATGTAGTTACTCCATTACGTCATGTGGCGTCATTTTTTGAAATCACAGATAAAGAACGTAAGAGCATGATGTCCTTACTTGAACAGGCTCGTAATGAATTGCAATTACGCTATCAGCCTTCCGGTTTTCATGTCGGGTTTAATGATGGCGAAGTATTTCAGGAAAAATCAGAACATTTACACATTCATATAATCCCACGTTATGAAGGCAAGGTATTAAAGCTGGATGCACGCTGGGGCATTGAAGAATAAGAATTTAAATTTTTTTCCCGAGTGAATGCTTTTCGAAGTGTTCACTTGTCCCTTCCATTTATTCATTTTTACTCTTTTTCAGTCTTGCTGTTTTAGCAGACTTTTCATCTTTTAGCTGGGTCTCTTCAGTTATACTAGGCCTCGTTTTCCAGTTTGTTCTATCTTCATGTTTGTATTTTCAGATGCCCTTTTAGAATGGTTTGATGTGCATGGCCGTCATGATTTGCCGTGGCAAGTGGCTGATGATCCCTATAAGGTCTGGGTCTCTGAAATCATGCTACAGCAGACTCAGGTCAAAACCGTGCTGCAATATTTTGAGCGGTTTATTCAACGTTTTCCGACAGTACAGGACTTAGGTACAGCTTCTTGGGATGAAGTCGCACCCTATTGGGCTGGGCTGGGCTATTATGCTCGTGCCCGCAATTTGCATAAGGCAGCCGGTATTGTAGCAAGGCAGGGGCATTTCCCGACGAGCCTGGAAGAATGGATCGCCCTGCCCGGCATTGGCCGCTCAACCGCGGGAGCCTTAATGTCTTTGGGTTTACGTCAGTACGGCGTGATCATGGATGGTAATGTCAAACGGGTGCTGGCACGATTTTTTGCGATCAAAGATGATCTGTCTAAACCGGTTCATGAACGTGCCTTGTGGGAGCTTGCTGAACAGCTTTGCCCGGTTGAACGGAATCATGACTATACCCAGGCGATTATGGATCTCGGTGCGACCGTCTGTACTCCGAAAAAGCCTTTATGCCTGTATTGTCCGATGCAGCAACATTGCAAGGCACATCAGCAGGGTCTGGAAAATGAATTGCCCTTTAAAAAAGCCAAAAAGCCGGTACCGGTCAAAGCAGCTCAAGTGCTGTTGATTCAGTCAGGTGATGAATGGCTATGGCAGCAACGTCCTAATAGTGGTCTTTGGGGCGGGCTTTGGTGTCTGCCAATTATTGAAGACACTCATACATTTGAACAATTGTGCCAGCAACTCGGTCTGAAAAATCTCGTACAAAAGGCCCAGATCAGCCACAGTTTCACCCATTTTACCTGGCAGCTTGAAGCCATGGTTTTTGCAGTCGATGCAGATCAGCAGGAACATCTGGCGATTGAGTTACAGGGGTTCTGGATGAACCCGGAAACTGCGGTCAATGCAGGTATTCCAACCGCCATGAAAAAATTGATTTCTACCGTAAATTTATGACATAGTCTGGAACAAGAAGAATCATACTGGCCTCATTTAAGGATAAATATTTTGCGCCATTCTCTTGCGTTTGTCGGGCTTTCTTTGGTGATGTTATTTCTGGTGGCGTGTAGTAGCGCACCGAAACATCCTTCTGCGGTTCAACTTAATCCGGCACTGGTCAAAAAACTGAATCATATGCGTATGCCCTCTTCTCTGCCGATTCCGGTAGATCGGGTTCAGGCTCGTGAATTGAAAGATACTTGGGGAGCTTCGCGTAGTAGTGGCCGTTTGCATGAGGGCATTGATATTCTGGCTCCACGTGGAACCAAGGTTCGTAGTGCGACGCCTGGTCTGATCGCGGATTTACGGAATAACAATTTGGGTGGTAAAGTAGTCTGGATTCTGGGTCCAGGTGGTGCCTGGCATTATTATGCACATCTGGATGGTCATAAGCGTGGCCTGAAAGTTGGTGACTATGTCAAAAAGGGCGATGTCATTGGTTATGTCGGTAATACTGGCAATGCCCGGCATACTGCGCCACATCTGCATTATGGTCTCTATTTAAATGGTAAGGGCCGTGGTGTTGTTAACCCTTATCCATATTTACGTTAATTTTAGGAAGTTTACATGTCAGAAGCGTTGATCAACCGTCTGGTCGAATTTGCTGAATCAGGCAATCAACAGAAAATCGTGCTCAATGGCCAGACCTATCAGGGCTGGATCATGGAAATTACCGAAGAGGCGCTTCTGATCAGTACTGGTTATGCCGATAAAAGTGGTAAGGATATGTGGATCCAGTTCAGCGATCTGCAGCAGGCAGAACTTTCCTACTGGGATAATCAGCAAGATCAGTGGACGACATTTAAATTATAAGATAATCAAAAAAGGAGCATCCCTTGACGATCCAACGCTGTGGCTGGTGCTCTGATGATTCTCTGTATACTGCTTACCATGATCAGGAATGGGGACAGGCGCTGCATGATGAAAAACGCCTATTTGAAATGCTGTGTCTGGAAGGGCAGCAAGCCGGTTTAGCCTGGATTACTGTACTCAGAAAACGTGAATCTTATCGCAAACATTTCTTTCAATATTCGATTGAAACGATTGCTTCTTTTACAGATGAGCAACTCACCGCAAAACTGCAAGATGCTAGTCTAATTCGGCATATCGGTAAACTAACTGCGATTCGTGATAATGCCCGGACCTGGCAACAGCTTAAATCTCAAGAAATTGATGTGGTCACATGGTTGTGGTCCTTTGCCCATCAGCCCCGGTTAAATAATGATGTTGCAGATTATCGTCAGGCTCCAGCACAAACCATTGAAAGCCAGAACATGTCCAAAGCCTTAAAAAAAGCAGGCTTTAAGTTTGTCGGTCCTACGATCTGTTATGCCTTTATGCAGGCAGTTGGCATGGTCGATGACCATGAAAATCACTGTCACTTTAAAACAATATCCTCCCATTCAAATAAGAGCTGAATCTATGTCCACTAATACTATTCAAGCCTATGCCGCAATGTCTGCCGGTGCTGCTCTGGAACCTTATCAATTTGATGCAGGTGAACTTCAGCCGCATCAGGTCGAAGTGAAAGTTGAATACTGCGGCCTATGCCATTCTGATATTTCAGTACTCAATAATGACTGGGGATCTTCAGTATATCCTGTGGTGGCCGGACATGAAGTCATTGGAACCATTACACAACTGGGTTCTGAAGCCAAAGGTCTAAAAGTAGGTCAACGTGTCGGTATTGGCTGGACTGCGGAAAGCTGCCAACATTGCGATCCTTGTATTTCAGGCCAGCAAGTGCTGTGTACCGGTGGTCAGGTTGCAACCATCGTCGGTCATGCAGGCGGTTTTGCAGATAAAGTCCGTGCTGGCTGGCAATGGGCAATTCCCTTACCCGAAGATCTGGACCCAGAAAGTGCTGGCCCCCTGCTCTGTGGCGGGATTACTGTATTTGACCCGATTCTAAAACATCAGATTCAGGCCATTCACCACGTCGGTGTCATTGGTATTGGCGGTTTGGGACATATGGCGATCAAGCTGCTGAAAGCTTGGGGTTGTGAAATTACCGCCTTTACTTCAAATCTGGATAAAACCGATGAGCTGAAAGCCATGGGTGCAGACCATGTAGTGAATAGTCGTGACCCAGCAGCGCTTAAACCGCTTCGTGGTAAATTTGACCTATTAATGAGTACTGTCAATGTCACACTAGACTGGCAGGCTTATTTATCAACACTGGCACCAAATGGTACTGTACATATGCTGGGCTTACCATTGGAACCCATGCAAATTTCTGCAGGTTCACTGATTGGTGGTGCTAAATCTGTGACTGGCTCGCCGACAGGTTCACCAGCAGCTTTACGTCAATTACTAAAATTTGCGGCACGTAAAAATATTGCGCCACAGATTGAACTGTTCCCCATGTCGGAAATTAATGCGGCGATTGAACGTCTGCACTCAGGCAAAGCCCGTTACCGGATTGTACTGAAAGCCGATTTCTAATTTTTACTAATCATCAGTAAATCTAGATCTGCCCTAGCATCATGTTAGGGCAGATTTTTTTATGGCTGTATTTATAAATAATTGGTTTATAAATATTTAGCCAGCTTCTGAGCCAGAAATTCAATAAATAGATGTACCCGTTTAGGTAGATGCTCCTGACGGTAATAGACCGCATGAATTTTTTGATAATGTAGCTCAATCTGCTCTTCAAATAGCGCCTCTAAACGACCCGTCTGTAAGTCGTCCTCGACCAGAAAGCGTGACAGACAAGTAATACCCACCCCATATAAAGCCAATTGACGAACCGTTTCCCCATTGGGTGCTCTAATCTTTGGCTTTACAGTGATAGGTTCGCCATTTAGCCGTACCGGCCAGGTGTTCAAATGCGTAGGCTGACTAAATCCCAGTAAAGTATGCTCCGATAAATCTGCCACTGATTGCGGTCTGCCCTTTTGCTGTAAATATTCAGGGCTAGCCAAAATATACAAACGGCTGCGGCATAATAATCTGGCATGCAGGCTGGAATCATGCAATTCTCCAAAGCGGATCGCGACATCGGTTTTATGTTCCAGCAGATCAATCACCTGATCATGATTATTCAGTTCAATTTCAATCTGGGGATAGCGCTGCATAAATTCCTGAATTAGCGGCACGATTACATGCAGTACAAAAGGTGTCGCTGAATCAACCCGAATCAATCCTGACGTATCACTATCCGATTTCAGCAAAGCATCTTCAGCTTCTGCCAGATCATTGAGAATTTTGCGTGCCTTTTCTAGAAATAGCTGGCCTTCTTGAGTCAGTTTGAGTTTACGTGTGGTTCTTTCTAAAAGAGTGACATTTAATTTATTTTCCAGACGTTGCAGCGCCCGACTGACACCCGAAGTGGTTTGCCCCAAACGTTCTGCCGCCATGACGATAGAACTACTATCCACAATAGTGACAAAAGCCTGTAATTCTTCAATCGTCGATTTCATTTGTCACTCTTTTATTGATTTTCAGTCAATAATATTTTGCAAATTCAGCTATTTTTTCGCAACAATAAAAAGCACAAAATACTCAATATCGAAAATACTTAAAGATTAAAGCTATGAATATTGTTCCTCAATTTGGTGTCGGTACCTTTCGCCTGTCTGGACAGACCGTCATTGATTCAGTCAAAACAGCACTGGAAGTCGGTTATCGCGCTGTAGATACGGCACAGATTTATGCCAATGAAGCAGAAGTGGGTCAGGCCATTGCAGAAAGTCAGGTTAATCGTAACGAGCTGTTCATTACCACCAAAATCTGGACAGATCATTACGCACCAGACAAACTGATTCCAAGTCTCAAAGAGAGTCTACATAAACTACGTACCGATGCAGTCAATCTAACGCTCATTCATTGGCCTGCACCTCGCTTAGGCGTTCAAATTCATGAGCTGATGCAGACTTTATTAGAAGCCAAACAGCAAGGTCTGACCGAGCATATTGGTGTGTCCAATTTCAATATTGAGCTGACCCAGCAAGCGATTGATAGTATTGGTCTGGAGCATATCGCCACTAACCAGATTGAACTCAGTCCTTATCTGCAAAATCAGCGTCTGGTCAGTTTCCTACAATCTCAGAAGATTGATGTCACCTCTTATATGACACTAGCTTATGGCAAAGTGCTGAATGATCCTGTCCTGCAAGGAATTGCTGCACAGCATCAGGCTTCGACTGCACAAATTGCACTGGCTTGGGCCTTGCAAAAAGGTTTTGCTGTGATTCCTTCTTCAACCAAACGTGAACATCTGCTTGCCAATCTGGCAGCGCAGGAGATACAACTGTCTCAAGAAGAAATGGCTTTGATCAGCACCCTGGAGCGCAATGGCCGCGAGGTTGATCCGGACCAGCTTGCGCCTATCTGGGATTAAACAGAAACCATGAAAGTTAATTTTCCTTTGCTTGCACTGGCGGTTGGTGCCTTTGCAATTGGTACCACTGAATTTTCTCCAATGGGTTTTCTGCCAGAAATCGCCCGTGATCTAGAGATTTCGATTCCTCGTGCCGGGATGCTGATCAGTGCCTATGCCTTAGGGGTGATGTTGGGTGCACCACTAATGACCCTCTGGTTAAGCCGTTATTCCAAACGTAAGTCTCTCATTTTACTGATGGCGATTTTTACGATTGGTAATATTCTGGCGACATTAGCGCCTAATTATCTGGGGCTGATGGGGGCACGCATCATTACCAGCCTGAACCATGGTGCTTTCTTCGGGATTGGTTCGGTTGTCGCGGCCAGTGTCGTTCCGAAAGATAAACAGGCCAGCGCTGTAGCCATGATGTTTATGGGCCTGACCATTGCCAATATTGGCGGGGTGCCACTGGCAACCTGGATAGGACAACATATCGGCTGGCGTATGGCTTTTCTGGGTATTTCCCTGCTTGGTGTGCTGACCATGTTCTCCCTATGGAAAGCCTTACCAGAAGGCCAAAGCAGCCAGAAACCGGATGTAAGGCAGGAGCTGCAAGTCCTGACCCGCCTGCCTGTTGTTTTAGCTTTATTGACTACCGTGATGAGTGCGGGGGCCATGTTTGCCCTATACACTTATATTGCCCCGAGTCTGCAAAGTTTTACTCAGGCTTCCCCTGCATTGATTACTTTGATGTTGGTGTTGATCGGGGTAGGTTTCTCGATTGGTAATCATCTGGGTGGCAAGTTTGCAGATCTATCCTTAGATAAAACCCTGATCGGCTTTTTAATCTTGCTTATGCTGATGATGCTGCTTTTCCCGATTCTGGCAAGCACAGCTCTTGGCGCAGGTCTGGCATTAATCATCTGGGGTGCTGCTGCCTTTGCTGTAGTTCCGCCTTTACAGATGCGAGTCATGTCCGTGGCTTATGATGCGCCTGGACTGGCTTCTTCGGTAAATATTGGTGCCTTTAACCTCGGGAATGCTTTGGGTGCGATTGCGGGTGCCAGTGTGCTGAATTTGGGACTTAGCTATAGTGCGGTTTCATTTGCCGGTGCTAGTCTGAGTGCTGTTGCTTTGCTTCTGGTTTTAATTCAAATGAAACTGGCTCCACAGCAAGATATGACTGCGCAGCAATACTCTTAAAATTTCCTTCATAAAAAAAGTCCGCCTGATGCGGACTTTTTTATATTAGCTATTTAGCGTAAAGCTTCAGGTAAAACAGGCGTTGTCACAGGTTTAGCCAGTTCGGTTTTCATCTTTTGCAGCATCTGATAAGGCTGCTGTTGCACAAACATATTCACAAAGGTTAAAGGAATCGAACCTTCAGGATTGGCATAGCCATAAGTCGATACCTTAACCTTGTTATTCGCCAGTTTCTGGAAGGTCCAGTCTCCCTGATAATCAGTCAAACGTACATAATTCGGATTTAGGGCATAACCGGTCTGAATCGCTTTATTCTTGATCGTAATCTGTCCATTGGCATCCTTAATCATTTTACCCTGCACAATCAGATCACGGTCTTTTAAAGGGAATGGAAAATCCAGCACCATATACAAGGTGAAATCGCCTTTTTTATCATCACGCGACAGCACCTTGATACTGCCCATATAAGGCACCCATTTCACCGCATAATCAACATCCAGAATCAGAGAAACGGCATTCTCAATCGGGACATTGTAGGTGGTTTCGGCTTTATAGAGAAAAACGGGATTACGTTCATCCTGATAGGTCCAGACTTTAATATTATTTTTATTAATGCTGAGCTTGGCATTCTGCACAGAGGTCGACTGTGCTGTAGCGGCAAAGGCTACAGCACACGCCATTAATATTAATTTCTTCATTCCATTGTCATCTTATTTTAGTTTTAAGTTATTTTTATATAGGATTTTGACGAAAATTTATACTTGAATATCGTTAAAACCAAGTACGTCCTTCATGTCATATTTACGTGCATCACGACCAACGACCCAAGCTGCGGCACGTACGGCACCCGCTGCAAAGTTCATACGGTTGGTGGCTTTATGCGTAATTTCAACACGCTCGCCTTCGCCAATAAACATTGCAGTATGTTCACCGACGATATCACCGCCACGAATGGTCTGAAAACCAATACTTTTACGTTCACGAGGACCCGTATGCCCTTCACGGTGATATACCGCATCTTTTTTCAGATCACGACCCAGTGCTCCAGCAATCGCCTCACCCATCATAAGAGCTGTACCTGATGGCGCATCTACCTTATGACGGTGATGTGCTTCAATCACTTCAATATCGACCGTATCACCAAAGACTTTAGAGGCAAGTTCTAGCAGTTTGATCGAAACGTTCACACCAACCGAATAGTTCGCTGCATAGACCACTGGAGTTTCTTTTGCAGATTCATCCAGATAAGCCTTTTGTTCGTCATTCATACCAGTCGTACCAATCACGATCGCAACGCCATTTTCACGGCAGATTTTAAGATGATTCACCGTCGCAGCAGGTGCAGTAAAGTCGATCACTACGTCACAGTCTTTGACCACTTCTTCAAGATGGCCGACAATCTTTACACCCAAGCTCCCTACGCCAGCCAGTTCACCGGCATCTGTGCCAATCAATGAGCTTTCAGGGCGCTCAACAGCTGCTGCCAATTGGTAACCGGCTTCTTTCACCGCCTGAATAAGGATGCGTCCCATACGGCCGCCTGCACCTAAAATCCCAATGCGTGGTATCGCTGACATAACATAGTCCTGATGTTGATTCGAAATTGCTCTTACTATAGCAAAACTCGCTCATAACACTAAGATTGATCGCATAAAAATCAATGAAAAGAATTAAAGAGGGTCATGAGGGATTTTGATATGCAGTCCATATCAACAATAGTTTATGGACGAGTAAAAAGAAAAATAATTCCATTACAGGAATAATGATTAAATGGTTAGTCAGAGATAAACTTACTTAAAGAAAATTCTAGTTAATAAGAATTAATTTTTAATTATAAATAATTGAATTTAATAAGATAAAAAATATTTTTCCATGGTACGTATGATCTTGATTTTTCATATTCAGATCATTTGCATTTAAGGGAAATATATTGAAACTCCAGTTTGACCACCTCAGCAATATAAGTATTACTGATATTATTGAATTAAATACCCATCATCGCGTACTGAAGCATATGCCCTTAGCGCATGGCATTATTTTCGATGAAACACGATGGATTGCTTGGGTAAATGGAAGTGTAAATCCATACTTTTTTAAATTTAGGAATGTTTAAGGATCACGCATCAAGTAGTTGACCAACTTCCAAGCTGGTATATCCACGTTCTTTAAAGATCAACACAATCGCTTTTTTATAGTCTTCACAAATAGATGTTTTATATTTAGTGATGAGTTGAATCTCGGAATTCAGCTCAAGGTCATTTTTTAAGGTCAAGACTTCGGTAGAGATCTTATTAAAAATCTTTAAATTAAACATACAGGCACCTGTTATCAGTTGTAGCGGCCCGACTACAACAAATACCTGCCTTAGCTCAGCTAGACACCCTTGGTCGCAAGGATTACAAATTAGAAAAAGTTCTGCAAGTTTTGAGAAATCGACAGATTAAATAACCTTCTAAATCCTTCCTATTTAGTAAGATTGTCAGCCTAAAAATTAATTTTATATATCAAATTCTTAATAATCTCATGATTGCTAAAAATTTAATAGGAACCAGTTTTTGTAACAATTCTTTTAATATCCCAGATTATTCATAATATTTTATTAGTTAAATGAATAGAGAGATCATTAATTCAGGATCTTCATATCCTGATGATGAGGTCTTAAAAGACAAAGTATTTTTCTCTGTCTGGCTAAGGTAAGAACCAGACTCTTTGTACGCTTTGGCTCACATCAATCTCGGCCTTTTGCTGCTATTCAGAATACTGGAAGTTTCCTATGATGAATTCATCAGGAACAGGAAGTTCCAAACAAGAATAACAATAGATCAGCACAAGGACAGTAAGGTACGACAGGAGTTATACCGAGTGAACCCATACGAAAAACCCCGGCAGGATGCTGGGGTTTTTCTTTTAGTATTTAAATTAAATTTCATCCTTTAAATGTGCAAATATGTGACATACATCACATTAACAAATCCATTTTCTTATATATTTTGCCACTTGCTCAATTTTATGAGATTAATGATTAATCTTATATTTCAGTTATTTAAATAACATCAAACTACATTAGTAAACATAAGTACACACAAAAAAACATCAATATCTACATTTTATGTCAACATTTTTGCCAAGTGTACTGAGTAGTACACTATTTTTAATACAAGGAAATTTATATGAAATTAGTTCAATTAACTTTTGCCGGGGTAGCGTTAATTGCTGCATCACAAACTTTTGCTGCTGAAGAAGTAGCACAAACAGCTCCTGCTGCAACTGAAACAGCTGCGTCTGAAGTTCAAGCTGCTGAAGCACCTGCAAGCGAAGCTCCAGCATCAGAAGCTCAAGCAACTGAAGCTCAATAATATGACAGGATTTATATTTCTCTGCGTGAGGGGTATAAATCCTTCTTAAAAAGCCAATATCATTAAAAGAATAATTTTCTCATTATTTCTATCTAATAATTAACTTATACATCTTTTCCGAATTTAAGCTATAAAAAAGGACGCCTGAGCGTCCTTTTTTATCTATCCAGATCAGTCAAACAACCGATCAAAGAAAGATTTTTTCTTTGGAGAAGACTGGCTGCCCTCATCTTCCATGGTCGCTTGCAACTCTTTCAACAGTTCACGTTGACGTGCAGTCAGGTTCACTGGTGTTTCTACAACAACACGGCAAAGCAGATCACCTTGCATGGTTGAACGTACTGGTTTCACGCCCTTACCACGTAGGCGGAACAGTTTACCGGTTTGTGTACCTTCAGGAATTTTCAGGCTGACACGACCATCTAATGTCGGAATCTGAACTTCTTTACCCAAAGCTGCATCCGCAATTGAAATTGGCACATCCATATACAGATCTGCACCGTCACGCTGGAAGATTTCGTGTTCACGTACCACGACTTCAACGTATAGATCACCTGATTGGCCATCACGAATCGCTTCACCTTTACCAGTCAAACGTACGCGGTCGCCATTGTCCACACCGGCTGGAATAGTAACTTCCAAAGTTTGCTGACGGTCAGATACACCTGAACCATGACATTTATTACATGGATTCTTGATGATCTTGCCCTGGCCACGACAGGTACTACAGGTTTGCTGTACCGAGAAGAAACCTTGCTGCATACGTACCTGGCCGGCACCATGACAGGTTGGACAGGTTTCAACATCGTTCGGATTTTTAGAACCTTTACCATCACAGGCGTCACATGGCGCTGGTGCAGTAAAAGTAATGGTTTTCTTAACGCCTTTGACTGCTTCTTCAAGCGTCAATTCCATCACATAGCGTAAGTCTGAACCACGGCGTTGACGTTGCTGGCCACGGCCCCCCCCACCAAAGGCTCCACCGAAAATATCCCCAAACTGGCTGAAAATATCTTCCGCACTGAAACCACCGAAGCCGCCAGCACCACCGCCCATACCACCTTCAAAGGCTTGATGGCCCATACGGTCGTACATGCTGCGTTTTTCGCTGTCTGACAGAACTTCATACGCTTCTGAAGCTTCTTTAAACTTCTCTTCAGCTTCAGGATTGTCCGGGTTACGGTCTGGATGATATTTCATCGCCAACTTACGGTAGGCTTTTTTAATTTCATCATCACTAGCGGTTTTAGAGACGCCCAAAACCTCATAATAATCACGTTTAGCCATGTCTGGCGATGCTCCTCACGGAATTCTATTTAATATTGACTGTGGTCTAAAATTGGGGTTAAACCCAGCTTTACAAGGGGAATTCTGAAAAAAAATTGAAAGCTTAGAATACGGCTTTGTTTTGAGAAAATTTGAAGATGCCTTTGAACCAGGCATTAATGAGGAAAATAATGGCAATAAAGCTGAATACTACACCTGCGACTGTGCAGGCTTTCACCCAAAGCTGGCTATCCCAGGCGAAGAAAAATAATGGAATGAACCAGAGCGCTGCAAAAATCGCGAGTACTGAATAAATTACAATATTACGCATGATCCAGAGTGCCTGTGCCTGTAACCAGACTTCGGCATAATCAATCTGGGTCACCTTACGTGCATACCAGTAGGCGAATATGCCGCTCACCACTGTAAACAAAGCAAAAAACATGAAGACATAAGCCATCGCCACGGAGCGTCGCATCTTGGTGAGTGTGTCTTGAGTCATGTTTAGTCAACCTTAGTGTGCGGCCCAGCACAAGCAAGTTCCGCAGCAGTATGTCTTTTTTGAATTATTAAAAAATCAGGCACTACTATATTGAAATTTTCAATATTTCGCACCTGAAATTATGACAAATTTAAACAGAATTTAAACTTTTTTTCACTTTAAACCATTGTGCATATAAGGCTGGCAGGAAAAACAGCGTTAATAACGTTGCCACGATCAATCCTCCCATAATGGCAACCGCCATTGGTCCGAAGAAAATGCTTCTGGATAAAGGAATCATGGCCAGAACGGCAGCCAGTGCAGTCAGGACAATCGGACGGCAACGGCGCACTGTGGCATTGATAATGGCATTCCATTGCGATTCACCTGCCTGAATATCCTGTTCAATCTGGTCAATGAGAATCAACGAGTTACGCATGATCATTCCTGACAAAGCAATCGTGCCCAGCATGGCCACAAAGCCAAAAGGTTTATTGAAAATTAACAGGAATAAGACCACGCCAATAATACCCAATGGCGCTGTCAGGAAGACAATGAAGGCACGTGAGATACTTCGGAGCTGAATCATCAGCAAAGTCATCACCACTGCCAGGAACAATGGCATACCCGCATTCACTGAATTCTGCCCTCGCGCAGATTCTTCGACTGTCCCGCCTACTTCAATCAGATAGCCACTTGGCATTTCTGATCTGAGCTGCGCCAACTGATCTTTCAGCTCGTTGACCACGGTTGCCGGTTGCAGTTGCGTCCGGATATCAGCCCGTACCGTAATGGTCGGCAAGCGGTTCCGATGCCAGATCAGGCCTTCTTCAAAGCTGTATTCGATCTTGGCAATCTGGGCCAGAGGAACTGAACTCCCATTTGTAGTTGGTACAGCCAGACTACTCAGTGAACCGACATCGACACGTTCAGCCTGATCACCCCGTAAACGGATTTCAATCAGTTCACGTTTTTCACGATATTGATCAATCGCAGTTCCAGAAATTGAGCTATTCAGGAAATTCGCCAAATCGCTACTGCTTACTCCCAGCTGACGGGCACGATCCTGATCGATATCCAGCTTGATGACTTTACTTGGCTCGCCCCAGTCCAGATGCACATTGGTGGTATTCGGATTGTCTCCGACCGTTGCTGCAACTTTCTGTGCCCATTGGCGAACTAATCCCAGATCTTCACCCGATACTCGGAACTGTAATGGATAACCGACGGGTGGGCCATTTTCCAGCAGAGACACCCGGGTGCGGGCTTCTGGTAACAGCACCCGAATCTGGTCGCTTAAGGATTTACGGATTTCATTGCGGTCTTCAAGTGATGAAGCCAAGACCACAAACTGGGCAAAGCTGGCTTGCGGCAATTGCTGATCTAGAGGTAAATAAAAACGCGGTGAACCGGTACCAACATAGACCACATAGTTATCAATCCCCTCCTGTTTGGACAGGAAGTTTTCAACTTTTTTCACTGCCGCTTCAGTCGCTTTTAATGAAGCGCCCTCCTCTAGTTTCAGATCTACTAGAATTTCGGCACGGTTCGATGGCGGGAAGAATTGTTTTGGCACCAGATTAAACATCAAAATGGATAGCACAAAAATCCCGACAGTCGCCGCGATGACCGTTTTACGGTAGGTAACACAGATATTCACCCAACGGCGAAAGCCCTGATAGAACTTGGTTTGATAAGGATCATGATGTTCACCGGCATGATGCACCAGCGGCTCCGGTTCAGGGCGTTTGCCTAAACGCGCCCAGAGACGTTGATACCATGGTGCTCTCTGCACCAGATCTTTATTGAAATCTGGCAGGAGTTTGTCACCCAGATAAGGCACAAACAGAACTGCGGCAATCCAAGATACTAATAACGCCAGCGTCACCACCTGGAAAATCGAGCGGGTATATTCCCCGGTACTGGATGCTGCTGTCGCAATCGGCAGGAAACCGGCAGCAGTAATCAGTGTTCCGGTCAGCATTGGAAAAGCAGTCGTCCGCCAGGCATGACCGGCCGCCTGTAAGCGGCTAAAGCCCTGCTCCATTTTGATTGCCATCATTTCAATGGCAATAATCGCGTCATCCACCAACAGGCCAAGTGCCAGAATCAGGGCACCCAGAGAAATCTTATGCAGACCAACATCAAACAATTGCATCCCGGCAAAAGTCATCGCCAATACCAGCGGAATCGAGAAGGCCACCACCAGACCAGTACGGAAACCGAGCGAGAAAAAACTCACCAAGAGAACAATAATCACGGCCTCGGCCAGAACTTTCATAAATTCATTAATACTGCGTTTCACCGCTACTGGCTGGTCAGATACTTTTTGCAGATCCATTCCTAAAGGCAAAGTTTTCTGCAACCGGGCAAATTCCTGTTCCAGATTTTTACCCAAGGCAATGATGTCGCCGCCTTTACGCATCGATACGGCAATACCGATGCCATTTTCGCCCATAAAGCGCATACGCGGTTGTGCTGGATCAGTAAAGCCACGATAAACCTCCGCTACATCGCTAAGCTGGATGGTCTTGCCATTCACTAGTAAAGGTAATTGCTGCAGTTCTTCGACATTATTCAGCGCACCACTAACCCGTACCTGAATCCGGTCAGAACCGGTTTCAAAAAAACCAGCCTGAGTCATGGCATTTTGCTGCTGCAGTGCCTGCTGAATGGCAGTCACCGGAATACCCAGTTGGGTGGCTTTGGTGTTGGAGATTTCGATCCAGATTTTCTGGTCCTGCAGACCGATCAGTTCAACTTTGGCGACATCCTTGACCCGTTGCAGCTGTAACTGTAAACGGTCGGCATATTCTTTAAGCGTCGCATAATCGAAGTCATCGCCTTTAATGACATAGATGTTACCGAAGGTATCGCCAAACTCATCATTGAAGAATGGGCCTTGTACGTCTTGCGGTAATTCATGGCGAATATCATTGATTTTCTTACGGACGTTATACCAGACATCTGAGACATCCTTGGAAGCCAAGGAATCCTTGGCAATAAAAGTCACCATGGATTCCCCCGGACGGGAATAGGCCATGATCCGGTCATACTGTCCGGTAGTCATCAACTCTTTTTCAATCCGGTCGGTAACCTGTAAGGATACTTCTTTAGCACTGGCACCCGGCCAGTAGGTCTGGATTACCATCACCTTAAAGGTAAACGGCGGATCCTCACTTTGTGACAGTTTGGAATAGGATACGATGCCCACCAAACCGAGCAGGATCATGAAATACAGTACCAGACCTTTATTCTTTAAGGCCCATTCAGACAGGTTAAAGTTCATGTTTAACTCCCTGCCTGAATTTTCACACTACGGTTTTCACGGTCAATCGGATTGATTTTTTGCTGGTCACGCAGCAGATGCACTCCACCAATTACCACATAATCATCAGCCTTTAAACCACTGAAGACTGGCACAGAATCACGGCCATAAGCACCCAGCTGCACCGGCACTTTGCGGATGGTATGATCCGGCTTGACTACCATTACATAGGCCTGCTGATCGGTCGCTGAAACACTGGATAAAGGCACGCTAAGAATATTGTCCTGACTATTCTGGAAGAACACCCGGGCACTCTGACCGAGCTGGATCTGATTATTACCTTCGCGTAAAGCCACTTTCACCCGGAAGGTACGCGATTGATCTGCTGCAGGTGAAATCTCACGAACAAAGGCGGCGAATTTTTCATTCGGTTTGGACCATAACGTGACCCAGGCCGGCTGACCGGTTTTAATTTCGGAAATCGCCTGTTCAGGAACCCCAATCACAACTTCACGCTCACCGGCTATCGCCAGTTCAAAGGCGGCCTGCCCTGCTGCAACGACCTGACCAATTTCGATATTGCGTGCAGTAATCACTCCATTTTTATTGGCAATGAGCTGGTTATAAGCGGTCTGGTTTTTGGCCGTATCATAATTAGACTGGGCCTGTTTCAGATTTGACGCGGCTGCCTTGTATTGATTTTCAATCGCATCATATTGTGAACGGCTCACGGCATTGGTGGGTAACAGCTGCTTGAAACGCTGTAATTCATCCTGAGCAATTTTACTGGCCGATTGAGCACTTTCCAGCTGGGCACGTGCTGCATTTAATTGAAGTTGAGCATCTTTCACATCTAGGGTCGCCAAGACCTGCCCCACTTTTACCTGATCGCCCACATCGACAAAGCGCTGGGTGACCTGCCCGCCTACCCGGAATGCCAGTGCTGTTTGCTGACGTGCCTGGACATTACCGGCATAGCTTTTCAATTCCTGATGTGAAGTTTTCGGTGTGGTCACCATGACAAATGGAACTTCCTGTTCTGCTGCAGCGCTGTCCTTGCTACATCCTGAGAAGGCCGTACTGCATAGGACGATCATGCCAGCCAGTGCGCTCTGTATCGTGCTCATTATTGTTCGCTCTTATCTAATCATCATTTTTAGGGCAAAATAGGTAGATATATAAATTGCTTATTTTTTAATTAATATACCACCCGGTACACTAATTAGGATTCTGCAGTTAAAACAATGACCATATTGATTTTTTTTGGATGAAATTGTGCAAATACCGGTTGGACGGCCCAAGGATCTGGAAAAACGCCAGCGTATTCTGAACGCAGCGAAACAGCTGTTTTTACAGCATGGTTATCATGGTTCCAGCATGAACCAGATTGCGCTGGAAGCCGGTGTGACCAAACTCACTGTCTATAATCATTTTCAGGATAAGGCCACGCTGTTTAGCTGTGCGGTTGAAGAAACCTGTGAGGCAATTTTGCAGGAATCTCCTAAAGTTCTGCAGCCTGATAGTGATTTTCAGCAGGAGCTATATCAGATCTGTCTGCGCTCATTCAATATTGCCAATCTGCCGGAAGCTCTCAAACTGGACCTGCTCATCATGCAACTGGCTTATGAAAAAAATCCGTTGGCGGAACGTTTTTATACTGCCTCACATATCAAGCTGAATCAGGCCTGGCATGATTTCTTTGAGCAGGCGCAGCAACATCAATTTATCCAGACTGATGATCCGCAGCATCAGACCGAACTGATGGTGTCCTTACTGTTAGGTATGCGGCATCACAAAGTCTTACTGGGCTTAAGTCCGCTACCCGACATGCAGCAACGCCATCAGATCATCCAGCAGGCCATCGAGATCTTTATGCTGAAATATGCGATTTCCCGTTAAATTTCTTCTATCTGGCCTGATCCTTGCAACAGTATAAGGACTAAAATTCATCCAATTATCAACAAATGATATTCAACTTTTGTCTGCAAAAGACTTGGATTGTCATGCAGTCGGGGTATAGTCAAAGGAAGAATCGGAGGGATATAAAAAATGGTTCAACAGATTGATGCACCTCTACGCGAAGACGTACGTTTACTGGGTAATTTGCTGGGAGAAACCCTGAAGTTACATGCGGGGCAAGATTTGTTTAATCAGGTCGAGCAAATTCGGGCCTTATCGAAAGGTGCTCGCGATGGACAGGTTGAAGCAGAAAAACAGCTGGAACAATTATTCCTGACTTTAGAAGATCATGAAATCCTGCCATTGACCCGTGCCTTCACCCATTTCTTAAACTTTGCCAATATTGCCGAACAGTACCATGTGGTACGTCGTCGCCGTCAAAGCGAATTTGAGGAAAGTACAGAATCTCCAAATCCTCTGGTGCCTTTATTTGAGAAATTCAAACAGCAAGAAATTTCTGCAGAAACCTTATATCAGCAAATCTGTGAATTAAAGATTGAACTGGTGCTGACCGCACATCCAACAGAAGTCAGCCGACGCACCCTGATCCAAAAATATGATGGCATCAATAATGCCCTGTCCAAATTTGACCAGCAGAAACTGACCCCGCGTGAACGTCAGGCAGTTTTGGCTGACTTAAAACAGCTCATCAGTTCTGCCTGGCAAACTGATGAAATCCGTCAACATCGTCCAACCCCGGTGGATGAAGCCAAATGGGGCTTTACGACAATTGAACAGACCCTCTGGAATGCGGTTCCTAAATTCATCCGTGAGCTGAACGGCATGGTTGAGGAACAATGTGGCCAGACTTTGCCGCTAGATGTTGCTCCGGTACGTTTCGCTTCCTGGATGGGTGGCGACCGGGATGGCAATCCGAATGTGACACATAATGTGACTCAGGAAGTCTTGTGGTTGTCGCGCTGGAAAGCAGCCGACCTGTATTTGCGTGATATTGAAAACCTGCGCTGGGAACTTTCTATTCAGCAATGCAGTGATGAAATTACACAGGCGTTAGGCCACCAACATCCTGAACCTTACCGTGAATATTTACGCGATATACGTGAACGTCTAAAAATTACCCGTGCTTGGCTGGCTGAAAAACTGCATGGCAAAGATGCGGATGATAGTCGGGTCATTAAAAGTAAAGATGAGTTATTAAAACCGTTACTGACCTGTTATCGCTCATTGATGGCGTGCAATCTGGCAGAACTTGCCAATAGCAGTCTGCTGGACCTGATTTACCGGGTGAACTGTTTCGGAATTGAACTCCTCAAACTGGATATTCGCCAGGAATCTGGTCGTCATCGTCAGGCCATTTCAGCCATTACTGAATATCTGGGTCTGGGTAATTTCGAAACTTGGACTGAACAGGCCCGTCAAAACTTCCTGTTGCAGGAACTGCAAAGTAAACGGCCTCTACTACCTAAACACCTGAATGAACCAGCGGGTAGCCTGATTGAACATCCGGATGTGCAGGAAGTGTTTACCACTATGCACACGCTGGCTGAACAGCCAAGTGAATCTCTGGGTGCCTATATTATTTCCATGGCCGAATACCCAAGTGATGTGCTGGCTGTCTTGCTGCTGCAAAAAGAAGCCGGGATTAAACAGCCTTTACGGGTAGTACCTTTATTTGAAACCTTAAAAGATCTCGACGGCGCTGCTGACACCATGTCGACACTCTTTAATATGCATTGGTACAAGCAGCATATTCAGGGTAAGCATGAGGTCATGATTGGTTATTCGGATTCAGCCAAAGATGCCGGCTTTATGTCAGCCAACTGGGCACAGTACCGTGCGCAGGAAGAACTGACCGCAGTTGCTAAACAGCATGGTATCCAGTTGACCTTGTTCCATGGTCGTGGCGGCTCAATCAGCCGTGGTGGTGCACCCACCCAGCAAGCACTATTCTCACAACCGCCGGGTTCGATTTCAGGGGCCATTCGGGTGACTGAACAAGGTGAAATGATTCGCTTTAAATTTGGTCTGGAAGAAATCGCACTACAAAATCTGGAAATTTATACAGCGGCGACGCTGGAAGCGACTTTATTACCGCCACCTGAACCGAAACCGGAATGGCGTGATCTGATGCATAAAATGACTGATCTGTCAGTACAAGTCTATCGCCAGACCGTACGTGAAAATCCGCATTTCGTAAAATACCTGCGTACCGTGACCCCAGAACTGGAATTACAAATGTTGCCGCTTGGTTCACGTCCTGCCAAACGTAAGGTCAGCGGCGGGATTGAATCCTTGCGTGCCATTCCATGGGTCTTCGCCTGGACCCAAATCCGTCTGATGTTACCAGCCTGGCTGGGTACCGGTGCCGCATTAAATGAAGTACTGGATCAAGGGCAACGTACAATTCTGGATGAGATGCTAACCGAATGGCCTTATTTCCAGACCTTAATTGATATGCTGGAAATGGTGCTGTCCAAAGCAGACAGCAATGTCGCGCTCTATTACGAATCACATCTGACTCAGGATGAAGACCTGAAAGAGCTCGGCACGGAACTGCGTCAACGCTTGCAAGATGCCATCCAGACCCTACTCACTTTAAAAGATGAATCAAAACTGCTGAGCAGTAATGGTGTCTTGGACCAGTCCATGACGGTGCGTAAACCTTATCTGTTGCCGCTCCATTTACTGCAAGCCGAACTGATGAAACGTCGTCGATTATATCTGGAACAGCAGCAGGCTGAACACACGCCAGTCGATCATGCCCTAATGGTCAGTATTGCCGGTATTGCCGCCGGTTTACGAAATACCGGTTGATTTTTTCCCTTCCATTTAAAGCACATCTACACGATGTGCTTTTTTATTGATCAGTCAATAGCCAAAAAAAGCTTTATTTATATATCAAATTAAAATTACTTATAGAAGTTGAATATGAATTGTCCGGGAATTAATCCACTGATTTAACTTTAGTTTTGATTTAAAAAACTTTTACCGCACGGTAAAATATCAAATAAAGTCATAGAATTAATTTGAACAAAAATTTTGTTTCAGTGATTAAATCTTCTAAAAAACAAGAGTATGATGTGCACAATTTATCTTTTGAGTGCTCATTTTATGTCCAATTGGTTTCCCAAGTGGCGCCCTTATGAGGGTAGTATCGATGCACGACCAGTAGGTACCGCAGAGTATTTACCGCCTGCCCAGACCCTGATCTTGGGGGTACAACATGCCTTTGCCATGTTCGGTGCGACGGTACTGGCGCCATTTCTAATGGGTTTTGATCCCAATCTGGCCATTTTAATGTCGGGGATCTGTACCATCCTGTTCTTCCTGATCACGGGTGGTCGTGTACCAAGTTATCTGGGTTCAAGCTTTGCGTTCATTGGGGTAGTGATTGCGGCAACCGGTTATGCAGGTGCTGGCGGACTGAATCCAAATATTGGTGTCGCCGCTGGCGGGATTATTGCCTGTGGTGTGCTTTATGCCTTGATGGGTATTCTGGTGATGGCAACAGGAACCCGCTGGATTGAAAAACTGATGCCGCCTGTCGTGACCGGTGCGGTGGTGATGATTATTGGTCTGAACCTGGCCCCTGTGACCGTGAAAAACGTCATGGGCAATACCTTTAATATGTGGATGTCACTGGTGACCGTGCTGTGTATGGGTTCCATTGCGGTGTTTACCACAGGTCTGGTACAGCGTTTATTGCTCTTGATCGGTTTATTGCTGGCTTACTTCATTTACTACATTTTAAGTAATGTAATGGGCTATGGGACTGCAATTGATTTTGCGCCCATTCAGCAAGCTGGCTGGTTTGGTGTTCCGAGCTTCCATGCGCCAGTATTTGATAGCAATGCCATGCTGATCATTGCGCCTATTGCCCTGATTCTGATTGCAGAAAACCTGGGACATATTAAAGCCGTGGGTGCCATGACCGGTGAGAATCTAGATCCGCATATCGGTAAAGCCTTTGTGGCGGACGGTATTGCAACTACCTTGGCAGGTGGTGTGGGCGCACCGGGTATGACTACCTATGGTGAAAATATTGGTGTGATGGCAGTTACCCGTGTCTATTCAACGATTATCTTTGCTGTTGCGGGTGTGTTTGCAGTATTCCTCGGTTTATCACCGAAGTTTGGTGCAATTATTCATACCATTCCAACGGCGATTTTAACCGGCGCCTCTATTGTGGTCTTTGGTTTGATTACTATTGCCGGTGCAAAAATCTGGATCGAAAATAAAGTAGACTTTTCACAGAATAAAAACCTGATGGTGGCAGCAGTAACGATTATTCTGGGTACGGGTGACTTTGCCCTGACCTTCGGTAACTTTAACCTAGGCGGAATTGGTACAGCGACCTTTGCTGCGCTATTCCTGAACTGGTTCTTTAGCCTGGTCGATAAAAAATAATGTGAAGACTTAAATTTTCAAGCAGCCTCCAGGCTGCTTTTTTTATATCGCAAGAATTGTTTAAATAGGCCTGATCTTTTATATGAGCATCCTGCCGATGCGTCTGGATTTTTTTGATTTACGTCTTTTTCTCAACATAGTTGACACAGGTAGTCTGACCAAAGGTGCTGAACGCTCTGCCATTTCCTTACAGGCAGCCAGTGAGCGGATTAAAAAGCTGGAACAGCAATATCAGGTCAGTCTGTTCAGCCGCCATTCTGGCGGGGTGAAAATGACTTTTGCAGGTCAGGTCTTTGCTGAGCATGCCCAAGCCCTGTTGCAACAGGGACAACAGTTGTCTCAAGCCATGGCCGGTTTTAGTGAAGGACTCCATTCCAATATCAGCTTATGGTGTAACTCTTCAGCACAAAGTGAGTACCTTCCCCTATTATTGCCCCAGTATCTGGTGAATAACCCAAATATCCAGATCGACCTCAAAGAAGCAGAGAGCAAGGACATCATTGCGGCTTTAGTGAGTGGTACTGCCAAGCTAGGACTTATTTCCAGTTTTTTTTCTGCCCCTCAATTACAGACTCTGGAGTTTTCAGATGATCCTCTGGTACTGATCTGCCCTGAACAACATGATCTGGCAACGAATCAGGCATTAACATTAGCAGACTATCTGAATTATCCCTTTGTTGGTCTGATGCAATATCACTCTTTGCAGCAGTCGATTGAAACCCAGGCTCGCTTGCTGAACTGTGAGATTCAATACCGTTTACGCTTACCAAATTTTGCCGCCATTGCCCAAGTTGTGGCCAATGGTGTAGGTATCGCGATCATGCCAAAACGTGCTGCACAACGTTTGTCGAAGCTCTATGCATTTCATCAAATCCAACTGACGGGAGATTGGGCCAACCGCAAGTTATTGTTAGCTGCAAAGAACTTTGATGAACTGAGCACCGCCTATCAGCACTTTAGCCAGTTCCTCATTTCTGCGGATGTACAAAAAATCCTGAATTAAATCCAGCCGAATTGATGCAGCATCATATAGCTGCCTAAGGTGATCAGGCCGATAAAAAATACTGTCCGGAATTTCTGTTCAGGGATACGGGAACGGATTTTTTTGCCAAACCACATCCCGATCAAAGCTGGAATCAGTGCAATCGCCGACATGGCATAATCAATCGGCATATCTTCTACCGGGTTTTGGTGCAGGAAAATTGCCAAACACACCGTCGAGGTGGTAAATACCAACCCTAAGGCCTGAACCAGATCATCACGTTTTAAATGCAGGGTTTGCAAATAAGGCACCACTGGAATTACCACTACCCCGGTTGCCACGGTCAAGGCCCCCCCGAGATATCCCATAATCGGAGAAAGCCACTTTTCATGCTGGCTTAAATCTGGCATCCGTTTCGCCAATAAACCATATAGGCCATATAGAGCAAGCATCCCGCCCAATAAAGCTTCACTATGAAATTCAGAATGACCTAAAGTCGGGAAAATACTCCAGACTGAACCCACGATAATGCCTGCTAGCAACAGCCAGAAACGGCGAATCAGCTTCAGTACATGACCTTCGGCAAAAAGTTGCCAGAAATTGGTCAGCATCGAAGGTACTATCAGTAAAGTTGCTGCCTGAAATGGACTCATAAATATGGTCAGCAAACCCATGGACACCGCAGGCAAACCTAATCCAATGGTGCCTTTAATCAGACCAGCCAAAGCAAAAATAACAATAACAAAAGCAGTCATCTGATGACCCTAAATTGATTTAAGCCCATGCTATAGAAATCACGAATAGAGTAAAATCAGGGTTTTAAGAAGGAAGCCTCAAGTAAATATTGAGGCTTCAGATGGATGTGCTGAAACTCATCAGATTCATCAGCAAAAATCGGATTTAAAAGTCGTTTAAGGACGGAACTCTTTCAGTTCACGCTGAATGAAATACTGGAACATTTCCCGGTACAAATGCTCAATGAAGGCCTGATCCACGCCCTGCTGTTGTGCCAAGGCTTTGACATTTTCCACAATCTGCTCCATACGCTCCGGTGATTGCAGATCAGTTTCAGTTTTTTTAAAACGGGTGGTTTGATCAACATAAAATTGACGCGCAGCGATCAGCTCAACTAAAGCTGTATCAATGGCATCGATCTGTTGACGTGCATGTTGTAATGATTCAGCTTTGATTTTTTCCATGTTTATTCAGTCACTTTCAGTTTAGTTATCACTCTTATACTTTTCTTCTAACACATTACTGAAAATACTTTCAATCATCCAGACACGATATAAGCTATTAAATGTATAACTTTGCCCATCAATACGCAGTTCTAGGACCGGTAAATTCGGCTGGGACTTCATTTCACATAAGGTGTCATTTTCCTGCAACTTGGCCAGAACATCTTCCTGGGTCAGTTCAGTAATATTCAGTTCCTGCTGCATACGCTTGAAATGTGCCGCATAAGACAGATCATAACCACGGGTCCAGACCGCTTCCAGAATCTGATACATGGCTTCAATCCGTTGCTCTTCCGGACAGCTATAAAACAATTGCGCCATCGGCATTACAGCCTGCTCGGTTGGTCGGCAGAATGGGGTAAATTTGACTTCAGTCCGCTTGGATAAGCGCGTCGCCAGACTCCAGTCAAACCAGTCCCGTCCCTGATAAGACAACGGATAGACATTCAACTGGATATTATAAAAATCAGCCAGCTCTTCCTTGATATAAGCCAGTAACAACCAGGAAATCGGATCTTCCAGAGCGATATACAAATCCAATTCAGGATCCATGGACTGGATTTCATTCAGCTCTTCGGCATCACTGATCAGATGCTCGCGCCATTCAATATGATTGATCAGGAAAATCGGGTTGCCGGTCAGTAATCTCTGCTGTTTCAGGCGACGGGTCAGACGTAACAGATCATCTACCGCCTGATACTGGCGTCCGCCAAACTGGAAATAACTGGCCAGAATCGGACTATGCTCAAAAATTCGTTCCGGAAAATTCTGCGGCGCATGATGACGGCTAGCCATCGCATATAAGGTGCGTAATTTTCCGTTCTGTTTTTGCCAGAGCATATGAAAGACATCTTCCAGCAAATACAGAAAATCCTGTCCGCGTAATGGCGTATTTCTCAGGATGGTTTCTGCCTGCTTTAAGGCTTCAGCTGTCGGTAATTCTGGGGTCTCATGAAAGCTAAAACGATGCTGTTTAGATAAAATTTTGGCATCATTCAGGCAATAGTGCTGCCATTCATCAAAAGACATCTGATTAGGCGGCTCAGCCCGCTGATCTGAAATGATGACTTTGAGTGGCTTCAGTTCCGGACTGAGAATTTCTTCCAGTTGCGGTAACTGTTGTACCGCCAGATAACTATAAACATCATCCAGTCTTAAATGGATGCTCAAGCCATCTTCAATAGATAACACCGTTTGACGAACTGGTTTCTGGTAAAACCAACTCGATCGGATTGGATCAAACCAACGGCGTAGCAGGGACATGAGAGGTGCCTCGAAAAGATTTTGTCATGCCAGCCCTTGCCAGCAGGATCGTTTTATTCAACATCCTATTATGAGGATGTTTATGACCTGATATAAGTCTTGTGCAAAACTTATATCAAGTCAGCAACAAATGTTCAATGTTTTCTAGGACTTTAGATTTCAAGATTTAGGTCAGTCACGGCCCCGGTCTCCGCCCCAGAGGTCAGTTTGGCGAATTTCGCCAGTGCCCCGTGAGTGTAATTCGGTTTCGGTTTCACCCAGGCCGCCTGACGTGCAGCAAGCTCTTCATCCGAAATATGCCAGGTCATTTCACGGGTTTCCGCATTAATGGAAATTTCATCGCCATTTTGCACCAGACCAATCGGGCCACCCTCATAGGCTTCCGGTGTGACATGACCAATCACAAAACCATGACTTCCGCCTGAGAAACGGCCATCAGTAATCAGTGCGACTGAATCCCCCAGACCTTTACCAATAATAGCAGAAGTCGGTTTTAGCATTTCCGGCATGCCCGGTCCACCTTTAGGACCTACACCGCGAATCACGAGTACCTCACCTGGCTGAACTTCGCCATCCAGAATCCCGCGCATCGCACCCTGTTCGCCTTCAAACACGCGGGCCGGTCCTTTGAAATATAGACCTTCTTTACCGGTAATTTTGGCCACAGCCCCATTCGGTGACAGGTTGCCTTTCATAATGATCAGATGCGAGTCTTTTTTCACCGGTTGGTCGAATGGCAAAATAATCTGCTGGTCTTCAGGATAATCTTCTACATCTGCCAGGTTTTCTGCCAGTGTTTTTCCGGTCACAGTCAGGCAGGAACCATCTAGCATGCCAGCATCCAGCATGCGTTTCATCAATGGCTGGATCCCACCAATGGCAATCAGTTCCGACATTAGATATTTACCGGATGGACGGACATCGGCGACTACAGGAATTTCTTTACCAATTCGTACAAAGTCATCCAGGCTCAGCTCAACACCCGCTGTATGCGCCATGGCTAACAGATGCAGCACTCCATTGGTTGATCCACCCAATGCAATCAATACTTTAATTGAATTTTCAAAAGCCGCTTTGGTCATGATGTCACGTGGCTTGATATCCAGACGTAGCAGATTCATCACTGCTTCACCAGCACGGGCACAGTCAATCTGCTTGTCTTCAGACACCGCTTCCTGTGCGGATGAGCCTGGCAGGCTCATGCCGAGAGCTTCAATCGCAGAGGCCATAGAATTGGCGGTATACATCCCCCCACAAGAACCCGGCCCTGGCAAAGACACTTCTTCAATATGTTTCACCTGAATCGCATTAATTTCGCCTTTGGCATGCTGACCGACCGCTTCAAATACAGAAATCATGTCAGTATGGCCTTCACCCGGCTTGATGGTACCGCCATAAATAAACAGACCCGGACGGTTTAAGCGTGCCAAGCCCATGATGCAGCCCGGCATGTTTTTGTCACAACCGCCAATGGCAATCACGCCATCATAGGCCTGACAACCAACTACTGCTTCAATCGAATCGGCAATAATTTCCCGCGACAGCAAGGAGTATTTCATCCCTTCAGTCCCGTTGGAAATCCCATCAGAAATAGTGATGGTATTGAAGATAATGCCCTTACCACCGGCAGCATTCACGCCCTGCTCGACTGTACGTGCCAGGCCATCAATATGCATATTGCAAGGGGTCACATTGGCCCAGGTCGACGCGATCCCGATAAACGGACGAGTAAAGTCTTCATCCTGAAAACCGGTGGCACGCATCATGGAACGGGCCGGTGCATTTTCGATGCCTTCATAGACGGGAGCAGAATGTTCTCGGATATTGTCTTTACTCATTTTATTCGTCCTGGATGTAATTCTTGTGAAGCTTAAAAGCTGTCTAGGTTTTATTCGATTGTATAGAAAGCGATCTTTAGATAAAAGTAAGACTCTGTGTATCTGATTCAGTTATTTGAGGTAGTGCAATTATCAAAAATAAAAAAAGCACCCCTCTGGAGTGCTTTTTTGCGCTATAAAAATTTACAGCTTAGATTTCACGTACTGCGCCTTTCGCCGCACTAGTCGTATGCATCGCATAGGCTTTTAGGGCTTTAGAAATCTTACGTGGACGGTCTTCCACTGGATGCCAGCCTTTTTCATCTTGAGCAGCACGACGAGCGGCCATAGTCGCATCATCAACAGCCAGATGAATGGTACGGTTTGGAATATCGATTTCGATACGGTCGCCATCTTCAACCAGACCAATAGCACCACCTTCAGCTGCTTCCGGAGAAACGTGACCAATCGACAGACCTGAAGAACCACCAGAGAAACGGCCGTCAGTCAGAAGTGCGCACTCTTTACCAAGACCTTTAGATTTCAGGTAGCTGGTTGGGTACAGCATTTCCTGCATACCAGGGCCACCACGTGGACCTTCGTAACGAATCACAACTACATCACCTGCTGTGATTTTACCACCCAGAATCGCATCTACCGCAGAATCCTGACTTTCAAATACGCGTGCAGTCCCGTTAAATTTCAGGATTGATTCATCTACACCAGCTGTTTTTACGATACAGCCATCCAGCGCGATGTTGCCATAAAGTACAGCCAGACCACCGTCTTTAGAGAAAGCATGTTCTGCATTACGGATCACACCATTTTCACGGTCGCCATCCAGACGTGAGTAGTAACGGTCTTGTGAGAATGCAGTTTGAGTTGGTACACCGCCCGGTGCTGATTTAAAGAATTTATACACTTCCTCATCTTCAGTACGGATGATGTCCCACTTGTCCAAAGCATCTTTTAATGTTGCTTCGTGAACCGTACCGACAGAGGTATCTAACAGGCCTGCACGATCCAGTTCACCGAGGATCGACATGATACCGCCGGCACGGTGTACATCTTCCATATGCACGTCATTCTTCGCAGGAGCAACTTTACAAAGCACTGGTACTTTACGAGACAGACGGTCGATATCATCCATCGTAAAGTCTACACCTGCTTCATTTGCAGCAGCTAACAGGTGAAGTACTGTGTTAGTTGAACCACCCATCGCGATATCCAAAGTCATGGCATTTTCATACGATGCTTTGGTCACCATTGAACGTGGCAAGACGCTGTAATCATCTTGTTCATAATGACGTTTTGCCAGTTCAACAATGAGAGAACCAGCGCGTTCGAACAGTTTTTTACGGTTCGCATGCGTTGCCAAAGTTGAACCGTTACCTGGAAGTGATAGACCCAATGCTTCAGTCAAACAGTTCATTGAGTTCGCAGTGAACATGCCTGAACATGAACCACAGGTTGGGCATGCAGAACGTTCGTATTCCGCAACTTCTTCATCAGTATAGTTATCATCTGCAGCGACGATCATCGCATCGATCAGGTCGATGGCTTTGTCATTACCACGAATTTTTACTTTACCGGCTTCCATCGGACCGCCAGACACGAAGACCACTGGAATGTTCAGACGCATTGCTGCCATCAACATCCCCGGAGTGATCTTGTCACAGTTCGAGATACACACCATGGCATCGGCACAGTGTGCGCTGACCATATATTCCACCGAGTCAGCAATCAGGTCGCGTGAAGGCAGTGAATACAACATACCGTCATGACCCATCGCAATGCCGTCATCAACAGCAATGGTATTGAATTCTTTTGCTACACCGCCTGCCTGTTCAATCTGACGTGCCACGAGTTGGCCTAGATCTTTAAGGTGAACATGACCCGGTACAAACTGAGTGAATGAGTTCACCACGGCAATAATCGGTTTACCGAAGTCTTCATCCTTCATCCCAGTTGCGCGCCATAAGCCACGCGCACCCGCCATGTTTCTTCCGTGTGTCGATGTTTTTGAACGATAGTCAGGCATTTTATATTTCCAACAAAGTTTGAGCTTGAAATGAACCGAAAAAGGTTCACTCTGGCTAGATCATACTGACAATGAGCTTAAATCAGTCGAATGTTAGACCTATCATACTACAAGCCATTGTTTTACAAGATGACCTATTCGTTGTAGATGCAGACAAAAATGTCTATAGAGAGGTCTCGGTGAGCTGACAATAAAAATCTCTTAATAAAGCTACTATACCGCCATCATGGATCGGACAATACAAAACTTTCATGAATAATTTTTAGAATTTGCATGAGTTTTTTTTATATAAAATTTAATTAAAAGTAGGAATCTATAATCGCTGTAACAGTTAAGTGCATTGTAGATTAGGCGGCCATTTGGCTTTTAGCTTATAATAGCTGCCAAGTTTATTTGGAATTTCATGTGTGAAAATCATATTTGCAGGCACACCAGAATTTGCAGCAACTGCATTGGCTGCGCTTCTCAAAACCGATCATGAAATTGTGGCGGTCTATACTCAGCCGGACCGTAAAGCCGGTCGTGGTCAGAAACTTACCGCTTCTGCTGTGAAACAGCTGGCGCTTGAACATGACATTCCGGTATATCAGCCACTTCATTTCAAGTCTTCAACTGAAGAAGGTCTTGCTGCTCAGGCTGAGTTAAAAGCGTTGAATGCTGATGTGATGGTTGTAGCTGCCTATGGTCTGATTTTGCCGCAAGTGGTTCTGGATACGCCTAAATATGGTTGCCTGAATATTCATGGTTCACTGCTGCCACGCTGGCGTGGTGCTGCGCCGATCCAACGTGCAATTGCAACAGGTGATCACGAAACTGGCGTGACCATCATGAAAATGGCTGCCGGGCTGGATACTGGTGACATGATGTATAAAACTTTATGTCCTATCACTGCAGAAGATACTTCAGCTAGCCTGCACGATAAACTGGCTGCTCAAGGTGCGGAAGCAATTGTAGCGGTACTGGAATCTGAAGAAAAATTACAACAGTATTTAGCCGCACGGGAAGTGCAGGACGAAGAACTTACCGTCTATGCTCATAAGCTATCTAAAGCAGAAGCCCGAATTGACTGGAGCTGTACTGCCTCTAATATTGACCGTAATATCCGTGCCTTTAATCCTTGGCCGGTGGCTTTTATCCCTCTAGATGAAAATAACAACCTGCGGGTTTGGGGTTCGGTACTCTCAGAAAAAAATGCACACTGTCATGCAGCCGGCACGATTCTGGCGATTGATAAACAGGGTGTGCATGTAGCCTGTGGTGATGAAAAAGCAGTGTGTTTAACTTCACTGCAATGGCCGGGCGGCAAACCGCTCAATCCGGTACAAATTAACCAGACCCAAAAATTACATGTAGGACAATTATTGGCATGAGTCATTCTGAATCAGGCACATCTCACCTTAACTTGCGTGCCCAAGTGATTCGTACCTTACTTGCTGTACAGCAAGGACAATCTCTGGCCAGCATCTTGCCGCTGCATTTAAAGAAAGTGGCTGACCGTGATCGTGCCCTGTTCCATGAACTGGTTTTGGGTACTTTGCGTCAATGGTACGCACTTAAAAGTATTACTCTGCCACTGCTGGTGAAGCCTTTAAATAATGACACGGTTGAAACCTGTCTCTATGTCGGCCTATACCAGTTACTGGAAACCCGAATTGCACCGCATGCTGCCATTTCTGAAACCGTGACTGCAGTAAAGCAACTTGGTTATCAGGCTTTAAGTGGCGTAGTCAATGCCATCCTGCGCCGTGTTTCACGTGAAACATCGGAATTTCAGGCAGCACTGGATCAGGCTCATGGCCTGCCAAGCTGGCTATTTAAACGTCTGAAAAAAGACTGGCCAGAGCAGCTTACTGAGCTGAGTCATGAACTGAAACAGATTGCTCCACTGACCTTACGCGTAAATGAACGTCAGGTTAGCCGTGAAGACTATCTGGAAATTCTGGAAGAGCACGAAATTCCGGCTCACGCCTGTACTGTTTCCAAGGTCGGAATTGTCCTGGATGCCAATGTACAGGTACCTGATTTACCCGGCTTTGATGTCGGCGGTTTTTCGGTGCAGGATGAACATGCCCAGCTCTGCGCTACCTTGTTGCCAGATCTCGATGACAAGTTTGTGATTGATGCCTGTGCAGCACCGGGTGGTAAAACGGCGCATATTCTAGAAAAATATCAGCCGCGTAAACTGATTGCGCTGGATCAGGATGCCAAGCGTTTAACGCGTGTCACTGAGAATCTTGAACGTCTGTTATTAGAAGGCGAACACGTTGAAATTAAAGCCGCAGATGCCATTACCTGGCAGGCACCGGAACAGCCGGACTGTATCGTACTGGATGCGCCTTGTTCAGCCATCGGTGTAATGCGTCGCCATCCCGATATTCGTCTGTTACGTCATTCAACCGATATTACCCAGACGGTAGAGTTACAAAAGCAGATTCTGGAAAATATGTGGCAGCAACTGAAAGTCGGTGGCACCCTGCTCTATATCACTTGTTCAATTCTTAAAGCGGAAAATGAACAGCAGATGGTCGAATTCTTTAACAAACATCCCGAGGCTAAAGAAATTAAAATTGAAGCCGATTGGGGCATTGAACAGATCCATGGTCGTCAGCTTCTCCCTAAAACTGGTCAAGGCGATGGATTCTTCTATTGCCGGATTGAAAAAACTGCTTAAATGATATTGCTAAAAGAAAAGGTAGCTTCGGCTGCCTTTTTTATTGTTTTGATTTGAGATTCTTATTGTACAAATTTAAAAATCACTAGACTGGTCGCCAGTGCCGCCATCCCGCTGACCAGACCATACACGGTTTCATGACCTTTAGAAAAACGTTTCGCAGTTGGCAAAAGTTCATCCAGTGCCAGATAAACCATCACCCCACCGATAATCCCAAACACCATGCCATAAATAGTATGGCTCATATACGGCGCCAGAATGAAATAACCCAGCGCAGCGCCCAGAGGTTCAGCAAGGCCTGAAACCAGACTAGCCACAAGTGCATAGTCTTTACGGCCTGTTGCACCATAAACCGGTAATGCAATCGCAACACCTTCAGGCACATTATGAATCGCAATGGCAACCGCCAATGGTGCACCCAGTGCAGGACTTTCCAGCGTCGCAAAAAAAGTCGCCAATCCTTCTGGCAGGTTATGTGCACTAATCGCAAATAACGTCAGTAGTCCTGTTCTTAGTAATTGCGGCTGACTCAGATCCTGTTTCGATTGAGCCTCAATGGTTTCATGCGGATTAGGAACGAATCGATCCAGCAATAAGACCAGTACCACACCCAATAAAAAGGCAAAAGTACCATAAGCAAAACCGGATTTTTCATCAAAAGCCAGGCTAAAAGAACTAATAGATTTATTTAAAATTTCTGTGAGCGAGACATAGATCATTGCTCCGGCAGCAAAGGCCAGTCCGAAGGCTAAAACCCGGTAATTCGGTTTTTTCAAGAACAGCACCAATCCCCCACCCACGAGGGTAGCCAGACCTGCCAAAAATGTCACTGCAAAAGCGGTATAGACTTGTGCATCGGTAACGGGAGCAATTCCCATAAGTCTGCCCATTAAAAAAGTCATTATCACCAAAGATGATAATGACTTTCATTTACAGCAACAATGTGTTTATGTGAAGATTTTTAGTCTTCTGGTTCTTCTGGATTTTTTGCCAGATGCATGACAGCCAGTGCCAGACCACCCCATAATAAAACCATGGAGAAAATCATCATAATTAATGCAGATGTATTCATATTCGTTCTCCTAACTATGACGATCTTTAACTAGACTGAACAAAATGGCACCCAGAATAAAGAATGCAATCGTACCCCCACCAATCATCCATAACGTACTTGCAGGATAATCACCGTAACCCTCTGCCATGATTGATTTCAGGGTTAAACCTAATGCTGATAATAAAGATAACGGTGTGATCACAGTCAGCATGAACTTCCAGCTGCCACCCAGTTTCAGACTGGCAAACTCGTTCACATGTGTTTCCAGCTGTTTCATCAATGGACGACGGAACCAGGACAATAAAATGATCGAGAACAGACCACCACCCACAATACCAATGTTGTTAGCGAAGTAGTCAATGATGTCGACAAAGGTAATAGCACTATGAGTCGAGAACATCAAGGTAGATACAACTGCTGAACCACCCGCAATAATGGTCACTGACTTGTTCTTTGACCAGCCAAGTTTGTCCTGGAATGCCGCAATTGGCACCTGCAGAATACTGACCATGGAGGTAATACCTGCCACCGTCAATGAACCAAAGAACAGGAAGCCAAACAGGTCACCGCCTGCACCTAAACTGGAAATGATTTTCGGGAAGGCAATAAAGGCCAGACCGATACCACCAGAGACCACATCTTCAACCTTTGCACCTGAACTGAACGCCATAAAACCAAGCGCTGCAAAAACCCCAATACCTGCCAGGATTTCAAAAGACGAGTTAGCCAATGCCACCACGACACCTGAACCGGTCAGGTTAGTTTTGCGTTTCAGGTAAGAAGCATAAGTCAACATAATCCCGAAGCCCACTGAGAGTGAGAAGAAGATGTGACCAAACGCAGCCAGCCAGACTTTATAGTTAGTCATGGCTTCCCAGTTTGGGGTAAAGAAGGCATTTAAGCCATCGACTGCACCCGGTAAACGTACCGCCTGAATCACCAGAATCGTGAATAAAATTACCAGCAAAGGCATGAATATTTTATTCGCCAATTCCACCCCACGGCGTACCCCACCGTAAAGAATCAGCATCACGGCTGCCCAAACGATCACCAGACCAAAGAACAGGACCGGTACAAAACCGAAAGTTAAGCCCTCACCATTTTGCAGGTAGCTATTGAAGAAAAAGGCTTGTGTATCTGTGCCCCATTGCTGTCCAAAGGAATAAATCATATAGCTGCCGGCCCAAGACAGGACGCTGGCATAATAAATCCCGATGATCAGGGTCACCATGACCTGCCACCAACCCAGAGATTCTGCATTCATGAGTTTTTTATAGGCCATCGGTGGTGCTTTGCGGAACTTATGTCCGACTGCATAATCTAAAAATAATAGAGGTAAACCTGCTGCAAAAATCGCAATCAGATAAGGAATCAGGAATGCCCCGCCGCCATTTTCATAGGCAACGTATGGAAAGCGCCAAATATTCCCCAAACCAACGGCAGAGCCAATGGCTGCAATAATAAATCCTGATCGTGCCGACCAATTCTCTCGAGTATCTGTCATAGAACACCTAAACTTTAAACTTCATTCAATACTGCTTATTATGGTTATGTCGCGAGCACTGAAGAAGCATTTCAATTATTTCGGGTGTTTGAATTAGAGTTATACCTTTTGGGCATCGAATTCTAATATACAAACAGGTCAGCTAGCCGGACAGCTTGCTTAAAGTCTGAGCAGAAAGCCGACCTTGTAGATGGTTCAACAATACTGACTTTTTCAATTTTTTTCTGTAATTTCTGCTTAAAACATTCTTTTTTTATAATCTATTCTTATCAAATGCTCAATAATTCTACGCTGATCCCTTGATTTTATTGGTTATATGTATATAAACTTTTTGGAATATATTGTTTTTAAGTTTTACTACAGTTTTCAAGCAATTTTTCGCTCTTAATTCATCAAGTGTTAAATAGAAATTGAAAAAGTATTTTTATACCTTCCTCGCTTATTTTCTTCTGAATAAAAACAGAGCTGTGTCTTCATTTATTCAGCCTATATTTTCTGCCTACGCTGCTACCTTTTTAAGCAATAAAAAGCAAAATTCCACAACCGGTCTTAATTATCCCGATTGTGGAACAGTACTGATTGATTCGGTCAGCTTAACATTTGATGACAAGCATCCGTTCTTCCTGCATGTCACGAATCGCAGACTGAATGCCTTCACGGCCCAGACCGGAATCCTTGACACCGCCATAAGGCATATTATCAACACGGAATGACGGAATATCATTAATGATGACACCACCCACATGCAGATGATCCCAGGCATACATCATCTTCTGCAGATTCTGGGTATAGATGCCGGCTTGCAGACCAAAGCGACTGCTATTAATACAGGCAATCCCTGATTCAAAATCGCTATAAGCTTCAATAATAGCGACCGGACCAAACACTTCATTACGGTAAATTTCCAGTTGATGGTCTACCTTTTCCAACAGGATCGGTTCAAACATCGCACCCTTCACTTCACCACCAGTCAGTACATTGGCACCTTGCGCTACGGCATCTTCCATCCAGCGATGCAAACGTTTAGCTTCAGCTTCCTTGATCATTGGCCCTAGCAAAGTTGTTTCCAGATCGGGATCACCGGCTTTCAGATGTTGTAGTTTCTGAACCAGCTTGTCTTTCAGTTCTTCAAAAATATCCTGATGCACCAGAATACGTTGCACACTGATACACACCTGCCCTGCATGACCATAAGCACCACCAATCAGACGATCAATCAGCTGTTCGCTGAGTTCAGTATCTGGCTCAATCATTACTGCGGCATTCCCACCGAGTTCCAGAGTAACTTTTTTGCGGCCGGCGCGGGCTTTCATATCCCAGCCCACGACATCAGAACCGGTAAAGCTCAATAGTTTAAAACGGTCATCTGTAACCAGTACATCTGCAAGATCGCGTGGACACGGCAGAACTGAGAATGCATTCTTCGGTAAATCAGTTTCTGCCAGAATCTCGGCAATTTTTAAGGCTGAAACCGGAGTCAGACTCGCCGGTTTTAATACAAATGGACAACCTGCAGCAATTGCCGGCGCAATTTTGTGTGCAGTCAGATTTAATGGAAAGTTAAATGGACTAATCAGGGATACAGCGCCAATCGGTACTTGCTTAACCATGCCCTGATAACCGGTAGCTGCGGCGGTGACTGCCAGAGGCAAAATACGGCCCTGATCCATCTGGGTGACCGCATCTGCCGCAATCTGGAAGGTATTGATCAGACGTTCTACTTCTGCACCGGCTGCTTTACGTGGCTTGCCACCTTCCGCAATCAGGATTTCAGTCAGTTCTTCACGGATTTCATTAAACCGCTTCACACAATGCAGCAGAATTTTTTGTTTCTGGAAAGGTTCCAATGCTGCCATTTCTGCTTCTGCCTGAGTCGCAGACTGAATCGCCTTTTCTAAAGTTTCAGCATCTGCCAGCGCGACAAGTGCATAAAGCTCCTGACTATATTTATGTTTGACCTCCAGCCATTCACCCGTTTTTACCGGCTGTCCTGCCACATATAATGGATAGTCTTGATGATGTTGTGCTGCTGTCGATCCCATTATTCTGCCCTTCACATTAGCATATACATTTTAGAAATTACCTATATCATGCACTTACTGATTACGTTTAAGAAGATGTATTTAGGTAACAAAATCGCTCAATTTAAAGAAAGCGTAAGGAAAATTAGAAATGCGTACACAATTATTCACTGCATTATTACTAGGATTAGGACTGAGCAGCATAGGCCATGCCGATGTGATTGGTCTTAAAGCAGATGCCAGCTACTGGAATTTTGACGGTTATAGCCAATCTGCCAATGCCAGCAAACAGGACCTGGATCGCCAAGGCACGGCACAACTGTCGGTTGCATTTGAACATCCAGTACCACTACTGCCAAATGCCAAAATCAAATATGTGAATCTGGACAGCAATAGCGAACAAAGCACCCCGCTGAATGCTGCCGATATCGAACTCAATAATATCGACTATATTCTGTATTACGAACTGCTGGATACCATTGTGCATGCTGATATCGGTGCGGGTCTGACTAATCTGGATGGTACAGTCAGAAATCTGAATGCAGGTGTCCTGACTCAGTACGATCTAGATGAATATAGTCCATTACTCTACGCTACAGCTGGGGTAAAACTGCCATTAACTGGCATGAGTGCTAAAGCTGAAGCGGTTTACAGTCACGGTAGCGATATCAAAAAGACTGATGTTCAGGCTGAACTGCAATATGACTTTATTGATAACCTGCTGGTCGATGTAGGGGCTAAAGTCGGTTATCGCATCATGAATATCGATGCCGAACAAAATAATGCGCCAGACTTGGAACTAGAATTTAAAGGTCCTTATATCGGCTTAGACATACACTTCTAAATAATATAATGACTTATGGAAATTAGCCTTAACCCTGTAAGCCGAGACGTACAATGATGGATGTCATCGACGTCTATGCCAGTTTTTAGGTTCAGACTATTCTATAAACATACAGAGCAGGAAGCTCAAATACCTAAAAACAAGAAGAATAAAGCAGTGCACCAGGACGTGAGGTACGACAGGAGTTATACCTAAACACGAGATACGAAAAAAGCCCCAACAGGATGTTGGGGCTTTTTTTATCTATAAATTCTTAGCATTGTTTAACAGTTCCGAGCTAAAAATCCAACATTGTAAGAATCGCCTTGTTGTTAATCTGAAAATCCTCACATTTTTTGGGAACAGCAATCATGGTAAAAAAGGTCCTCTTTATTACTTCAAACCAAGGCGTTGAACATGATGAACTGGTCGAGCCTTTAAATTTTCTAAAATCCAAAGGATTTGAAGTGATTCATGCGGCAGAAAAAAATGAAGAGGTGGCAACAGTAAAAGGCGATACTAAAGCTGCTACCTCATATACGCCTGATACCAGTTTTGATCATGTCACGCTGGATGATTATGATCTCTTGGTTGTTCCTGGTGGCACTGTGAATGCAGATACGCTAAGAATCAATGAATCTGCCCAGAAAATCGTGCAGCATTTTGCTGATCAGCATAAACCGATTGCCGCAATCTGTCATGGGCCATGGGTTCTGATTGACGCACAGCGAATTAAGGATAAAAACCTGACCTCGTATAAGAGCATCAAACTGGATCTGGAAAATGCCGGTGGTAAATGGGTCGATGAACAGGTTCATCGCTGCAATACCGGTGACTGGGTGCTAATTACTTCACGTAATCCGGATGATATTCCTGCTTTCAATGACGCCATCTTAAAAGAACTGGAAGGCGATGCTGCCTAAGTTCACACTATAAAAAAGCCTCCAGATGGAGGCTTTTTTATTTTCTTGATCTTATTTTATTTAAATGCCACCTTTTAGGCTTTTTAGATAAGCCACTACATCTTTATTACCGGCCATTTCTGCCAGTTCCAAAGCGGTATAGGTACTGCGATGATCGACATCTGCGCCTTTGCTGACCAAGAGTTTGACTACTTCGAGATGATCATTTTCAGCCGCAGCCTGCAAAGCGCTATAGCCTTCTTCATCGGCAGAGTTGACGTCCAAACCTTCTTGTAGGCCGTTCTCAACCTGTTCAACATCACCGATTGAGGCCCAGTACACCAGTTCAGGAAGATGTAGTTCATCGTCATCTTCAGGGATTGGGGAGAATGAGTTGAGTTTCATAATAAATCAAAATTAATATTTATGAATAAGTATCTTACAAGTTCAAATGTTTAATTTCTATTGTATTTCATTATGTATATTATCTAGTCGAATCGTTTGTTCTTTAATTTGAGATAATTTTGTATAGTTACCTACTACTGACAAACCTAAGACACTGATAATTAACCAAGCAGTCCAATTAGCTAATTCAACAACATCAATAGTATCTATATCTGACCAATATGCTCTATGTAGTGCCTTAGATCTTTTATTATATGATTTTTTAATTTTAGATTTTATATTTTTATAATTTTCAACATCATGAATGCGATAACCACCATATACCAACATACAAGCAAGCCCTTTTGCATTTGCTTCAGATATTCCTTTATCTGTAATAGAAAAGAAACATTCAATACATGACCATAATTTAACAAATTTCATAGTATCGTTATTGTCTTTTGAAGCTTCACAAAACCAATATACAGATTTAATAATCGCATCCTCTACTTCCGTTTTTAATTCTTTTTCTAAAATATTAAAGAAATCATCAAAGAATAAATTAGTTTTCAAATATTCTAATATTTCGGAATTAATCTCTGCATCAAAAAACTTAGGAAATGAATAAGAAAAACTTCCACCTGAGCTTTCTTGCTCCCACTGCAAACGAGGTTGATAAGATTTATGACTAGAAGAAGAATTCAAAGCTTGAATTCTATAATTCAGTATTGATTTTTTATTAATTGCCTGCAAACAGATACTTAAAAAGCTAGTAATTAAATTGGCCTTGTAATCAAATTTTTGCTCTGCTTGTTTCTTACTCCCTTTTTCACTTCCATAAATCCACAAATAATTCTTCATCATGTCATAAAAGTTAGTCTCATCTTTTCCATATGCCTTAACAAATATTGATAAATCGGGAGAAATTATTTTGTATTTTCCAAAATTTAATTGTTCTATGTCTTTAAGCTTTATGCCTTCACAACAGTTAATATTATTAAATATTCTTATTTCTTTCTTTGATAGCTTATAGACATCATCTAACATATTTTCTAGAGGTTTTTCATTTAAAATATAGTCTGCATATACTTTTTTTAAAATTAAGAAAAGTTCAGAGAAAGTTATATAATTTTCAAAGTTGTAATAAATAATTAATTTACTAGTAAGTGATCTTAAAATCTCTCTTGTATCAGTTGTCATAAAAATTGTTTTTTCTTTAGATAAAGTTAGCTCTTGTCCAAGATGATCATCAAGATTTTTTATATCATCAAAGCCATTTATCTTAACGAATGCTTGTGGTTTAAATAGTGAGTCAATCATTTGTTGTAGTGTTATTTTTTCAATTCTATTCATAAAATTTATTAAATTTAAAATACTTATATCATTCTAAATCGTATACATTACATAAAAAAGCCCCCTTTCGGAGGCTTCTTATTTCAAACCAAGTTTTAAGCCTTTGCTGCAACGGTATCTGCTGAACTAATCTTTTCAGATTCATCATCATGCATGATTAAAGCAACTGCAATCGCTGTAATCAGTACCGGTAAACCGACTGCCATAAAGTTAAAGTGTGCAGGCAGATTCATACCCAGTAAGCCACCGATCAGGATCGGGCCAACAATCGCACCCATACGACCAATCGCAGATGACCAGCCAATACCTGTTGAACGTACTGCCAACGGGTAGAATTGTGCAACATAACTGTATAGCAACATTTGCGAACCGATTGACGCTGCACCTGCCAAAAACACCAGGATGTAAAGCAGGAACTGGTTAGATGCAAAGCCCATTGAGCTCATCACAATCGCACCCATCATACCGAGGAACATCAATACCGGTTTCAGGTGGAAACGGTCAGCCAAAATACCACCGCCCACAATACCAACCACTGCACCTACGTTCATGGCCATCATAAACATCAGGCTGTTGTCCATTGAGTAGCCCGCTGCCATCATCAGCTTCGGTAACCAGCTGCTCAGCGCATACATGGTTAATAGACAAGTGAAGAAAGCAACCCAGAACAATAAGGTATTTACCGCACGGCCACGACGGAACAGGCTCACCACGTTTGCTGCTTCAGGTACATTTTCCTGTGGCAGTTTAAAGGTTGTATTCTCTGTAACACTTAGATTTGGAGCCAAACGACGTACTATTTGACGTGCTTTTTCCTGTTTGTTGTCTTTGACGATAAAGGCTAAAGATTCCGGCAGGAATTTCCAGATCACAGGCAATAAAAATAATGGAATACCTGCGATAAAGAACATGATTTGCCAACCAAAACTTGGGGTAAACCATGAACCCAATAAGGCAGCCATCACACCACCTACCGCATAACCACTAAACATAGTGGTTACTAAGGTACTACGCATTTTTTGTGGTGCATATTCAGAGGTTAGTGCCACCAGGTTTGGCATAACACCACCAATGCCCAGACCGGCAAGGAAACGTAAAATTCCGAACTCAGTCGGGTTTGAAGCAAAACCACCGGCAAAGGTTAGGCCACTGAATAACACAATACAGATCATGATCACTTTTTTACGGCCAATTTTATCTGCCAGAGAACCAAAGATCATCGCGCCAAACATCATGCCGGCAAGTGCAGTACTGGCAAGCATTCCCGCTTGAACGGCACTTAAGCCCCAGTCCTGCATTAATAAAGGTAAAACAACACCATTGATTGCTAAATCGTAGCCGTCAAACAAGATAATGAGTAAACACCAAGCAACTACATTGAAGTGAAAAGGCGTAAATTTCGCATTATCGACTACAGAATTTATATCTACTGTTTCCGTTGTCATCGTTCTCATCTCCCATGAGTACTTGTCCATAAAATCCTTTTGAATATCCGGGGGAATATTCAAGTTTTAGCAATATACGCAAGTGAGATTTAGTGCACAATAAGACCAAATGATGGAGCAATTTCAGCCATAAAATAGCGGCTATTTGTGTGATTTATCACATTTTTATAAAACTAAATAATTGAATAATTAGACATTTATTATTCTCATTAAAATGCTTATATAAATAGTCTATAGACCAATGATTTTTTGATTTATTCAATTTTTTATGAATGATTTTTATACTTTAAACAAAAAATCCCTTTCTTATGAAAGGGATCTTTTGACTCAATTCAGATTTATAGCAAGTGGATTGGCAAAAAGTGACTAGGTTTTAATAGAATTCAGCTTCTGTTTCGCCAGTGAGGTCTCAGCATTTCGTTCTGCATTCAGATCTTTACGTACAATCATCGCCACTGAAATCGCGCCGATAATGGCTGGAATCGCAACAGCCAAGAAATTCATTTTATGTGGCAGCTCCATACCCAACAGGAATCCAATAATAATTGGACCAACGATTGCCCCTACCCGACCGACTGCGGACGCACAACCAATACCGGTAGAGCGGATTGCCAATGGATAGTACTGAGCCACGAAACTATAGAGCAGAATACTACTACCAATTGCCGAAGCACCTGCAGCAGCGACTAACAGATAGATCACAGCTTGTGGAGAGTTAAAGCCTAATCCAACTAATGAAACTGCACCCAACAGGAACATGCCAATAATGACCGGTTTCAGATGGAAACGATCCGCCAGAATACCACCACCAATGGTTCCAACCACTGCACCAATATTCATGGCCATCAGGAACATCAAACTGTTACCCAGAGAATAACCCGCTGCCATCATCAGTTTTGGTAACCAGCTACCCAATGCGTAGACCATAAGCAGACACATAAAGAAGCAGCACCAGAATAATAAGGTACTCATGCTACGGCCCTGCTTAAATAAAGCAGCAATTGAAGCATCGGGTGCATGCACTTCATTCAGTACAAACTGGGTACTTGCAGTGACATTTTGCTCAGGACTGATCTGTTGAACAATTTTGCTGGCCTTTTCATTTTGCTGTTTCTTTACCAGGAAAGTTAAAGATTCCGGTAAATACAAATACAGTATAGGTAGCACCAATAATGGAATACCTGCGATATAGAACATGATTTCCCAACCAAAACTTGGGGTAAACCAGGCACCTAATAACGCCGCCATAATCCCGCCAACTGCATAACCACTAAACATGGTAGTGACTAAGGTACTACGCATTTTTTGTGGCGCATATTCAGAAGTTAATGCGACCAGATTCGGCAATACACCGCCAATACCTAAGCCGGCAATAAAACGCAGGATGCCAAATTCAGTCGGACCAGAGGCAAAACCGCCCCAGAACGTAAATCCACTGAATAAGGTCACACAAATCAGGATGACATTTTTTCGTCCAATTTTATCTGCCAGCATACCGAAGAGCATGGCACCAAACATCATGCCGGCCAGAGCGGTACTTGCAAGCATTCCGGCCTGAACTGCCGTCATATTCCATTCTTGCATCAGTAGGGGTAAAGCAACACCGTTGATTGCCAGATCATAACCGTCAAAAATAACGACAAATACGCACCAAAGTACGATCTTCAAATGAAAAGGTTTAAACTTTGCTTCATCCACTACAGCATTCACATTCACTGTTGTTGCTGTCATTTTTCCTCACCTCCAATTGTGAGCTTTTTTATTCTATAAAAAAATGAACGTTCATTCACTTTTGTATATAAAATGGATGATTCTTTAAACCTTGTCTACTGCAAAACTTACCAAGTTAGATTTTTTTAATAAAATTTAGGCTAAAGTCGTAGATCGAATATTTTTTAGACAGACCAATAAGAAAATAAGACGAAGTTGATTAATTATACTTTTCACGTTATTTATATTTTTATTATCTAGGCACAATTAGGAGGTTATTTACTTCTTTTCCTAGAAATCTCACGCATAAAAAAAAGCCCCCTGCATGAGCAGAGGGCTTTTGGAATAATGAGCTGGCGATGACTTACTCTCACATGGGAGACCCCACACTACCATCAGCGCTAAGAGGTTTCACTTCTGAGTTCGGGAAGGGATC
>NZ_VOZF01000016.1:0-61939 GCF_013419905.1 Acinetobacter sp. YH12046
TGAAAAGATTTAGAATACTAAGTGAACGCTATCGAAATAGACGGAAAAGATTCGGTTTACGCATTAACTTAATCGCTGCACTGGTAAACCGGATGAACTTGCAATAATGACTTTCGCAAGAGATCTAATGCAAGAAGTCATTTTTAGTCAGGTTTATTTATTTTACTAGTTATACAAATTAAATACATAAAAGATTAATAATTATACTTTTATAATTGATTGTCACATTCAATTCATATAAAAATACAGAGTCTTAAAACAAAAACAAATGTTTAAAGTCATGATGATTGCTTAATCATTATTTTATCTCCTTATATTCAATAGTGAAAAGAACAGTTTATGGGATCCATGAATCAACCCTTTCCGGCTCACATTTTTCGTGCCTACGATATCCGGGGTAAAGTCAGTTTACTCAGTACAGGTGTGATTGATGCTATTGCGCATGGTCTGGCTCAGCAATATCAAGCTGCGGGGCAGACTCGGGTTGCGATTGGCTATGATGCCCGCATCAGCAGTCCGGCTTTTGCTGAAACCATTCGCCGTATTTTTCAGGACTATGCTATTGAAGCTGCCATTATCGGCTGTTGTTCCAGTCCGATGTTGTATTACACAGCGCGTCAGTTTGATGGTAATGGTGTGATGGTCACGGCCAGCCATAATCCTAAAGAAGATAATGGAATTAAATGGATTATTGTAGGGGAGCCGCCTTGTCCCGAGATGATTCAGCAGGTCGCACAAAAAGCAAAACTTCATGTAAATAGTTCTTTATCGTGTTTGAATGATTTGCCTCACCAAATTATTCCCGAATTTTGTCTGCAATATCAGCAGGAAATGCTTGAAGATATTCAGTTGAAGCGCCCATTTAAAGTAGTGCTGGACGGTCTGAACGGTTCAGCAGGACGTTGTGCCAACTTGGTGCTGCAAAAACTAGGTTGTGAAGTTACCGCCTTACGTTGTGAAGCCAATGGGCATTTTCCGGATCATGCGCCTGATCCTTCTCAGGAAGCGCATTTACAAACCTTGCGTCAGGTTGTCATGCAACAGCAGGCGGATCTGGGTATTGCCCTAGATGGTGATGGGGACCGGTTGGTACTGGTGGATGAGCAGGGTGTCATTATTAGTGCTGATCAGCTTCTCTGTTTATTCGCAGAAATTTGTATGACTGGCACAAAAGCATGTCAGTTTGTTTATGACGTTAAATGTTCAACCCTGATTCGCGATACAGTTCAACGCCTGGGCGGAAAACCGGTGATGATTCGTACTGGTAGCTCATTCCTGCGAAAATATCTGGCGCAGTCCCAGCATCAGGCCATTTTTGGTGGTGAATATGCCGGGCATTATGTTTTTAATGACGGACGTGGCTGGGGCTATGATGACGGTCTTTATGCAGCGCTTCGGGTCATGGAATATCTGGATCAGAAAAGTATGACTTTAAGTAAGGCCTTGCGCGCTTATCCAAAACGTCATGGGACTGAAGATTTATATATTTCCACTCATCAGGTGCAGCCTGTTGAGCTTTTAAACTTTGTTGAGCAGCAATCTACGCAATTAAATGCACAAATCAGTAAAATTGACGGGATACGTCTTGATTTTGATGATGGTTTTGGCATCATTCGAGCATCCAATACGGGTGAATATTTCACGGTGCGCTTTGATGCCAATGATGCACAAGGCCTGAATGAAATTCGACATCTGTTTGTATCCATGTTGCGTGACCGTTATCCACAGATCGCTCAAGACATTTTAGATGCTCAATAAGGAGAGGCGAATGCCAAATCAGCATACAGGCATCGACAAAGCACAAATTTTGACTGAAGCTTTGCCGTATATCCAACGCTTTGCGGGTAAAACCCTGGTGGTAAAATACGGTGGCAACGCGATGACGGATCCTGAGCTAGAAAGCTCTTTTGCACGTGACATCGTTTTATTAAAAACAGTCGGTTTAAATCCGATTGTGGTACACGGCGGTGGTCCACAAGTCGATTCTATGCTGAAACAGCTAGGTCGTGAATCTGACCGTATTGATGGTATGCGCGTGACAGATCCGGCAACCATGGAAGTGGTCGAGATGGTTCTGGGCGGTAGCGTAAACAAATCAATTGTGAACCTGATCAACAAACATGGTGGCCGTGCAATTGGTTTAACCGGTAAAGATGGCAACCTGTTACGCGCCAAAAAGCTGTTAATGGAAAAGACGGCTGAAGACGGTTCAATCCAAAAAGTAGACCTGGGTATGGTCGGCGAAGTCGTTGGGGTGAAAACTGATGTGCTGGAAATGTTTACCAACAGTGATTTCATTCCAGTGATTGCACCACTCGGTGTCGATGAAGAAGGCAATACCTATAATATCAATGCGGATCTGGTTGCGGGTAAAGTGGCAGAAGCATTAGGGGCAGAAAAGCTGATTCTTCTGACCAATATTACGGGGGTGCTCGACGAAAATAAAAATCTGCTGACCGGTTTAACGACGCAGGAAGTTGATCGTCTGATCGAAACGGGTGTGATCTATGGTGGCATGATTCCTAAAGTCGGCTGTGCGCTTGATGCAGTAAAAGGCGGCGTGATCAGTGCACATATCGTGGATGGTCGTGTACCACATGCGAGCCTGTTAGAAATCTTTACTGATCATGGTGTAGGAACTTTAATTACCAATCGTTCTAATCCACATCGTCCATAAAGATAAATTGAATATCAAAGAGTCTCACTTGAGGCTCTTTTTTATTTCTTTTATTTTAAGATTTTGATCACTAGAAATATGAAAGTTAAATCTAAAGTATTTATTTTTAAGCTAAGTTTTGAAGCTTAAACTCCTTTTGCTAAATTAAATATAAAAAAATAGTTTATTAGCATTTTTAGCGCATAGCATTGCAATGATCGAGATTTGAAAAGGTTCAGCCTGTGATGCACAATAACCTTAAGAACACTCTGTGACCTGAATGAAGATTATGTGCCAGCTACTTGGAATGAATTGTGCGACACCAACAGATATTACCTTTTCATTTCGAGGTTTTTCTCAGCGGGCGGGGATTACCTCAGATCATTCTGATGGTTTTGGGATTGCTTTCTTTGAGGATAAGGCCTGCCGATTATTCGTTGATAATCAGTCTGCTGTTGAGTCACCGATTGCAGAACTAGTGCGCAATTATCCAATCAAATCCCGTAATGTAATTGCACATATCCGTAAAGCGACACAAGGCAAAATTAATCTGGAAAATTCGCATCCGTTTAGCCGTGAATTATGGGGACGACAATGGATCTTTGCTCATAATGGTGATTTAAAAGATTTTTTACCTGAGCTTTCTGGACGTTTTACGCCAGTCGGTAACACTGACAGTGAGCGTGCTTTCTGTTATTTGCTGGATCAGCTGGTGAAACATTTTGGTTATGATGAACCGAAGCTGGATCAGGTTTTTGATTTGTTGGCCGAGATTTCTCCATCCATTGCAGAGCATGGCACTTTTAATTTCTGTTTATCCAATGGTCAGGCTTTATTTACCTATGCAACGACTAAACTGCATTGGCTGGTTCGTAAATATCCATTTAAGCCAGCCCAACTGATTGATATCGAAGTTGAAGTTGATTTTAGCCAAGTCACCACGCCTGAAGATCGAGTCGCTGTGATTACCACAGAGCCGCTAACGCAGAATGAAGAATGGACAGCATTTCAGGAAGGTGAAATGATTTTGTTCAGAGATGGAGCCAAATATCGTTCCCAATTGACACATGTCGCCCGTCTGGAAAGAGAACGTTTGGATCCTTCGCTTAAAAGAGTGACTAAAGCAGATTTATATTAAATCTGGTTAAAATTCGATATTAGAAAACAGGACATCGCTCCTGTTTTTTTGAATTTGATATTTATTTTATAGTGAAATCATTAAAATAAATAAACCATGAAATATAAAATCGATCAAAAAATACTTTATTCTTGTAGTCGGGTTTAAAATATAATTGATTGGATAAACAATGATTTACATTAATTAAGTAGAAAATAAACTGAAAACCAACCGATTTACTTCATTTTTATTTAAATCAATTAGATATATGATCTTTTTCAAGCGATAAATCATTAATATCAATAGGTGGTCGTAATGAAAATGAAATGGGTTCCAGATTATAATACTGGTATCGATGTGATTGACGATCAGCACAAACGAATTCTCGATTATATCAATGAGATTGATGGAATTGATGCCAATACCGATCGTGCTCGTATTAAACAGATTCTAGAAAATATTATTGATTATACCCAGTCTCATTTTACCTTTGAAGAATCACTTCAGGAAGAAGCGGGTTATAAATATCGTGTGCCACATAAACGTGTGCATGACCTGTTTATTAAAAAGATTGAATCTTATCGTGACCGTTTTGAATTGGGCCAATCTATTGAAGCGGAATTACATGAAGTATTATCTAAATGGCTGATCAATCATATTCAGCATGATGATGCGGATTATGTCGGTGCGGTAAAAGAAAATATGATGGGAATCATTAAAGATAAAGAAAAGAAAAAGGGTAAAAACTGGTTTGCCCGTTTCTTCTCATAACTCGATTGTTGTTAAAATAAAGATAAATCGGGAAAATAAAAAATAAAGCTTAATAATAAATTTGCGCAGCAAATCACGGGCATGGTGGTTTGCTTTTTTGTTTTTGATTTTCATCGCCTCACAAGGCAAAATAGCGCTAGATTTTTATAGGAATACATCATGCAGGACAATGCTATGTCAAAATGGTTATCGCCTCTGATGGCTTTCTGTTTATCCTTTCTTATTATTGCGACACTCGCACCGATAACAGGTATTCAGATTGACCGTCAGCTTGATTTCTGGATGTTGTGGTTAGCGACCATGCTAATACTGGCCCTTCCAGTCTGTTATCTGGAAATTGCTCTGGCGAAACGCTCAAAAACCACTGCATTACAGGCATTGTCGAGCCTTACCCGTGAAGCTGATAGTTCTCAGCGCTGGCGGATCGTCGGCTGGCTGGCGGTTGTATTTATCCCATTCCTTGCGGGTGCGATGCTCAATCATGCTTCTAATGTGATTGCAGTTACCAATTTCGATGTTCAGCAGCCAGTGATTTTTGCGGTGCTGGCAATTGCTGCATTTGTCTTATCGCTGGTGCCACGTTTAATTCTGGTTGGGATTACCACGATCGGCGTACTTGCATCTTTGATCATGGCGAATGTGATGGGAACTGAATTACCGGCTTGGCAGGTAACACCCGTCCAATTCGTAGAGTGGGGCAATGCCACTGTATTGGCTTTGGTGGCGAGTGGTCTAGGTATGGGGCTGTATTGGCAATCAAGTCTGGCTGTCGTAAAACAGCAGGATGTTGCGACTAAAACAGCCTTACCGATTTGGGTGGCGCAGCTATTAGCGATCATCGCCTTTGGTTTCTTTGCAGTAAAAGCTGAAATCCCTGCATTTGCTTTAATCGCAGCCATTGTCGCAGCCGCTGCTTTGCTTATGCAAATGGCACGTGAGCAATTACAGCAACGTCAAATGAATATTATCATTCAGTGGGCGATTGTGATCGCTGCCACCTTGGTCTGGTTAATTCCAAATGTTGCTCCAATTTTCAATAATCTGCTGATTCTTTGGGGACTGGTGATCAGTCTGATTTATGCCTTGTTTGCTGGCTGGATCATGAAAATCAGTCATTTGCGTAAATCGATGAACTTCAGTTCAGAAGCGGTGTATAACATCTGGCGTATCGCAGTGCGCATCGTCTTGCCAGTTTCAATTATTCTGGCGATTGTTGCGGTATTAGGACAATTTTTCTGATGACTGAGGCAATGATCTGGGTGGCCTATGCTACCCCGGAACAACAGTTTCATATTGCCGTACCTTTCCAGCCCGGCATGACCGCATTGGATGCAATCGAGCAAAGCGGAATCCGTGCACAGGTGGAATTGCCTGAACCTCTGAATCTGGGTATTTTTGGCGCTAAGTTACAGGATCATACCCAGCCATTGGCAGCAGGGGACCGGGTAGAGATTTATCGTGCTTTAACCATTAATCCCAAGGATATCCGCCGTAAACGCGCTGAGAAGAATCCGGTAGGACGTTATGCCAAAGGTAACCGTTTCAAGCAAAATAAACGTTCCGATTAGTGGAATGTGGCTTTATTGAACAGATGGTCTGATTATTTGATAAATCAATCTATTTAATTAAAAAAACCCCTGATCATACAGGGGTTTTTTTATGCAAAAGCGATTATAGTGGTGGGGCATTTAAGATCGCTTCTTTGGAACCTGGTAGACCTGGTTGAGATTCTGGAATGGTTTCCAGACCTTCAATACGCTCTACGATACCAGACTGATTAAAGTAAATTTTTAGATGCTGGCCTTGGGCTGCTGGGATCTTGGCTTTTTTAGCATAGGTTCCTGGGGTATAGTTGTAGATGTAGTCCCAGCGTAGCGGATTGAGCGGATCAGATACTGTTGGACTACCGAGCAGGAAACGCACCTGTTGGTGGCTCATTCCTACCTGAATTTTAGAGGCTTGTGCTTGAGTTAAAGGTGTTCCTTGAGGAATATCAACTTTGTACACACCTAATGTCGAACAGCCGACAAGCAATGAAGTGACGAATAACGTCAGCATGATTTTTTGCATTTTGCTACACTATCCCAAATTAATTATGATGCATTTGATCCAAGGATAGATCATACTGCATCTAAACTTTGTTGCCTATTCCAACTTTGATTTTGTTGAGAGACCTTTTTACATGCCTATTTCAAACCAAGATTTACGAAAAGCTGGACTGAAAGTTACCCTTCCACGAATTAAAATATTAGAACTATTAGAAAACTCTAGACGGCATCACCTTAGCGCTGAAGACATTTATAAGACTTTACTCGAACAAGGGGAAGATGTGGGTCTTGCAACTGTGTATCGTGTGTTAACACAATTTGAGGCAGCAGGGATTATCGAGCGTCATAATTTTGAAAATAATCACTCAGTTTTTGAAATTATGCAGGAAGATCACCATGATCACTTGGTTTGTCAAAATTGCAACAAAGTCGTTGAATTTACAAATGATGTGATTGAACATGAACAGCACGAAGTTGCGAAGAAATTTGGTTTTGCATTGACTGGACATTCACTTAATCTTTACGGTTATTGTGACGCGCCTGAATGTCAGGAAGCTTACCGTAAGAAATAATTCAGCTTTAGGCTGAAATAAAAACAGGCTTTATTAAAAGCCTGTTTTTTTATGCTTTGAAAATGATCAGGTTTGACCATCAAAAGTAATATTGGAATGCGCACGTAATAAATGCTCGCCACCTTCTTCTGACAGTTTGATTTGCAGACGCAGGTCATTTGGTGAGTCGGCATGTTTTAGTGCATCTTTATAGCTAATCTGCTTAGCCTTATACAGGTCATATAATGCCTGGTCGAAGGTTTGCATGCCCAGTTCGCGTGAACGTTTCATCAAATCCTTGATTTCATGCACATCGCCTTTACGGATCAGATCCGCAATCAATGGTGAATTGATTAGGATTTCAATCGCTGCACGGCGGCCATTGCCATCAATGGTGGGAATTAGCTGCTGTGCCACAATGGCTTTCATGTTTAGGGATAGATCCATAAACAGCTGGCTGTGACGGTCGGCTTCGAAGAAGTGAATGATACGGTCGATGGCCTGGTTGGCGTTGTTGGCGTGCAGGGTCGCAAAAACCAGGTGACCGGTTTCCGCAAAGGCAATTGCATAGTCCATGGTTTCACGAGAACGGATTTCACCGATCAGAATCACATCTGGTGCCTGACGCAGGGTATTTTTCAATGCCACTTCAAAGGAGTCAGTATCAATACCGACTTCGCGTTGGGTAATGATACAACCCTTATGCTGGTGCACAAATTCGATCGGGTCTTCAATGGTAATGATATGACCTTTGGAATTTTCATTACGGTAGCCAATCAAAGAGGCGAGGGAAGTCGATTTACCCGTACCGGTTGCACCCACAAAAATAATGATGCCGCGTTTGGTCATCGCCAGTTCTTTTAGAATAGGCGGTAACTTCAGCTCATCCATAGTCGGAATGACGGTTTCAATACGGCGCAATACCATGCCTGGCTGATCGCGTTGCTGGAATGCGCTGACACGGAAACGTGCCGATTTGTCCGGGTTGCTGATGGCGAAGTTACACTCGCGTGTGTCCGCAAATTCCTTGCGCTGCTTCTCGGTCATGATTGAGTTAAGTAGCTGTCCCACAGCTGCACCCGGTAATTTTACCGAGCCAATCGGTACAATCTGACCATTAATTTTGATAGAGGGTTCAACATCGGCTGTAATGAACAGATCCGAGGCCTTTTTCTCTACCATGTAGTTGAGTAAGCCGTTAAAGTCCATGATAAAACCCCAAAAAATTAATTATTCTTATAAGAATGATTCAGGCTGTTTTGCTGCAGTACGGGCGACTTGCGGACTGATAATCCCTTTCGATACCAGCGTTTTCAGGCTTTGATCCAGCGTGGTCATGCCATAGTTGGCACCGGTTTGAATCGCAGAGTACATCTGTGCCACTTTGTTTTCACGGATCAGGTTACGGATCGCCGGAATACCGATCATGATTTCGTGTGCAGCCACACGCCCCCCCCCATTTTTCTTCAATAGGGTTTGCGAAATAACAGCTTGCAGCGATTCTGACAACATGGCACGCACCATGTCTTTTTCTTCAGCAGGGAACACGTCAATCACACGGTCAATGGTTTTTGCCGCTGAGGTGGTATGCAGGGTACCGAAGACCAAGTGACCGGTTTCCGCAGCAGTGAGTGCCAGACGGATGGTTTCAAGGTCACGCATCTCACCGACCAGAATAATATCCGGGTCTTCACGTAATGCAGAACGTAATGCTTCATTAAATCCATGCGTATCACGATGTACTTCACGCTGGTTGATCAGACATTTTTTTGATTGGTGTACAAATTCGATTGGATCTTCGACGGTCAGAATATGGTCATAGCGGTTGTCATTGATATAGTCCAGCATTGCCGCCAGCGTCGTTGATTTACCCGAACCGGTTGGTCCTGTCACCAGTACAATACCACGTGGATATTCACAGATATCTTTAAAGATCTGGCCCATACCTAGATCTTCAATGGTCAGTACTTTAGATGGAATGGTACGGAATACTGCGCCTGCACCGCGGTTCTGGTTAAATGCGTTCACACGGAAACGGGCTACGCCTGGAACTTCAAAAGAGAAGTCAGTTTCCAGATTTTCTTCATAATCACGGCGTTGCTTGTCATTCATGATGTCGTACACTAGTTTGTGTACTTCTTTATGTTCTAGTGCAGGCAGGTTGATGCGGCGTACTTCCCCGTCTACACGAATCATGGGTGGTAAACCTGCTGATAAGTGTAAATCCGACGCACCATTTTTAGCAGAAAAGGCTAACAGTTCTGTAATATCCATAAGGTCCCCGAGTTCATTAAAATGTTATTTATTTTGCTAGAATAATAAGGCTTTCCCACAGCTTAACCAACACTTAGTTGATGAGCAAGGGAAAAAAATCCGCACGAAATGAGAACCCCATCAATGAATATGCTGCAACAGTCACGAAATCAGGTTTTAGCTCAGATCCAGTCCACCTGCGCTCTGGCGGGGCGTGAGCCGGATTCGGTGCAACTTCTGGCCGTCTCCAAAACCCAGCCCAGCCCTGTGCTGGCAGAAATGTATCAGGCTGGTCAGCGTGCTTTTGGTGAAAACTATTTACAGGAAGCGCTGGAAAAAATCACGGCACTCAAAGACCTGGATATTGAGTGGCATTTTATTGGTCATGTGCAGCGCAACAAGACCAAACATCTGGCAGAAAATTTTGCCTGGGTGCATGGGGTGGATCGTCTGATTATTGCTGAACGTTTATCTAATCAGCGTAGTGATTCTCAAGCTGCGCTTAATATCTGTCTGCAAGTCAATATTGATGGGCAGGATAGCAAGGACGGTTGTCAGCCTGAGGAAGTGGCCGATCTAGTAGCACAGATCAGTCAATTACCGAATTTGCGCTTACGTGGTCTGATGGTCATTCCTGCGCCAGAAAATACTCAGGCTTTCGCAGATGCCAAAGCCTTGTTCGAGCAGGTCAAAAGCCATCATGCAAAACCTGAAGACTGGGATACTTTAAGTATGGGGATGTCTGCCGACATGACCGAGGCGATTGCAGCAGGTTCTACCATGGTACGTGTGGGAACTGCCTTGTTTGGCGCACGTCCTAAAAAAACGGACTGATTTATACTGACAATTGAGTTTTGGGAAAGCGTTATTGCAGAGTAGTTGATAACGCTTTTTTTCTTTGGGGTTCCAGCCATTTGGCCATGAACCAGGCAAAGAAAATTAAGCTGCACATGCTCATAAATAAAGATAAAACGGCACCCTCAAGACCATGATCAAGCGTTGCAGGAAAGCAGCCTAGAATAAAAAGCAGTAAAGGAAAATGGGTGACATAAAGTGTATAGGAGAAATTTGCAGACTGAGGCCAAACTGGTTGATATTGGCTTTGTTGATGTTGCAGCTGCACAATCCAGCAGACAAAGGCGAGCCCCATACACAGGTTAAATGGCACAAAATAATTTACACGATATAAGTCAGCCTGTTCAATGACATGAAACTGGTAAGCATCCGCACAGGCAATCATAAATGCTAGACCAAATAGGCCCAATTTAATGGGTTGTAGTCGACTTAAAAAACGCAGCTGGATCTGCCGGAATGAATTGGCAAAGGCAACTAGCCAGAGCAGGAAATAAAACAGAAACTGATAGTTCAGTAGAGAAAGCCCTAGAAGCAAGATAAAAAAGCCGATTTTAGCGATTTCAGAATTTTTTAAAAAAGGCAGAAATCCGGCCAGTACATAAAACCAGACTTCAAAGCTCAGGCTCCAGAGCGGCGCATTGGCAGATACCGTCGGTGTAATAAAGCCGTTTAGAAAGAATAAAGAACCTAAAAAATCCTGAGTGTCAATGTTATATGCAGTCCGAATCATCATGCCAAAACTGTTCTGGAACTCATGGCTATGTGAAGCAAAAAATGTAGGTGCTAGCGCATATAGAATCAGACTGAAAGCGGATGCAAACAGAAAGGGCGGTAAAATGCGCCGATAACGCTGCCGTATATACTGCCGCAGATTAAAATTTTCATGTTGTTGGATGTTGTTCTGGATCGAAGTCCCGATTAAATAGCCACTGAGCACAAAAAAGATCATCACAGCAGCCTGGCCTAATAGACGTACCCAGGAATATAGGCTCAGATCAAAAGGCGCGATAAAAGCCTGAAAACTATGACTGAATAGCACCACAATGGCACTGATACCCCGTAAGCTCTCAAGTTGTAAGCTGAAATAGGGCGAGAGCTTGTTCGGGATAGAGTTCATGCTTTAACCTATAATCTGAATGGTACTGGCACCGGCACCGACCGGTTTAACCTGAATCTGAACCGGAATCCGTTCATGCATCTCCTGTACATGTGAAATTAGCACCACTTTACGGCCCTGACTCTGCAAATGATCCAGTGCATTCATGACCATATGTAAGGAAGCCGGGTCTAAAGTACCAAAACCTTCATCAATAAATAGCGATTCTAGTTTCATTGAGCCGGAAGCCATATTGGCAATCGCCAAGGCCAGAGCCAGAGAGACCAGGAAGGTTTCACCGCCAGAGAGTGACAGGACAGGACGCACTTCGCTGTTCATATCCAGATCGATAATCGCCAGACTTAAACTGTCTGGAATCCGGTACAGCTGATAACGCGGAGCCAGGGGCTGTAATTGCTGATTGGCATATTCGACCAGAATATCCAGGTGATGTTCCTGCGCGATTTTCTGGAATTTGGTGCCTTCCTTATGGCCGATCAGGTCATAGATCCGACCCCAACGATATTCTTCAGCTTTGACCTGTTCAATCTGATGCTGGTAGCGTTGTAAGGTCGATTGGTTATTGGCATGTATTCTTAATTTGGTGGCAACCTCATTACAGGCATTTTCCTGTTCAGCTTTTTCCTGTGCCAGACTACTTAAGCGCAGTTCAACTTCTTCAAAGCTAAGTTCAGGCTTGGATTTCAAATGATACTGATATTGTTCTTCCAGAATGTCCCAAGCCGTTTTGGCATTTTCAACCACCTGATGTTGTGCCTGTAATTGCTGGCGAATTTGCTGATGCTGTTGCAAGTCAATATTCAGGCAATGCTGGATATGCTCGGCATCAAACGCAGGATGTATATTTTGCCAGTTCTGAATAGATTGCTGGCATTGCCTAATCTGCTGTTCTAGTTGCTGAATCTGGGTGATGAAACTCTGCTTTTTCAGTTCAGCCTGTTGTAAACGCTGATCATGCTGCTGGGTCATCAGACTCTGTGCCCGTAATTGTTCATCCAACGCCTGTTGTTGTTGCTCCAAACGGTCACGCCATTCTTGTGCCTTAGGATATGTCCGACCGGCATGGGTAAGGGTCAGATGGTTGAGCTGTTCACGTAGCGCTTTACCCATATTCAGCGCCGTATCCATCTTTTGCTGTAACTGTGCATCATATTGTTGATGCAGGCTGAGCTGATCACGTGTTTTTTCAATCTGCTGGTTTAAGCTTTGGATGTGAGTCTCTAGGGTTTTGAATTCCTGAGACTGTTTCTGACGTTGTTGCAGTTGTTGGGATAACTGCTGACAGCTTGATGAGGCATCAGTAATCCAGGATTTCTGCAAGGACTCAGGCAGTAGATTAAGAACCGGATGAATCATTTGTTCTAGCTGTAAATGCTGCTGCATGCTAAAAAGTAGCTGATCCCGCTGTTGCTGTTGCTGACGCCACTGTTTCCAGTCACTTTGCTGATTTTGCAGGGTCTGGACTAGCTGCTGTTGTTCTTGTTGAAGTTGAAGCACATGCTGACCAAGCTGTTGCTGCAAATGATCTGTACTCTGGCTTAAATCCAACAGCAAATCAAATTGCTGAAGGTCCTGATTCAACTGAATCTTCTGCTGTTGTAGTGTCGTATTGAGCTGACTGCTGCGTTGCTGATGTTGCTCAATTAAGGTTTGTAGTTGAGATTGCTGGATTTGTGCTTGCTGATATGCCTGAGTCAGTTGCTGTAGTTTTTTCTGAGCTTCCTGAAGCTGCTGATCATGTAATTGTTGCAAAGCATTTTCTAGCAGTTCCTGATGCTGTACAAAAGGATGCTCATGACTGCCACAGACCATACAAGGCTCATTTGGTTTCAGCTGTGCACGTAATTCCTGAACACTTTGTGCCTGTAATAAACGTTGCTGAGCCAGTACTTGTTGCAATTGTTCGAAGGCCTGTTCTGCTTCCTGACGTTGTTGCTGTAATTGAATCAGCTCAGTTTCTAGTTGCTTTAAACGATCATGATGGTTTTTTAAATCCCGGTTCAATTGTAGGCTTTCAGCTTCTAAGCCAGCCATTTGCTGTACGGTTCGCATTAAAGCTTCAAGCTTCGAATGCTGGGTACTGAGTTGCTGTTGTTGGGTCTGGAACTGTTGGATTTGCTGTTCAAGCTGGTCCAGATGAGTATAGCGCTGAGTGAGTTCCTGCAAGCTGGCAGATAAAGCCTGTTGCTGCTGTTCCAGTTCAGCCCGGCTAGATTGGAAAAGTGCCGGGTGCTGCCGCATGAATTTCTGGTGCAGTTCCTGATAATCCTGTAAGCGTTGCAGAGTCGCCTGGGGTTCGTCATCAAAAACCGCTAAAAAGCTCTGTTGTTCTAGTTGCTTTTGAATCTGCTGGTACTGAGCCTGAACCTGTTGTAACCGTTGCTCAGTCTGCACCAGTTGATTCTGAACAGGCTGAATCTTCTGGGTTCTATAGGTCTGCTGTTCAGCTGCAAGCTGTCTGTACTGATCGCCAATCGACAGCATTTCATGATCCAGCTTGAGTCCCTGATTCAGATAAGGTTTGATCTTCTGGAACTCTTGTTCATGCTGTTGTTGCTGTTGCTGAATGTGCTGCAACTTGTGCTGTTCGCTATCACGTTGCTGTTGAACTGCTGTGAATTCGGCAACAAAGTTTTGCTGCTCAGTCAGTAAATGGCTACGCTGCTTCTGAAACTGATGTTGCTGGACAAACTGTTCCCGAATCCGCTGAAACTGGTCCAGTTGATCTAATAACTGTTTTTGCGGTGCCATCTTCTGTTCAGCATCCAGCTGAACCGTATAGATTTCTTTTTTGGCCTGAATTTCAGTATAGAGATAATGCTGCTGACGATGCCATTTCAGGTCATTTTCCAGTACCTTTTCACTCTGGTTTAGATGCTCAACCGCTTGTTTTAAAGTAGTGTGTTGCTGCTGCAGAGCAGCAATATCTTCTTCAGATAACAGTTCCAGATGACCGATTAATTTTTCCAGATCAGCACGTTTCTGTTTCACTTCACTATGTTTTTCAAATGCTTTCTGGCTGACCAGACTGAAAATCTGAGAATTAGTCAGATATTCGAGTAAATCGGCACGTTCATTATCTTTGGCTTTTAAAAAGGCACCAACCTCAGACTGTGCTAATAGAACCGCACGGGTAAACTGCTCGAAACTCAAGCCGACCAGTTTTTCAATCAGCGGCGTGCATTCAGAAATTTTCTGATTCAACACGCGTTGATCATCCAGACAGGTAATAGCACGATCGACCTTTAAATTGCCATCCACTTTCTGCCGGGCACGACGAATTTCCCAACGTGCGGTATAACGTTTTTGGTCTAAGGCAATAAACTCAAGCTCGGCAAAACCCTGTACGCAACCACGGCGCAGAATATTTTTGGAATCCTTGATCGAGACATCCTGTCCACCTGCATCTTTCAGACTACCTGTGGCACCTTTTAAACGTGGAATTTCGTTATACAGCGCCAGGCACATGGCATCGAGCAGAGTAGATTTACCAGCACCGGTTTTTCCGGTAATCGCAATCAGTCCGGCATGTGCCAGAGGATTTGATTCAAAATCAATATGATGCGTACCAGCGAGAGAGGCGAGGTTATTTAGGCTCAGACGGATAATTTTCATGGCTGATCCTAAGCTTGTTGTTTTTGTGCAAGTTCATGTTGGGCTTCGACCAATAACTGCTGAAAATCCTGCTGCACCGAATGATCCTGGCTATAGCCCATTTTTTCCCAGATATTGAAAAACAGTGTTTCTGGTGTTGGAGGTGCCAAGTCAATTTTAGAGCTATCGGTCTGATCTTCTGCTTGTCGTTGATAAATCCGGCTGATGCGTAGCAGACGATAACGATTTGGCGGCAGTGCCTGTTCAATCTGCTGACGTAAATCTACCGGTGGCGGTGCATCGGTAGTATATTCAATTTCCAGAAAATGTCGTGCTGCCAGATGCTCAATTTCCCCAGTCGGCAGTGCTTTTACATTGCTGAGCAAATTTTCCAGATTTTCTCGAATTCTAAATAGCTCGACAGTACGAGGAACTTTCAGCGCTTCAAACTGAAAACGCTGTTCAGCATTTTGCTCAGGATCGATTCTGACTTCAACGACCTGATGCGAATAGTTGATCTCACTAAAGGATAAGGGAATCGGGGAGCCACTATAGCGGATATGCGGCTGACCGACTTTCTGCGGTTTATGCAGATGTCCCAGAGCGACATAGTCAATGACTTCATCAAATAACGCCGTTGAGAGAGCTTCTTCATTGCCGACAATAATGGGGCGTTCGGAATCGGAAGTTTCACCGCCTTGCATATGTGCATGTGACATAAGAATCAGTGCCTGATGTGGCTGCTTACGTGCTTTGGCTTCGGCAATCAACTGTTGGTGCAGATAGCTGATGGCATTCTGGCTATTATGGGTATGTTCATTAATACCGGTAATTTCGGCACTGCGCAAATAAGGTAGAGTTAGGCACCAGGCAATAATCTCTTGCTGCTGGTCATAAATCGGAACCAGCAAACGATCCAGATCAAGAGTATTGTCCGCAGTCCGGCCGACAATACCCACCGCTTTGGCATTGAATTTAGTGAGTAAAGGCTGAACCTGTTCAATTCGATAACCTGAATCATGGTTGCCGGCAATCATCAGGGTTTGCATATGCGGTGCCAGTTCATGGGCATCGGCAAGGAATTGATAAAGCTGTCTTTGGGCACTGGAAGCGGGATTGATGACATCAAAAATATCACCGGCAATCAGTAGGGCATGTGGCTGTTTTTCCTTGATTTGTTCAAGGAGCCAATTCAGGAATTGTGCATGTTCAAATTCACGGTCATGGTTATGGAAAAACTGTCCCAAATGCCAATCAGAAGTATGTAGAAAATGAACTGCCATGTATACTCACCTTTATTTTTGCCTTCCTACTATAGAAAAAAGCCCAGCTAAAAATCTACTTGAAAAAAATATTTTGATCTATTTCATTGCTATACATCATTAAAACTATTTTCAGCGTAGTTTTGAATATTAGAATAATATCTATGAAATCAATAAAATATGATGTTTATATATAAAGTATTGAATACAGCGTTTTTATTTTAAATTTTACTTCAGGCATTTTTCATAGCATCTGGGTAGCAGAACCAATATTTTTTATAAAAATTGCTAAAAACAGACTTGAAAAAATGCAGCCGATCATTATTTTATGCTGCATAAGAAGCTGATAAAAATTTGCAGGCGAATTGCTAAAAACGGTTCGTCCAAAAAATAAAAACCGACGATTCGAGTGATGATGAAATCGTCGGTCAAAGATTTGTGTATAGTGAAAATTTTGGCTGCTATTCAAAATTTTCTAAAACACTGGACTTATTGCTTTAGCAAAGAGAACGAAAATTTGTGGATGCCAGTCCAAATTTCCGAACCTTGTACCCTATATAACGTCAGCATCTCGCTTTAGGTTGACAATAAAATGAAAAAAAAATTAATTTTTTTTATACTAGTTGATTAATTGTCCTTGAGTCCTACTAATGGTGCCTCTAACTCGCTATTTTCTCTGGTTTTTCTTCCTATGCTTTATTTTTACCTGCATTTGCGGGGTCGTGGCGGCGTTAATGCCGACTGGCATGGGCGCAGTATTAACCATTGTGCCTTATCTGGTGGCGATGATCTGGGTACTGTTTAAATTTTTAAAAAAGGAACAACGGGCGCCCACTCAGGTAGAGCGTAAAAAATTCACCTTGGGATTTAGCCTGATTTATTGGGGCTATAATCTGGTATTTTTAATTCTAGGGATTGCTATTGCGACGCGTTCCAATCCGAATGCCTGGCAGGACTTTTTACTATATCTGCAACAGCCCCAATTTATGAGTATTGTCGTGATCATGTTCCTGCTCATCGCGATTCCGCTTTATCTGCTGACCTACTGGTTTTATGGCAAACAGGCACAGCGTATGGCAGCAAAAATGTTTGGCTAAGATTTCGACTCTTTATATCAAAATCGTTGAGATTAAATTCAAGATGCTAAATCAGGCTATATAGAAAATTAGAAGTTTTCTGTATGGCATGATGAGACAATTTTGCATTCATCGACCCATATCACTTTCCCGAATATTCTGATTCATAAGTGACGTATAATTTGAGCAATACAATAATAATGGCACAGAATAACCATGTATAAACCTGTAGTCCTCATGACAGGCGCCAGCGGTTTTATTGGCAGCCATCTGGTGAAATTTTTACTGGCTCGTGATTATGCGGTAATCGGCCTGACCCGGCAGAAAAAATTGCGAGAAGAGCATCCTGATTTTCACTGGATTAATAATCTGGAAGAATTGAAAAATCATCAGATTGACTATGTGATTAATCTGGCAGGTGAAAGTATCGGTCAGGGTCGCTGGACAGCCGCCCGCAAAAAGAAATTGCTGGACAGTCGGCTAAATACCACCAGGCAGTTATATGACTATCTAGAGAAAAATCAGATTAAGCCCAAACGTATTATTTCGACTTCAGCGGTCGGCTACTATGGAATCGATCCGCAAGAACACTGGGAGACGGTGTGTACTGAACAAAGTCCACCACAATCCATTTTTATGTCAGAACTGTGTGAGAAATGGGAAAAACTGGCCTTGTCCTATACCGGGCAGGACACCAAAATTGTTCGCTTTGCTGTGGTGTTTGGTCAAGGAGGCGGGATTCTTCCGCAGATGTTATTGCCAATTAAGCTGAATATATTTGGCCGGATTGGTCATGGGCGTCAGCCGGTGACCTGGGTACATCTACAGGATGTCATGCGGGCGATCGAATTTCTGATGCAGCAGCCGACCCAGCAACAGGTATTTAATGTGGTGGCACCTGAAAAAGTCAGTCAGGCGCAATTTGTCCGGATCGCAGCACAGGTGCTGAAGCGTAAACCTTTATTACCGTTACCAGCTTGCAGTATGAAAATGATGCTAGGTGAACAGTCACAACTGATTCTGAATGGTCAATATGTCCAGCCCAAAGCTTTGCAGGAAGCCGGATTTGAATTTAGCTATCCGACCCTGAAAGAAGCCTTGATTGAAATTTTAAACCGTTAAAGAGTGCGGCTGTAAACGCTGTACCGGACTATAAGGCTGTGGATCTACGATGGTCGGTTGTTCCAGGATTAACTGAGACAGCAATTTTCCAGAAGCAGCACCCATACATAAGCCATTACGGAACTGGCCAAAATTGGTCCAGAGATTGTTCAGATGCGGAATTTTGCCGATATAGGGAATGCCATCCGGGGAGCTTGGTCGTAGACCAGCCCACTGTTTCACAATTGGGAAATCAGCCAGCTCCGGTACCATTTCCAGGCAGGCTTCCAAAATATCCTGACGGATTTCAGCAGAAGGCGAAGTATCAAAACCGACCTGACGCATGCTGGAACCACACAGTACATGACCATCACGACGTGGAATTAGATACATGACCTTGTTCATGCACATGGTTGGTAGCCAGTTTTCTGGTGTTTTAAAGAGCAACATCTGGCCTTGAACCGGATGAACTGGAATGTCCAGACCGAGCTGTTCAGACCAGCGTGCAGACCATGCACCGGTGGCAATGACGAACTGATCTGCTTTAAAGCTCAGGCCATTTTTAGTGGAAACACTGTGTACATGATCTTGCTGGATATTTAGCTGACTAATATTGCAATGCTCTTGCCAAGTGACACGCGGATGCTGTTTAAGGTAAGCAATAATGGACTGTAACAGTCGCGGATTGCGGATATTGGAAAGTTCTGGAAAATAGATCGCCTGTTTAAATTTCGGATCTACTTTGGAATTGATTTGCTGGATTTGAGACTGATTCAGATATTCGGCATGTTGCTGTGGATCCTGATATTGCTCGGCATAGTGTAATCCAATCTCAAAATCAGATTCATCAAAAATCAGCATACCGGTTTCGTGAATCTGGAAATCAATGCCAGTCACCGGTTGCAGTTTCTGGTTCCATTCCTGATACAACGGTTTGGTATGGCGGGCGAGGGCATTAACGGCATTAGGATAACGCCAAGGATACATTGGGGAGAGGATACCACCTCCGGCCCAAGAGGCTGCCTGTCCAGCCGCTTGCTGATCGAAAATCGTAATAGAACATCCCTGTTCAAGCAATTCCAGAGCTGACATCAAACCGGTGATGCCCGCTCCGATAATGGCGATATGCATTGCGCCAAGGTCCTTCTATTTTATTTCATGTCTTTCAGTTTGAGCGCCGCTTCTTCCGCAAAGTAGGTCCAGATACCATCTGCACCGGCACGGCGGCAGCACATCAGGGACTCAAGAATCACGCTATCAGATAACCAGCCATTCTGAATCGCAGCAGCCAGCATGGCATATTCGCCACTAACCTGATAAATAAAGGTAGGTACACCGAAGGTATCTTTGACTTCACGAACCACATCCAGATAAGGCATACCCGGTTTAACGATGACCATATCTGCACCTTCCTGGATATCCAGTGCAATTTCATGCAATGCTTCAGCACGGTTACCGAAATCCATTTGGTAATTGTATTTATTGCCGCCTTTCAGGTTGCTGGCAGAACCAACCGCATCACGGAATGGACCGTAGAAACTAGACGCATATTTGGCTGAATAAGCCATAATAGAGGTATAGATATGGCCATTCTGTTCAAAGGCCTGACGAATTGCACCGATGCGGCCATCCATCATGTCACTTGGCGCGACAATATCAGCACCGGCTTCGGCATGGCTTAAAGTCTGCTTGATCAGTGCTTCAACCGTTTCATCATTCAGCACGTAACCGGTTTCATCAATGATGCCATCCTGGCCATGCGTGGTATAAGGGTCTAGCGCGCCATCAGTGATCAGCACCATTTCCGGTAATTCTTTTTTCAGCAGGCGAACGGTCTTCTGTACCAAGCCATCTTCATGCCAAGCGGCTTCTGCAGTCAGACTTTTATCTTCTTGTGGTGTGACTGGGAACAGCGCCAGCTTATTGACACCCAGTTCCAGCAAACGTTCTGATTTTTTTAACAACAAGTCAGCAGACAGGCGCTGCACATTTGGCATACTTGGAATGTCTTGGGTCTGATTTTGTCCCGGCAGCACAAATACTGGATAAATCAAGTGATCAGCACTGAGATGGGTTTCACGTACCATAGAACGTAAATGCTCATTTTTACGAATACGACGCATGCGAGTTGCAGGAAACGCGGGACGATTGAACGTATAGGTCATAAAAATCTCAGTAATCAGTATTAAACTAGGCCCCTATTGTAGCCCTATCTGAATTTTTTGGGCATAAATTAGCGGTTTTTTATTGTTGTAGCTTCGGGCAGACTTATGACTAAGACAGAAAGAAATTGGACAGGTAATATACATTTAGGTGCAAAAGTGGATATTGAAGTGGTCTTAAACCAGCTGGTACACGCTTTTAATACCTCTCCTTTTTTTAAGCATAATGGCATGACCATGCGAGTGGTCGATGGTCAGATCGAAGCATATGTTGAAATGCAGGATTTCATGATTGGCAATGTGGCATTTCAGATTCTGCATGGTGGTCTTGCAGCGACCATACTCGACAGTATTGGCGGAATTGTGGCGATGGGTGAGCTGTATAAGAAAGCCGAACCGGAAACTATTGCCGATACGATTAAAAAGGTATCACGTCTGGCGACGGTAGATATGCGCGTGGATTATCTGGCACCCGGTCGTGGTAAATATTTTATTGCCCGTGCAGAAACCTTACGTTTGGGGCGTAAGGGCTGCACCATGCGCATGACCATGGTCAACGATGATGACAAGCCGATTGCCACAGCGATTGCTTCATATGCCTATTAATTAAGTTTATCTCCTCGATCCTGGCTCACTTCGGGCCCGAACTAAGCCCTTATTCCTGGAATAGGGGCTTAGTTTTTTAAACTTCCGAGTAATATTTTTTTGCATATTTTCTAATTTTTATTATTAGAATGCATGAAAATTAAATTAATACGGCTTTCTCATTTTACCCATTGATCAATAAACGGGATATGAATCTATACATTCATGTCAGTGCTGGTCAGTGTGGCTGCGTGACCAAGTCTGTTGGATTTAGGAAAAAATCAATGACAGATGTACAAGACACCCTGCCAGAAAACGCATCAGATACAACTTCGGATCAAGCTTTAAAAAATAAACGTAAAAAAGCCCTGAGTATTGTTGCCCTCCTTATGGTGATTGCACTGGTGCTGTTTCTGGTGTGGAAATTCTTTCTGAACAATTCAGTCAGTACTGAAAATGCTTATGTCGGTGCTGAAACGGCTTCTATCACGTCTATGGTGAGTGGCCAGGTTGCTGAAGTACTTGTCCATGATACCCAAGCGGTCAAACAGGGCGATATCCTGGCCAAAATCGATGACCGTGATGCCAAAATTGCAGTGGCTCAGGCACGTGCAGAACTGACCAAAGCCAAGCGCCAGTACAAACAGACTGCGGCCAATAGCGGGGCTTTAAGCTCACAGATTGGGGTTAGTGATGATGCAATTCGCAGTGCCGAAGCCCAGCTGGCTCAGGCTCAGGCAGCCTTACATAAAGCACAAGATGAATATACGCGTCGTGAAAAACTCAGTGCGAGCGGTGCAGTGTCTAAAGAAGAACTCAGTACAGCACAATCTGCATTGGATACGGCCAAAGCTGGCGTAGCTTCTGCTGAAGCGGGTCTGGCACAAGCAAGATCCAGCCAGAAAGCCGCACAAAGCAATTTAGCGGCGAATGAAGCCTTGATTCAAGGCGCGAATGAAAATTCGACTCCTGATGTACTTGTGGCTGAAGCCAAACTGAAACAGGCCGAGCTAGACTTAGAACGTACTGTAATTAAAGCACCTTTTGATGGGGTGGTTTCACGCCGTTCAATTCAGGTGGGTCAACGTGTTGCGCCAGGTACAATGCTGATGATGGTCGTACCAGTAGATCAGCTCTATGTTGATGCCAATTTCAAAGAAAGCCAGCTGGAAAAAGTCCGTGTCGGGCAGAAAGCTGAACTGACGTCTGATCTGTATGGTAAATCGGTGAAATATCACGGCACTGTGGTTGGCTTCTCTGGCGGTACAGGTTCAGCGTTTGCTCTGATTCCGGCTCAGAATGCCACAGGCAACTGGATCAAGGTGGTACAGCGTTTGCCAGTGCGTATTCAGCTGGATCCGAAAGAGCTGGCTGAGCATCCGCTACGTGTGGGTCTGTCGATGGAAGCTGAAATCCACTTCAAGAAGTAATTCCCGATGAATAAATATGTTCCATATGGGAATCTGACTGGCGGCAAGCTGATGCTGGCGGCCTTTGTGCTGGCATTGGCCAATTTCATGGTCGTGCTGGACATGACCATTGCCAATGTCTCGGTGCCGCATATTACCGGTAGTCTGGCAGTGTCCAGCTCGCAAGGTACTTGGGTTATTACGTCTTATGCAGTCGCAGAAGCGATCTGTGTACCTTTGACAGGATGGCTGGCGGGTCGCTTTGGTAGCGTGCGCCTGTTTGGTGTCTGCCTGCTGGGTTTTACCATTTTTTCGATTCTATGCGGGATTTCTACCAGTCTGGAAATGCTGGTGTTTTGCCGGATCGGGCAGGGGTTGTTCGGTGGCCCAATCATGCCGCTAAGCCAGACTTTATTACTGCGAATTTTCCCACCTGAAAAACAATCCCAAGCGATGGGGATGTGGGCAATGACCACCGTTGTCGGTCCAATTCTCGGTCCAATTCTCGGCGGTACGATTAGTGATAACCTGTCTTGGCACTGGATTTTCTTTATTAATATCCCGGTGGGTTTGTTCTGCGGTCTGGCTGCATTGAAGCTATTAAAACCAGCAGAAACTGAAACCAATGCTTTGAAGATTGATAAAGGTGGTTTATTCCTGCTGATTCTGTGGATTGGTGCGCTGCAGTTGATGCTGGATCTTGGTCATGAACATGACTGGTTTAGCAGCTCCTTTATCAGCACATTGGCGGTGCTTGCCATAGTTGGTTTAATCATCTTTACCATCTGGGAACTGACTGAACGGCATCCGATCGTAGATATCCGGATTTTCCGATATCGCGGATTTACCTTTGCTGTGCTGTCATTGGCCTTTGCCTTCGGTGCCTTCTTTTCCAGTATTGTTCTCATTCCGCAATGGGTGCAGATTAATCTCGGTTATACCGCAACTTGGGCAGGTTATCTGACCGCGACCATGGGTTTTGGTAGCCTGTTGATGTCACCGATTGTGGCGAAGATGGCGACTAAATATGACCAGCGCATTCTGGCCAGTTTTGGTTTAACCTTGCTCGCCGTTGTGACTTTGATGCGGGCATTCTGGACTACGGATGCTGATTTTATGGCATTGGCCTGGCCACAGATTCTGCAAGGTTTTGCGGTGCCATTCTTCTTCATTCCACTCTCCAATATGGCATTGGCCTCAGTCCAGCCTCAGGAAATGGCTTCAGCGGCTGGTTTGATGAACTTTCTGCGGACCATGGCTGGAGCGATCGGAGCTTCAATTGCAGTCACGATCTGGGATGATCATAGTAAAGTGGCCCGCAGTGAGCTGGTCGGTAAACTGAATGTCGAAGAAACTCAGAATACCTTAATGGCACAGGGCATGAGTTCGGACAGTGCCTTGGGTTATATTTCCAGTCTGGTGGATAAAGAAGCATTAACGCTGTCTGCTAATCACCTATTTTTGATTTTGGCGATGGTTTTTATTTTTGCTGCTTTAATCGTCTGGTTGGCACCACGACCCAAAGCGGGTGTGGGTGGAATGCCATCACATTAATATTTTCCAACATAAAAAACCGCTAACTATTTAGCGGTTTTTTTCGATCTTATAAATCTGATTTGGCCCGTTTCAAAGCATTTTGCCATTTGGCTAAATGTGCTTCACGTTCATCATTCTGCATTTTTGGTTCAAAGGCTCGGTCTAACTGCCAGGACTGAGAGATTTCATCAAGGCTGGAAAATACGCCAGATTTTAAACCAGCCATCGCTGCTGCACCCCAAGCGGTGGATTCCAGCATTTTTGGACGCATGACAGGAACATTTAGCAGGTCAGCCTGGAACTGCATCAGCATATCATTACAGCTGGCGCCACCATCGACGCGTAGTTCTTTTAAAGGATGGGCAATATCCGATTGCATCGCAGTCAATACATCGGAGACCTGAAAGGCAATCGATTCCAGCGCGGCGCGGGCAATATGGGCCTTATTGGTTCCTCGTGACATGCCACAAAGCAGGGCACGGGCTTCACTATCCCAATGCGGTGCACCCAATCCGGTAAAAGCAGGAACTAAGACCACGCCGTCAGTATCTTCAACTTTACAGGCCAACTTCTCTATATCACTGCTTTTTTGAATGATGCCAAGCCCATCACGTAGCCATTGCACCACTGCACCGGCCATAAAAACACTACCTTCTAAGGCATAACTGGTCTGTTCCTGTACCTGCCAGGCGAGGGTAGAAAGCAATTTATTCTGGCTGAGCTGAATGTCATGGCCGGTATTAAATAGCATAAAACAGCCAGTGCCATAGGTATTTTTTGCCATACCGGGTTCGAAACAAGACTGGCCAAACAAGGCAGATTGCTGATCACCCAGAATGCCGATAATGGGAATGGTGGCTCCTAACAAACCCGGTGCTGTATCTGCAATATGACAATCGGAACTGATGATTCGTGGCAGGACTGAAGCAGGGATATTAAATAGGTCTAGTAGTTCCTCATCCCAGCGTTGAGTATGCAGATTCATCAACATGGTACGGGACGCATTACTGGCTTCGATGATATGCTCAGCCCCTTGGGTCAGGTTCCAGATCAGCCAGCTATCAATAGTGCCAAAAGCGACATGACCTTGTTCTGCAAGTTCACGTAAGCCATCCACATGTTCCAATAACCAGACCAGCTTGCCAGCACTGAAATAAGGATCAATCCGTAGCCCGGTTTTTTGTTGTACCTGATCCATCTGGCCTTGCTGTATCAGCTGATTACACCAGTCTGTTGCACGACGATCCTGCCAGATAATCGCTGGTGCAAGAGGCTTCCCATTACGACAATCCCATACCACAGTCGTTTCACGCTGGTTGGTCAGGCCAATCGCTTTAATGTCTTTCGCCAGAATCCGGGCAGTAGCAAGCGCCTGTTGTACCACTGCAATTTGCGAGCTCCAGATTTCCTGTGCATCCTGTTCGACCCAGCCGGAATGTGGGGTCTGGATATGGGTTTCGCGTTGAGCTGTTGCCTGAATCTGTCCGTGTTCATTAAAGATGATTGCACGGCTAGATGTCGTTCCCTGGTCGAGTGCCAATAAATAGCTCATAATTTTTTTAAATGCTGACTTGAATTATGAAATATTAGCGCAATTATGTAATCAGGCGCATTCAAAAGTGTATTTGTGTAGAAAATGCATCGTATTTTTTGCCAGTTATGCTATGATGAGCTTGTACTTTGGGGATGTTCTTGGCTTCGACGCCGATGATGAAACTCATAGATGCATGCCGAGAGCGCATTTTCTCTCGTAAATAAAATTTGCATTTAAATAGTCGCAAACGACGAAACTTACGCTCTAGCAGCCTAAGGGCTGCTTGTCCGCATCTCTGAATACTTGTGGTTAGAGATCCCGACTGAAGCGAACGCACACAAGTCCGTATAGAGTCAAGCCTCGGGGCTTTATACCAAATCTAGAGGATCGCACCTTGAACCCTGTTCGTCGGGTCTCTTGGTGTTAAAACAATAGACGATATCTAAGCATGTAGTATTCTCGAGCGTAGTGTTGGCGGACGCGGGTTCAACTCCCGCCATCTCCACCAAAATTCTTTCCGAAGTAATCCATCGGAATCTAAAAAAGCCTTTAAACTCAATGTTTAAAGGCTTTTTTATTGGCTGTATTGTCCGACCCTATCCTAAGCTGTTTGACCCTATTTTTGCTTTATGAGGGTCAAAATTGGGACAATTTGACCCACTAAATAAGTTTAATTATGTGGAACAAAGATATGTCGCTTACCGATATGCTGTGTAAAAAAGCATTACCGCAGGAAAAACAGTACCGCCTTTCTGATATTAATGGTCTGTCTTTACGAATCGATCCGAATGGCAAAAAATATTGGTCTCTCAGATACACGGAAAATGGACAAAGGAAGTCCAAAGCATTAGGTATCTATCCTGAGCTAAGCTTAAAGCGTGCAAGGGAGATCGCGCTTGATCTGAGATATAAACTCAAAAATACAACTGAGGTCGAGCAGGAGCAGCCTTATTTTAGGGAAGTCGCAGAGGATTGGTTCAATAATCAAAAAGAAACCTGGTCATCCAAACATATTAGTAATGTTCGAGCTTCCTTGGATGAGCTTTATATTGCTCTTGCTAATAAGCGTATTAATCAAATTCAGGCACCTGAGATTCTGCAGATCATTAAGAAGATTGAAGCTAGAGGCTCGCTTGAAATTGCAAAACGTACCTTATCTCGTTGCGGTATGGTCATGAAGTATGCAATTGCCCATGGATACCGCTATGACAATCCGGCAGGTGATTTAGTTTATGCCCTCAAGAATAAACGGGTCAAAAACCTGGCTTCGCTTACTGCATCTGAAATGCCTGAATTTTTAAGAACGGTAAGAGCATACCCAAGTGATGCTCAGACACATCATGCCATCATTCTGATTATGCTGACAGGTGTTCGAGTTAGTGAGTTACTACAAGCACGCTGGGAAGAGTTTGATCTGGAAGGACGTAAGTGGGATATCCCAGAAGAACGTATGAAGAACCGTCTTCCGCATCGCGTACCATTGACGGATATGATGATTACTGAGCTAAAGGCTTTGAGGCTTACTCATAATCAGGAATTGTTATTTCCACATCGTTTGAATAACAAAGAATCAATGCGTAGTGAGTCTATTTTAGCTGTGATCAAACGTTCAGGCTATGCGGGACGAATGACCACACATGGTTTTAGATCTTTATTCAGTACTATCGTAAATGAATCGAATCTGTTTAATCCAGATGCCATTGAGCGCCAACTTGCTCATGTGCCTCAAAATAGAATTCGATCAGCATATAACCGAGCGCAATATTGGGATGAGCGAGTGAGAATGATGGAGTGGTATGAGAGGAAAGTGAAGGATTGGCTGAATTAAATGACTAAAAAAATCACAAAAACCACGCTTTTTAGCGTGGTTTTTTTTCATCGTTATAACTGAAACCTGAGTACATATAATATCTTAATAGTTTTTGAATAGGGGGTTAAGTTTTATAATATAGGGTTTAAAAGTATGTAAATAGGGTATAACAGTTTTTTTCTTTGAATGAGAGGGAGGCGGAAAGCTTGAAATATGAGGGGTAGAAGTGTTAATTTTTAACTATTATCTAAAAATACTAGAATATTTTAATTATGAATGAATCAAATCTTCAAATTTTTAGGGAGCTCCCCGAAATTGGGCAATTAGAAAAACTGACTAATAAAGAAATTTTTGGATTTTTGAAACGTTACTATACGGATAGCTATCGGCTTGTAAGTGCTCAAAAAAAGAAAATTCAAAAAGGGATATTTCGGGAAACTATCGAAACCTTAGAAAAACTTTATGAGCGTTTGGAGTTAGTTGAAGAATTTATTGGTTATGACAAGGTAGACTGGGAAGATGCTTGTTCTTCAAAAAATGAGGCGAAAAAAAAGCAGATAGTTGGGTTTTATGATGGTCTAGTAGTAGATGTTGCACTTATGAAACTAGCAACTCCATATTACAAGTTGCCAGAAAAAATTCATGCTTTCATTAATTTTCTAGATAAAGAGAGAGCGTGTATCTTCAGAAGTGAGTTTCAATCTGACAAATGGAAAATTGAAGACTTTCCTCATGAGGATGCCTTTGAAACGATTGCTCAATATAAGCAGTATTTAAAAGAGCAAAAGAACTACAAATTTAATTTCGATCAAGATAAAGGCGATGAGATTGCGCGTGAAATTTTGGATGTGCTACCTGGCGTTAAGAAAATTAGACAAGCGCTTGTGTTGCTAAAATTTCAGGTACAGGATTTTTCTGATAATGAGATTGAAAATCTAATTCAAACTGGGGAAGTAGATCATATATTAGCTAAAACTCCAGTTGGAAGAAAATTACAACTCCTGTTAGATGACTTGAACACCCTTAAGCTGGGAACTGATTTACCTTGGTTATCTGTCCTTATAAAAGGTGAGATAGAGCTGAATGGTGAAGTTCGATTAATGCTTGGATTTATTCTAGACAGTTCAACATATAAAATAGATACCAATCAAATCAAGGAGTCATTACATCGTGAGTTAAAGATATATTTTCGTAGTAGTGAGATTGCTCCTTTTATTTGGTGGGAAGTTATTGCGATTGATCAAATTTTTGATCACTTAGGTGTAAAAGAAATAAAAGAATTCAAACTCCCTAATCGCAAAAAATTAGCTCTTATGTTGAAGTGGTTTGTGGGATTGTTTTATGGAATGGGAAGGATTATTAGTCCTGATAATCATACTGCTGAGAGTGAACTAGTTGATACGCCTATACGTCTAATTACAAGAAAAGCTGATGGTCGTTTAAAAGATCAAAATGATAAGAAAAAGTCAAAAAGACAAAAAAAGGATGATCTAGAGAAAAAGTCATATGACTTTAACTCAGTCTGGGAGGACACCGGTTTAGTTAAATATGCTCCTGAACATGCGAAATCCATTCATCAATTTTATGGAAAGTTACAACACTCTGAAGAATTAGAGAGCTGGCAAATAAAAATATTGCAAAGAGTCAATTTGTTTCTAACTTATTTGGAGGGTGGATCTATTGATAATTTAGCTACGAGACTGTCGATTAACTCTAATCCTTCTAAATGGCCAAGTCTGGTCAGGATGTATTTAGCTCTGTTAGATAAAAGTAGGGACATTGATTTTTCTGGGTTAGCTAATTGGACTATCTATAATACTTCATTGCTTCAGAGAAATTTAAGTAGGTCATCTTTAAAACACCAGTTATATGATAGAAATCTGGCTGAGATGACGGATCTAATAGCACAAGAGCTAGAGATAGTGAAGCAACGCAATATTTCAATTCCCCAAAGCAAACTATGTTACATGGAGAAGTTGGCACAAAAGAACGCGATATCAGCAAGGCATTATTTAAAAAATAGTTTTAAAGAAACTACAGTTCTATTGCGTTTTAAAATTGATAACAGTGAAAGTCGATTGGATATTAGTAGCTTAAAAATCATTATTACTCAGTTTTTAAAAAAAGCTAAACGCGCTCCAAAGAGTATAGGAGCACATTTAGATGCTTATATTGGATACTTTGTTCTTCTTGAGGGGAGATATTACTCTATTGACTGTACGGCTATTTTTTACCTTCGTGCAGAGGCTGTTGTAGAAGATATAAAATTTGAATTCGAGAACTATTGGAGGAAATTCACTAAGAGGTATACTGCTAAACAAAAAGATACCCTGGAATTCCCGGACTTGAGAGTAATTCCTAATTTGTGGTTTAAAGAAGGTGGATCTCAGTATTTTGTTGTAAATAAAAGAGACAAGCTTATTCCACAGCTGATAAATGATCTGGTGAATTTCTATACTGCATATGAATATTTCAGTGGATATAAAAATACAGGACATAGCAATCATAAAAGACCAGAGCTATTTTTAAGAGGCAGAATTAGAAAAGACATGACCAAAAAAACGGATGAAAAAAACACTCCACATAGTGAAGTGAGCACATCTGAAAATAAAGAAAGCGTAAATGAAATCAATGGTAATTCATCTCAAGAGGATATAAATAAGCAAGCTGATATTCAAGAGAATAGAGTAGAAAGAATAGCCCATTCTCTACAATCCCTAGTTTAAAGTAGTTTGATAAGTTTATGATATTAAGGTTGATGTTTAGGCAAAAAGTTATGGCTACATAGTCTGATGAGAAAACTCGTATACGGGTTGGGGATATATTCGGGAAAGGCTATTCAAGTAAATTCCTTCGTTTGTCTTCCTAAATACTTACCGCATAACTTTTTTTATCCAAAGATATCGGTAGTGAATTAATAATTAAGAGATTCAGCAAATTTGATCATTGAAGTCTACTCAATTAGGTGAGTATCAGAAGGGAAATCTAGAGGCTAGAGCTCAATGTTTGCAGGTTAATTAAGATTATTAAATACAACTAAATATACCTATATGGAGACTAATCATTAGACTATTCATAGAGTTGTATACCTAATTAGATTCAACCTAAAAATTATATTCATACAGTTTAACCCTCTCATATGGAGCTATTTCCAGAGTGAGTATTGAACATGAGTAAGTCAATTAATGAATCTAAATTAACCATTCAACTTGAAGTCGTCACTGAGCTATGGATTAGAGCTCATCGTAGACCGCATGATTTCTATTTAGAATTTGCTGAGCTTCTGACGGAATTAGATCAAGTGTACATACGGTCTTACGACTACTTCGGATATATCAATGCATGGTGTAATTGGTTGGAACAGAATGATATTCGTGGTCTAAAGTTAAATGAACTTATTGAAGAACTTAAAAGACAATCATTTGTTGAGTATCAGCGATATTTTAAGAGTTATCAATCTGAACATCGAAGAGCTTTAAGACGTCATCGTGAAAATGAGACAAGGAATATTCGATCACTAGAAAGGAAAGCTAGGAGTGCTGTAGAGCGTTATTCAAAGACCGAGGTTGTTCGTATTGATTTGGGCTACATTAAAAAATATCAACACTTGATCAACATTACTGATTTTTATGAGGATATGAAAGAGCTAAGAGTACAGATGAGCAAGCGGGAAAAGCCATTTAACGCCCTAATAGATTTTGGTTGGGCATTAGAGCAAGGAGTGGATAAAGGCTATCACTGTCACTTGGTACTGTTTTTTAATGGGCACGTTAAGCAGGATGGATGGGGTATTGCTCATCAAGTCGGAAAGGAATGGCAGAAAATCACAGGCAAGCTAGGATACTTTTTTAACTGTCATGATCCTGAGCAGATCCAAGAGTACACGGAATTGGGTATTTTAGGTATTGGTCGAATTCACAGAAATAATCCTACTGAAGTAGAAAAGATGATTAATGCTGTACGCTATTTAGTACGACCTGAAAAAGACGCACAACATCTGCGTGTGAAATGTAAAACCAAGATGCGCACATTTCAATGAGTTGAAAATAATCTCAAATATACATTATCTAGATGAAAACGAGGTTTTTTAACTTTGCAAGGCTTGCCAATCGGTGAGCCTTTGTCATTTCTAGAGGTATATATTATGAGTTTAAATTGTCCTTATTGCCTATCGGATCAGATCATTCAGGTTGTCAATCATCAGGTGAATGGTTCTGATTCTACAGGTCTAGCAGCATCAGCTTCGTTCGCAACCATCGGTGCATCCATTTCAAAGAGTTTGCCACTGCCTGTATCACCACTGCTTGGTGGACTTGCAGGTGCAGTGATTGGTGGCCTATTCAGCAGCGTGTTTGATGAGCCTAAAAAGCCAATCACCATGACCTACTATCACTGTAATCAATGTCAGCAAAACTTTCGTTGAATCATCATAGGAGATAAGAACGATGGCACATCAAATCGAACAAATCGCCTATGTTGGCGAAACCCCTTGGCATGGTCTCGGTAATCAGCTGAGTCCGAATCAACCACTGGAAGTCTGGGCACAGCAAGCCGGGATGGACTGGCGGATTGAATCCTCCAATGTCAGCTACATGGCACAGAATGAACGTGGCCAAAGCATCATCATGCCATTTGAAGAGCAGCGTGTCTTGTATCGTTCAGATACCCATGCACCTTTATCTGTGGTCAGTCAGCGTTATCAGGAAGTTCAGCCTAAAGAGATTCTGGAGTTTTATCGGGATCTGACTGAACAATCAGGCTTTGAGCTAGAAACTGCGGGGGTGCTGAAAGGTGGGAAGAAGTTCTGGGCTTTGGCACGTACCGGGCAAAGTACCGCTTTAAAGTCTAAGGATGTCAGTAATGGTTATATCCTGCTGGCTACTGCGTGTGACGGCACTCTGGCAACGACAGCACAGTTCACCAGTATCCGGGTGGTCTGTAACAACACTTTGGCGATTGCCTTACGTGGGCAGAGCAGTAGTGCAGGTGTAGTAAAAGTGCCACATAGCACCAAGTTCGATGCAGAGAAAGTGAAACAGCAATTGGGTGTTTCAGTTCGTGCTTGGGATGAGCACATGTATGAGATGAAACAGCTCACGCAGCGTAAGGTGAGTCAACAGGAAGCCAAAGCTTACTTTGATGCCGTGTTTAATAATAGTACCATGTCAATTTCCGATCCTGAAGAAAACATCATTCAATTCTATCGCAATGTCGCGCAGCAAGTTCAGGAGAAAAAGCCTGAACCGAATGGTCGTGCCATGAATAAAGCTTTGGAGATGTTTAATGGGCAAGGACGCGGTGCTGACCTGTCATCCGCCAAAGACACTGCTTATGGCTTACTGTGTTCGATCACGGAATTTGTGGATCATGAACGACGTGCCATGAGTACAGATCACCGTCTTGATTCAGCTTGGTTCGGTGCAGGTGCGGGTGTAAAACAACGAGGATTAGAGCAAGCACTTGCTTTGATCGCCTGAGATTAACTGACTCACTTATGTCGAAATCAAGTTACCCCAAACAAATGCTAGTCAGAGCACTCATGTAACCCCTATCAATTAAAACAGCAAATAAATCGCCATACCCGACCTCGTGTCGGGTATGGCTTTTTTATGCATTTCTTTTACAGAGATCAGAATTAATAAGGATAATTCCATGAATCAAATTGTACCTATTTCCCATCAGCCTACGACTGTAGGATCTAAGATCGTAGTCAATCCAACCATTACTACCAAACGCTCAACAGCAGCCAAGCGACTGGTCAACACCAAAGGGATGGAATATCAGGACTGGCTCGAAGTTCGTAAACAAGGTATCGGTAGCAGTGATGCCGCGACTGCCTGTGGTCTCAATCCCTATATGTCGATGCTGGAACTCTGGCTAATCAAAACAGGTCGTCAGACTCAATCCATTGAAGATGAAAGTTCAGGTGTAGCACCGCTGTATTGGGGTAAGCAGCTGGAACCTTTGGTGGCAGAGTTCTATAGCATGCACACCCATAACAAGGTGCGACGGATCAATGCTGTATTACAGCACCCTGATCCTGATAAGCATTTCATGTTAGCAAATTTGGATTACTCTGTTGTAGGAAGCGACGAAGTTCAGATTCTTGAATGCAAAACAGCAGGTGAGCATGGAGCAAAATTGTGGCGTGATGGTGTGCCTTTATACGTGCTGTGTCAGGTACAACATCAACTGGCGGTGACTGGTAAACAGGCAGCGCATGTTTGTGTCTTGATCTGTGGACATGAAACCAAGATCTTCAAAGTGACACGGTCTGAATCCGTGATTGAGCATATTGTTCAAGCAGAACGATATTTCTGGGAATGTGTAGAAAACGATACTCCGCCATCAGTCGATGCCAGTGAATCCGCAGCTAAAGCGATTCAACAGCTCTATCCAGCGCATGTACCTTTAACCATAGAGGATCTCTCGCAAAATGAAAATGCCAATTTGATGTTCGACCAGCTCATCAAAATGAAGGAAGAGATTCAGCATCAGCAGGAACGCTTTGACCAGCTTAAACATGAAATCCAGATGATGATGCAAGACAAGGAAAGGGCAGTCTTTGCACATGGCTCAGTAGTCTGGAAGAAAGTCAAGGATTCTATCAGCCTCAATACCAAAGCATTGCTTCAGCACCAGCCTGAACTCATCGAGCTTTATCCACTTGAAAAGCAGGGCAGTCGTCGATTTAACATCTATACCGACTAAGCCCTATCTACAGCACTAAATCAAAAATTCACAAAAATCGCTCCCCGCTCTCTACCCTTCGGTAGAGAGCAAATCGGTCGCGATTTCTGTAGCACTTTATCTGGCTCTACATTCTTTGGGTCACTTATTTGGTCCTTGTTCCGACCTACATACATAGACCCAAATTTGTAACGTAATACATTAAGGAATATCAACATGATTAAAGGTTTAGCAATTACCCCTCCAATATTGGGGCGTATCAGTATCGGTCGTATGATCGAAAAGAATGGCAAGCGATTGCCTGAAAAGGATGACCAGTTCACCATTACTTCTCAGATTCAAAGCAAAGAAGGCTGGGTCAAACATCCATTAGATGATCAGCTTCGAGCGAATACTCCCAATCAAAAGCTACGTTCAATCCCGGTCAGAATGATCTTTAATGATCCTGACTTAAACCTACGTGCTGAATACACTTTGTTTGATCGCCAGATTGGACGACCTGTCTGTGTCGGTAATGGAGAAACCTGTCAACGTTTAACCAACCAAGGCGTGGAGAAACATCCCTGTCCATCCCCTGATTTATGTCCATTGGCTCAAGGAGGCAACCGCAAGCCTTACGGGCGTTTGCATGTGAACTTGGATGAATCGGATGAGTTTGGCACCTTCATCTTCAGAACTACAGGCTTTAACAGTATTCGGACTTTGGCTGCACGGCTGAATTATTACCATGCGGCATCCAATGGTTTGTTGTCATGCCTGCCATTGCAGCTGATATTGCGGGGCAAGAGTACGACACAGAGTTATCGTCAGCCGGTGTATTACGTGGATCTAACTTTAAGGGAGGGGATTAGCTTGAATGAAGCCATTATTCAGGCGAAGCAAATTGATGAGCAGAGCAAGCAGGCTGGGTTTTATCAGGAGGCTTTAGACTTTACCGCAAGGAAGGGTTTTGGGAATGGAAGGATGGATGTAGACATGGAGGAAGGTTTGAATGTAATTGAGGAGTTTTATCAGCCTGTTGAAGGCCAGCAGATTGAGGAAAAGCACACTGAATTTAATATTCAGCAGGGATTGAAAGGATCAGTGACGGCTTTGAATTAAATCGAACAGGGTAAAACCTTACGAGATTGCCGTATCTCATGAGCGAGTTGCTCGAAATCATGAGATAGGAGTAAACGTCATGAATGCATTTGTAGGTCAAACTTTTCAAATGAATCAACTGATCAGTATCAAGCAAGTCATGGAATTTGTTGGAGTGGGGCGTTCTACCATCTATGAGATGATGGATGAAAACTCACCTTATTACGATCCTTCATTCCCAAAGAAAGTTAAAATTACTCAAAATCGTATCGGCTGGTCAGCTTATGAGATCCATCAATGGATTGAAAGTAAGTTGGCGAGTCGAGAGTAAGGGATGCTCTTAGCTCCCTTATTTTTTTGTTTTCTTGTAGACTGAAAGTGTCTTTTAGCCTAAGTGTCCGTAATGAAAACAATAGACTACTACAATAAGCATGCAGAAGAATTTATAGCTTCAACTGTTAAGGTTGAAATGGAAAGCCTTTACGCACCATTTTTAAGGTATTTACCGGAACAGGGGTCTATTTTGGATTTAGGCTGTGGTTCGGGGCGTGATTCCTTCGCTTTTAAAAATAAAGGTTATCAAGTTGAGGCAATAGATTATTCTGCCGAGCTGGTTAAAAAGGCCAAGGAATTGACCGGCATTGAAGTACGTCAACAAAGTTTCTATGAATTAAATGAGAGTGAGAAGTACGATGGTATTTGGGCCTGTGCTTCTCTTTTACACTGTGACAGAGATCGTTTGCCTGAAGTGATGGGGCGCATATTCAAAGCACTAAAGCCAAATGGTGTATGTTACATGTCTTTTAAATATGGCAATACAGACCGTGAGAAAGACGGGCGTAGCTTTACTGATTTAGATGAAGCGCAAGCTCGAGAATTATTGTATCAGTTGGAGGGGGCTAAGGTATTACAACAATGGAACACTGAAGATAAACGTCCAGATCGTGATGAAAAGTGGTTAAATCTACTTTGGAAAAAGCATGCCTGATTTTATTCCTACAGCGCAGGAGCAGCTTAAGTTCCTTAAAAATATTCAGCTCATCCTACAGTCAGGTAGTTTTAGCAGTACCTATAAGTTTGCATTGCTCATTAGCCTGAGTCGATTAGCCATTGAAAAGGGACAAGATTCAGGAGAAGGCCTAGCACTTGAATATACAGATATTGCTGAAAAGTTTATCGAACTGTATTGGAAACAGGCTGTGCCATATACTTTCAATGACGAAGGGCAGCTTATTTTAAATCAGAACAACGGTAAGCAAGCAGCGATTGTAAATCGAATCATTGAGCTAAGGCAGATTTATTCATCTCTTGGATTATTAAGACGAGATTCAGCTGTTTGGTCGAAGTTAGTTAAAGATGTGGCTCGTACTGTAAAAGAGATGCCAGTCCGTTACCTGCAAAACATGAATGGTCAAAATTTTGAGTTTTTATATCAGCTAGATCAGTGTGGAAAGCAACTCATTCTTCCTCCTAAAGTAATGTATTGCTTGCGACAATTCAGCGAGATCATTGAAGAGCTCTGTCAGAAACGTTGGATCGATTATATCCGTAAGAACAGTAGTAATACCCCTATTTTGAATCAACTACCTAATCTTGAACAATTTATGTTTGAGCCGAGTCGGAGCCAGTTAAATGCAGTGGCAAACGTATTGGTTGAACTACAGGCCTGTAAATGCTTCTACTGCAATAAGCCAATGAGAAAAGGCAGTTATGCAGTCGATCATTTTATTCCTTGGTCAATGTATCCATCGGACACAGGACATAACTTTGTGCTTGCAGATTCAAGTTGTAATTCTAAGAAAAGTAATTTGCTTGCATCAAATGAGTTCCTCTATAAGTGGCAAGAACGGAACGAAGAACATAATTTGATTATTGTGGATCGAATTTCTGTGCTGGGGTTCCTGACAGATAAAGAGCGGTCGCATAAGGTGGCGGAGTGGGCTTATAGTCAAGGGAAAGAAAATAATTATTTAATGTGGATGGGTTGAATTTATAGGGGGGAGGAATGGCACGTTATCAATATGCAAAAAATGAGAATGGCGAAATCGTTAAGGCGGTTGATCTAGTCGGACAAGAAGTAAAGGCTGAATATACTTGTCTTGGTTGTGACAATCTATTAATTGCTAAGGTAAATGGAAAAATCAAGAAGCCCCATTTTGCTCATAAAACTGTACTAGAGTGTAATGGTGAAACTTACTTACACCGATTGGGTAAACGTGCTTTTTTTGAAACTTATCAAAAATGTTTAGTTGAAAATGAACCGTTTTATATTACCTTCCATGTGCCCAAGAAGTGCCAAAAATTTAAAAGAACAATTCGAAAGCACTGTGATCTAGGTTATACGGAGAAACGATTTGATCTAACGAGTTATTTTTCACAAATACAAGTCGAAAAGAAGCATGATCAGTTTATTCCTGATCTTTTGTTGAGTCGTCAAACTAATAGTGAGGACAGCATTTATATTGAAATTGCTGTGACTCATTTTCTGAGTGAAAAAAAGGAAAGCTCAGGTAAACGGATTATTGAAATACCATTAGATTGCGAAGAGGATGTTGAAAAAATCTATAAGGCCGATTTACAACAAAATGATGCTCTATTTATTGGATTCAATCAGGAAAGTGCACCTATAGTTGATGCTGACTGTAAATGTATGCACAAAAGGTATTTCTTATTTATTGTTTGGGATTCTGGCAAAGCTTGGTTAGGCTTAGAATATTTGTCAGATATTAAAGCTAAATTAGCCAAGTACCAAAGTAAAATCGAATATAGCAATATTATTGAAACTGATCTGCAATTTGAAAATTCAAATGTACTGATGGGATATGCCCATGGGGATATGTTCATTTCTCAGTTAAAACTTGCGGTTGAAAAGAAAGTACCCGTGAAGAGCTGCTTTTTATGCAAATATAGCGGAGATAATTATAATTATACCGAGGGATTGCCCATTTACTGTAAAGCTAAAAAAATCGCATGTAATTCAAATCAGGCAGCGGAATGTGATTGGTATCGCTTAGCCTGAAATAATTTAACTTCATTCTGAAAGCTCATAAATTGATCGAATGTTTTCCATTTATTTAGCTATGATTCAACTCAATATTTAAACAAATTTATTTGGTCAGTCATGGCGATTAAAAAAACAGAACTATATTCTTCTCTTTGGGCTAGTTGTGATGAATTACGTGGTGGTATGGATGCGAGTCAATATAAAGATTATGTCCTTACCATGCTGTTTTTAAAGTATATATCAGATCGTTTTAGCAATGATGACTTTGCCATTATTGAGATCCCCGAAGATGCAACATTCGATAAAATTAGTGAGCTTAAAGGGAATAAAGAAATTGGTGATAAGCTCAATATCATTATTCGAAAAATTGCCGAAGCTAATAACCTGCGTGGTGTAATTGATGTTGCCGACTTTAACGATGAAGACAAGTTAGGCAAAGGCAAAGATATGATTGACCGATTAACCAAGTTAATTGGTCTTTTTGAAGGATTGAACTTAGCTGATAATCGTGCGGATGGAGATGATCTACTTGGTGATGCGTATGAGTATTTAATGCGCCACTTTGCAACTGAGTCGGGTAAATCAAAAGGACAATTCTATACACCAGCCGAAGTTTCTCGCGTAGTTGCAAAAATCGTGGGGATTAAAAAAGACACACCTAAAAATGCCACGGTTTACGATCCAACCTGTGGTTCAGGCTCATTATTATTAAAAGCATCTGATGAAGCTGAAAGAGGCTTAACCATCTACGGCCAAGAGATGGATAATGCAACATCTGCATTAGCCCGTATGAACATGATTCTACATGGTGATGTGGGTGAAGGTGCCAAAATTACCCAAGGCAATACTTTATCTTCACCTGAATATAAAGATGAAGCTGGTCAGCTGATGACCTTTGATTTTGCTGTTGCTAACCCTCCATTTTCTAGTAAGAACTGGACGAATGGTTTAACACCAAACAGTGACGAATTTGATCGCTTTGTATGGGGTGTTCCACCAGAGAAAAATGGTGACTTTGCTTTTTTACTTCATATTTTAAAAAGTTTAAAAAGCACAGGTAAAGCGGCGGTTATTTTGCCACATGGAGTTTTATTCCGAGGCAATGCTGAAGCACGTATTCGTGAAAACCTCATTAAACAAGGTTACATCAAAGGCATTATTGGTTTACCTGCTAACTTGTTCTATGGCACAGGTATTCCAGCTTCAATTATTGTGATTGATAAAGCTGCTGCTAAACCTATTCAGTTTAATGAAGAAGGTGAAGTGACTGAAGGTCAAAGCATCTTCATGATTGATGCAAGTAAAGGCTTTATCAAAGATGGCAACAAGAACCGCTTGCGCCATCAAGATATTCACAAAATTGTTGATGTGTTCAATAAAGAACTCATTATTGAAGGCTATAGCCGTAAAGTTAAAATTAAAACAATCGTAGCCAATGAATATAACCTGAATATTCCTCGTTACATCGATTCGAGTGAAGCCGAAGATTTACACGACCTCAGTGCGCACCTCAAAGGTGGTATTCCAAAGCGTGATATTGATGAACTGCAAAACTATTGGGATGTTTTACCAAATGTTCGGGCCAGCTTATTTGAGAAAGATCGTGAAGGTTATGGGCGTTGTTTAGTCGCTGCCAATGCTGTGAAGAAAACCATTTTAGAGCATGCTGAATTTAAAACCTTTGCTGTTGAAAGTTTAAAGCCATTTACACAGTGGTTTGAGCGTAGTGCATTTAAGGCAATTGAAAAAGATCAAAAGCCAAAAGACATTATGCTAGCTGTCAGTGAAGACTTATTGCAAAGTTATGCTGATGTGAAGCTATTGTCGAAATATGACATCTACCAAATCTTTATGGAATATTGGGATGAAGTATTACAGGACGATGTTTCTGTCATTACTCAAGACGACTGGGCAGGTGCAAAGCTTATTCGTAATTTAACGGCTGAAAAGGACAGCAAGCTAAAAGAAGTGCCTGATTTAGTGATTGGGAAAATCAAGTATAAAGCTGAGGTGATTCCACCGCATTTAATTGTGGCGAAGTATTTTGCCACTGAACAAGCGACTTTAGATGCAAAACAGGCAGAGCTAGATATTGCAACGCAAGAGTTAGAAAGCTTTATTGAAGAGCATACAGCCGAGGAAGGTTTATTGCTTGAAGCGTTAAATGATAAAGACAAAGTGACTTTGGCAACGGTGAAAGCTCGCTCGAAACTTGCTGTTGATGCTGAAGAAAAGCAAGTGTTAAAAAATGCTCAAAAGTTGTTTGAAGCTGAAGTGACTTTGAAGAAAAAGGTCAAAGAGTTGCAAGAAGCGTTAGACCTTAAAGTATTTACTAAGTACCCGACTTTAACTCATGATGAAGTAAAAGATTTGGTGGTCGTAGATAAATGGTTTGCGACTTTAATTAGCAGTATTGAAGCTGAGATTGAGCGTGTGACGCAGCAGTTGGCAAATCGTGTAAAAGAGCTGAATGAGCGTTATGCAGAGCCATTACCGCAAATAACCCAAAATGTTGAAGCTTTAAGTTTAAAAGTGGCTGAACATTTAAAAGCAATGGGTTTGGAGTGGTAATGATGACTCAAAGTAATTTAATGGTTATGCACGAAGATCAGATTCCTGAAGGTTACAAGAAAACTGAAATCGGATTATTTCCTAAAGAGTGGAATATTATTTCTTTAGGTGAGTTATCTATTATTTCCCGTTTAGCTGGTGCTGAATATACAACAATGTGGGTTGAGGATGATAAAGGGGAAATTATAGCTTTACGAGGTTTTAATATTGGTAAAAACACCATTAATTTAAGAGATGTGGTACGAATTACATCGAAACTTTCAAAAAAACTTATTAGATCAAAGCTATGTGAATATGATGTTGTTTATCCATGTGTTGGGACAATTGGAAATGCTGCGGTTATTTATGAAAATGACAAGTATCATATCCAACAAAATATTGCACGTATTACACCTAAGAGAGGCAGATTAAATTCTGAGTATCTTGCAAGTTATCTAATTAGTGAGTTGGCTCATAAAGAGGTTGCGAGATTTAATGCTACATCTAGTCAGCCTAATGTCTTGGTAAGCAGTCTAAGACAGTATCGAGTTCCATGCCCAAATACTTTAGAAGAACAAGAGAAGATAGCAAAAGTTCTTTCTGACACCGATGTTTTTATCACTGAACTTGAAAAACTCATTGAGAAAAAACAAGCGATAAAAACCGCAACCATGCAACAGCTTTTAACAGGTAAAACGCGGTTGCCTGAATTTGCTCTGCGTGCAGATGGTACGCCTAAAGGTTATAAAGAAACTGAGTTAGGGAAGATTCCTGAGGATTGGGAAGTAAAAAAAATCGGAGAATTTACTGATTGTACGGCTGGAGGTACACCAAGTACATCCGTTAAATCTTATTGGGGTGGACAACATCCTTGGATGAGTTCAGGAGAATTACATTTAAAACGAGTGTGCGATGTTAAAGAAAGAATAACTGATGCAGGCTTGAAATATAGTAGTACAAAGTATGTTCCGAGTGATTCCGTTTTAATGGGGCTAGCTGGTCAGGGTAAAACTAGAGGTACTGTCGCAATTTCTAAAATCAAATTATGTACTAATCAATCCATAGCTTCTATTTTCCCAAGTGAAGAACATAATACTGAATACTTGTATTACAACTTAGATTCACGTTATGAGGAATTAAGGGGGCTTTCAACAGGTGATGGAGGAAGAGGTGGATTGAATTTGAGTATTATTCGTAAATTAGCGATTCCATTTCCATCGTTAAATGAACAAAACAAGATTGCACTAGTCTTGTCTGATCTAGATCGAGAGTTAGAACTGATTTCTATTAAATTGGCTAAATTAAATAAAATTAAGCAAGGCATGATGCAAGAGCTTTTAACGGGTAAAACTCGTTTAGTTTAAGTGCGGTTAAAAAATATTAAAAAGAGGGGGAGCTATGGGGTATAGCACATTATCAATTCGCGAAGTGACTCGACAAATAGAGCAAAACAAAGTTTTTTTACCAGCCTTACAACGTAAGTTTGTATGGAAAAAAGAACAAATTGAACGTCTATTTGATTCCATTATGCGTGGTTATCCCATCGGGGCTTTTCTATTTTGGGAACTTGACGCCAAAGTTGCAAAAGACTATGTGTTCTATGAGTTTTTAAAAGACTATGATGAACGAACTCCCTACAACCGTCGTAAAGAAGGAGCTTTTAGTCATGAGCAAATCATTGGAGTGCTTGATGGACAGCAACGACTAAGCTCAATGTATATTGGTTTTAACGGATTTCACAAAACCAAAAACAGCTATGCATGGAAATCTAACCCAAATGCTTACCCTGAAAAGCGTTTATATTTAGATTTATTGAATTTACCTTATGTGACTGAGTCGGGTGAAATCAAACTCAATGAAGCGGAAAATTACCCATTCAGCTTTTTGACAGAGAAAGAAAGTCAAAAGTTAGAACGTAAAATTGAGGATCAAATTAAACCGTGTTACTGGTTTAAAGTTGGAGATTCTTTGTATTGGGATAAAGATGAAGATATTGGGGTTTACTATCAGACATTAGCATCTCAAATACAAAGTGTGTACCAAGACCAAAAAACATTTTTAGACGCATGGGAACAGCATCTGACACAAGTGTTATTGGGATTGAAAACATTACATGCACGATTACATGATGAAAAGCTGATTAGCTACTTTCAGGTACGTGAAAATGATTTAGAAAATATTCTTAAAATTTTCGTACGTGTGAACAGTGGTGGAACGATACTCAGTAAAACAGACTTATTGTTTTCAACTGTGGTGGCAACGTGGTCAGATGGTCGAGATAAAATTGAAAAGCTCAATAAAGATATCAATCAATTCGGTAAGGGCTTTAAATTCGGTAATGAATTTCTTATGCGTGCTTGCTTATATCTCACAGATGTAGATGTGAAATATAAAGTAAATTCTTTTAAAGCCGAAAATGTAGAAAAAATTAAAAACAGTTGGGAAAAAATTCAGACAGCCGTTAATCAGACAGTACGTATCTTGGATGAGTTCGGTTATTCAGGTGAACATTTACCTTCCCAAAATGCACTGTTACCAATCGTATATCACTTATATAAAGGTGGTCAGGTTGATGACACTAGTAAAAAACAAATGATTAAATATTTGGTTCATGCCAATGTGAAGCAAATATTTGGTAGTTCTCAAGAATCAGTTTTACAAGATTTGAGGAGAACATTACGCAGTAAAAACGAAGATGGTACATATTTTTTAAAACAATCTCAGTTTGATTTTGAAGTTTTGAAAACTACAAAACTTTCAGGCGGAAAATCGCTCCTTGTCACCGATGAGAATATTGAGGATGTCTTAAATCGTGAATATGGCGCAATAACCTTTAATATTCTAGTGTTACTGAATCCTGACTTTAGATTGCGTGATGTCAGTTTTGCACAGGATCATATCCATCCGAAGTCAAAATTTAGTAAAACAGAAATGTCTAAGGCAGGAATACCAGCCGAACTGCATCAAAAATATATTGATTTAAAAGATACTTTACCAAATTTACAGTTACTAAATGGTCGTTGGAATTCAGGCAAAAATGATAAGGCTTTAGTGGAATGGTTTGCTGAACAATCTAAAGCTGACCAAGAAGCAATTAGGTCAACAGGCTTATACCCAACTGATGTCTCATTAGCATTTTCAGATTTTTTAGTATTCCATAACCAAAGAAAAGCGTTATTAAAAGATCAGCTTTATAAAGTTCTTGATATTAAACCCATGACGCAAAACATAGTTCAAAGTGTAGAAGTTGGAGAAGAGGTATGAGTGATGTTGGCCAATTGGAAAGAATCACACAAAACCGTATCGTTCAATTATTTACAAATGATTTAAATTATCGGTATTTAGGAAATTTACATGACCTAAATAATAAAAATATTCGTGAACAAGATTTAAAAGCATGGTTGAAAAAACGTGGTGTTAATGATGTGCTTATTCAAAAAGCCTTTCGTCAGTTGGATATAGCATCAGCATTGGGTGAAGGTAGAAAGCTCTACTATGCTAATAAAGATGTTTATGAATTATTGCGCTACGGTGTTAAAGACAAAGAAGGGCAAGGTGAGCAAAAGCAAACGGTTTGGCTCATTGATTGGCAGAATCCTGAAGCTAATGATTTTGCTATTGCTGAAGAAGTGTCTGTACAGGGCGAATATAAAAAACGTCCCGATGTCGTGTTATACGTTAATGGCATTGCTTTAGGTGTGATTGAGCTTAAACGCTCTACAGTGGGGTTAACTGAGGGAATTCGACAAAATCTAGACAATCAAGATAAGAAATTCATTCGTGATTTCTTTACTACCATGCAATTAGTCATGGCGGGGAATGATTCCCAAGGTCTACGTTATGGCACAATCGAAACACCTGAAAAATATTATCTTGAATGGAAAGAGGAAGTCGAGAATCCATATGCGCCCAAATTGGATTTACATCTGAGTTTGATGTGCAATAAAAAAAGGTTTTTACAGCTAATTCATGACTTTATTGTATTTGATTCAGGTGTTAAAAAGACCTGTCGCCATAATCAGTTCTTTGGTATTGAAGCAGCAAAACAACGTATTGCTCAACGGGAAGGCGGTATTATCTGGCATACTCAAGGTTCTGGCAAAAGTCTCACCATGGTATGGCTAGCTAAATGGATTCGAGAGAATGTTATCAATAGCCGTGTTCTGATTGTCACAGATCGTACTGAGCTTGATGAGCAAATTGAGAAAGTATTTAGTGGTGTTGAAGAAATAATTTATCGTACACGTAGTGGTGCAGATCTGATTCATACACTTAATACAATCAATCCATCACTTATTTGTTCGTTGGTACATAAATTTGGTCGCCATGTTGACGATGAAGAAGATGATGGAGAATCATCGGCTGAATTTATCGAAGAGATGAAAAAAGCATTGCCACATAATTTTAAAGCAAAAGGTGATCTCTTTATTTTTGTCGATGAGTGTCACAGAACACAGTCTGGCAAACTCCACGAAGCGATGAAGCAGATATTACCTGAAGCCATGTTTATTGGTTTTACAGGTACACCATTGATGAAAAAGGATAAGAAAAAATCCATTGAAGTCTTTGGTTCTTATATCCATACCTATAAATTCAATGAAGCAGTAGAGGATGGTGTTGTTCTGGATATTCGCTATGAAGCAAGAGATATAGATCAGCGAGTAAAATCACCCAAAAAGGTAGATGAATGGTTCGAAGCCAAAACTCGAAAACTCTCTGCTTTAGGAAAAACTCTTCTTAAACAGAAATGGGGCACTATGCAAAAAGTTCTCTCAAGTCGTTCAAGACAAGAGCAAATCGTTGCTGATATTTTAATGGATATGGATACTCGACCACGCCTAATGGATGGCCGAGGTAATGCGATGCTTGTGTGTTCAAGTGTCTATCAAGCATGTACAGCCTACAAATTATTTAATGACACAGATTTAAAAGGCAAAGTTGCAATTGTCACAAGCTATCAACCTACGGCAGCCAGTATCAAAGGTGAAGAATCAGGTGCAGGTTCAACTGAAAAACTAGCTAAGTATGATATCTACCGTCAGATGTTAGCCGATTATTTTGAAAAGCCCGTAGATCAAGTGGGCGGTTTGGTTGAAGAGTTTGAAAAACAAGTAAAAGAAAAATTTATTAAAGAGCCAGGTCAAATGCGACTGCTGATTGTGGTTGATAAATTATTAACTGGCTTTGATGCACCATCTGCAACTTATCTCTATATTGATAAAACAATGGCAGACCATAACTTGTTTCAAGCGATTTGTCGTGTCAATCGTCTAGATTCTGACGATAAGGAATATGGCTATATTGTTGATTATAAAGATCTATTTAATTCAATTGACAAGACTATTAAAGATTATACATCGGAAGCTTTAGATGGTTATGACAAAGAAGATGTTGATGGGTTGTTGAAAGATCGTATTCAGGCTGCAAGACTCGATTTAGATACTGCTTTAGAGATGGTCAAGGCACTTTGTGAGCCTGTACCTGCACCAAGACTGAGTCAAAATTATCAGCATTATTTCTGTGGAGAGTCTGGTTTAAACTCTGAAGAAATTAAAGAGAAAGAGGCACTGCGTTTAAGTTTATATAGATCGATTAATAAGCTTTTACGTAGCTATGCCAATATCGCAAGCGAGCTGACTGATGCTGGATATACAGGGCAGGAAATTCAATCTATAGAGAAAGATGTGAAGTTCTTTGAAAACCTAAGTAAGGAAATCAAAGCTCATAGTGGTGATGCTGTCGACATGAAAGTATATGAGCCGGCAATGCGTCAATTGCTTGACATGTACATTGAAGCTGAAAGTAGTGAAGAAGTTGTTAAATTTGAAGAGTTCGGCTTAATTGATTTGGTTCTTCGAGGTGATGAGGTGTTTAAGGGGGTACCAGAGAGTATTCGTAGAAATCCAGAATCTATGGCGGAAGCAATTGAAAACAACGTTAGAAAAAAAATCGTAGAGGAAAATCCAGTCAATCCGGCCTACTATGATCAGATGTCGGTTCTGCTCGACGAAATTATTGAATTAAGACGAAAGAAAGCGATTGAATATAAAGAGTATTTAGAAAAGATTCGCGATGTTGCTAGTAAAGTCACTCGACCAACGGGTAGAACTAACTATCCAGAAGAGATTAATACAGCAGGTAAGCAAGCCCTGTATGATAACTTTGGCAAAGATATTGAGCTGACCATCAAGCTTGATCAAGCCATTCAATCTAATAAGTTGGCAGCCTGGGTCGGAGATCATGCAAAAGAAAGAATTTTACTTAGGGAGCTGAGTCATGCTTTGGAAACTAAAGATAGAGATGTTCTAATAGCATATATAGAGTTGGCTAAATTACATCAGGAATATCATTGAGCGAAACGCTAAAAATTGGTTCTATTTATATAGAAATTCATCGTAAAGATGTAAAAAATCTAAATATCACAGTACATCCTCCATTGGGGGATGTACGTGTTTCTGCACCTTTAAGTATGTCTGAAACAGCAGTGCGAATGGCAATCATCGGGCGATTAGCCTGGATCAAAAAGCAACAGGCAGATTTTAATGAGCAAAGAAGACAATCTAAGCGTGAAATGATGAGTGGTGAGAGTCACTACTTATGGGGTAAACATTATCGTTTGAATGTAATAGAGCGTCATGGAAAGCATGTCATTAAGAAGCATGGTCACTGGTTGGATCTTTATGTAAGCCCTAACTCGACCGTAGAAAATCGTCGTAAAGTCATTGAAGAATTTTACCGTAGCGAGCTAAAGATAGCTTTAGATGAATTGTTGGTTGAATGGCAAGAGAAAATGCAAGTTACGATTTCTGCCTATGGTATTCGAAAGATGAAAACAAAATGGGGAAGTTGTAATACTGATACGGCTCGAACATTATTTAATCTTGAGTTAGCTAAAAAACCTTATGAATGTTTGGAATATATTGTAGTGCATGAATTGGTGCATTTATTCGTCCGTACTCACAATGATGAATTTTTAGCTTACATGAACCAATATTTACCAGACTGGAAGCAGCGAAAAGCTCTTCTGCGTGATCAACCATTAACTGACCTATAGTTTTATTTTATTGATGTTAGAAAATGAGATATTTAAGCTGTAAAGAAATATATGATGCAATAAAGGAACAGGGTATCAAACAAACGAATACTAGAGAATATGCTTATGAATTTCAATTGAAGAATGGGCAGTACATCTATGTGAAACGTTTATTAGATACTCAAAAGCGAAATCCAGAACCCTCTAGATTGATGATTCATCCTGCATTTGTTGTATTAAAAGATGATCTTCAAGAATTGGAAAATATCGAATTTAATTTTGCCCAGCAAGGTAATATGAATTCCGCATTTGCTCAATTTCCTAAAAGTAGTCAATCACGATGTGATGAAAATCCAACTGAATACGGTATTGGTGTAAATTTTCACGATAAAAGAAGTTTATTAAAATTAATTGTCTTTATTGAAAGCGTATAAAATCAAGAAGGTGCTCATTTGAGCACCTTCTTGATTTGGGTTTTTCAGGGTTAATGCACAATTCAAATTTAGAGATTTTTCATTGGTTTAAATAGTGAGTTCAATTGCCACCATCTCTTCTTCAAGCTATTTAAAAACTATGTATTAATAAATAAGTGAAATTTTTGCTATGAAAATGGGGAACAGGTTTTCACATCTTTGTGCAAAAAATCCACTTACTGCCAAGAAAAAAGCGTTTACGAAAGAGAAAAAATGACATCTGACATACAAGAGCGTCGAAATGAGTAAGATCAAACAAAATAGAAAAACAACCCGAAATTTTACATTTGTAATAGTCTCCTTATCTGTCCGTTAATATCGGTATGTTCTGTAATATTTACAGTTTCTAAAATGCACAAAATAAAATCACTGAATGTTATTAAAGCACAGTAATTTACCCATTTACTCTGTATGAAAAGTAAAAACATGTGCAAATTGCCCATATTTAACAATTTAACCTACATAAATTTAAGCGTTAAAAAAGCGGCATAGCTCTTGCAATACAGCACTCAAGAATTTTAATTGAATAGTAGGAGTGTTGAATATGAGCGCGCATGCAGAGTCGCCTTTAACAGAAACACCACTTTCACAACGTAAAGGCTTTTTCCCAATAGCCTTAGTGTTATTTAGTTTTACTTTTTTCACAGGAACTATGTTCGCAGGTGGAAAAATTGGGGTGGCTTTTGAGTTCACTGATATTTTGTGGATTGTAGCCATAGGCAACTTGCTATTAGGAGCTTATGCCGCGACCTTGGGATTTATTTCTGCACGTAGTGGCTTAAATACAGTTCTAATGGGACGTTTCTGCTTTGGCAACTGGGGCAGTAAATTATCAGACTTTATTTTAGGTTTTGCTGAATTAGGCTGGTTTGCTTGGGGAACAGCAACTCTGGCGATTTCACTTGGAAAAATATTAGGATTTTCTGACAGTTTACTCATTCCTTTGATGGTGCTATTTGGACTCGGTTTTTCCATTACAGCAATTGTTGGCTTTAAAGGACTTGAATATCTATCCCGTGTATCGATTCCTTTAATGTTTATTTTGCTCGTTACTTCTATTGTCTTGGCGACCAAAGAAATTGGTGGATGGACTGGTTTAACTAGTGTTCAACCGACAGAAACACTCACATTGGCAACAGCCATTACCATGGTATTTGGTACCTTTGCTAGTGGTGCAACACAAATTACCAATTGGACGCGCATGTCTAAGAGCGGAAAAATCGCGATTTGGGCATGTCTAGTGAGCTTTGTAATTGGTAATGGTCTAATGGTCCTAGCAGGCGCTTGGATGGCAATCGTTTATCAACAACCCGATATTGTAGAGGTCTTAGTCTTACAAGGGTTATCTATTGCTGCAGTAGTGATGCTTTGCCTGAACTTATGGACGATCCAAGGCCCAGCAATCTATAGTGTTTCAACTGCTGCTTGCCATATGGTAAGAAGTGAACGCCGTAAAACTATGGTGCTTGTAGCTGCTGTTGCGGGGATCATTTTAGCTGCTGCTGGTATGTATGAGCTATTGATTCCGTTCCTATTACTCCTTGGCGCAATTATTCCTCCACTTGGTGGTGTGATCATGGCGGATTACTGGATTCGTCATAAAGGAAAATATCCATTATTAGCTGAAGCAAATATTCCTAATTTTAACTGGATTGGTTTGATTGCTTATTTCACAGGCGCAATTGTTGCCTATGTATCACCATGGATTGCACCTATTGTGGGTATTGTGGTGGCATGTACCACTTATAGTGTGTTGAATTATTTATTCCCATTACGTCAGGAATCATCTGTCTTAAATATAGTAGATGCAGTGGAGTAATGCGATGAATATGACCGTTCAAGATATCCTGAATCTACCTTCACTTTACCCACTAAAATTATGTGGTGGAACAGAAAATATTCATCGGCCTGTCCGCTGGTTCTATGTAGCAGAAAATGAAGGAATCGCTGAATGGATTGAGGGTGGAGAGATTGTATTTGTTACGGGAATCAACTATACCCGTGATGAAAATAATCTCTTAGGTTTACTTGAACAGGCATATGAACGAAATGTAGCTGCGCTTGTCATTATGACAGGTCAGGAATATATCCATGAAATTCCACCTAAACTTATTTCACGCGCAAATGAGCTTGGTTTACCGTTAATTGAGCAACCTTACAGTTTGAAGATGGTTGAAGTTACGCATGCGATTGGTACACAGCTAGTTCAGTTTTCTCAAGTCAAAAAATCGAGTGAAGATGTAATCTCTCAATTACTGACAGGGGATTTTCCATCGGTAGAGACAATTCAACTTCGTGCCAAACAGTTAAAAATTAACTTACTTGGACGTCATGTGATTACAGTACTGCGCTTACACAATATTCATGCCTTGTTTCATACCGATACTGATGCTGTGCATGAAAATCATTTTTTCAGAATTAAACAACAGTGTTATGAAGCCTTGGAAAAATGGTCCAAACAGTGGAAGCAGAAAATTCCAGTCATCCGTCAGGGGGATCAGTTTAGTTTGGTACTCAACCTTGATGATCATGATATCGATGCGTGGAAAAAATCACTCATAGAAGTGATCGATCAAATGAGTCAACTTGATAATAACCTTAAGGTCTTTGCAGGGTTATCAAATGAAGTGAATTCTGCAGTGGCATTTCAACGAGGATTTTGGGAAGCATCCCAAGCTCAGGAAATTGCTTTTGAAATGCAGATGAAAAATAGTATTTGCCAATATCGTGATTTGGGGGTGCTAAAACTTTTAAAAGCGATTCCGAACAAAAGCGTATTGCAGCAATTCATGCATGAAACCTTGGGTATTCTCATTAGCGATAAAAAGCATCCATTTGTACTACTCGAAACGTTAGATGCCTGGCTTAAAGAAAATGGCAACTTAAATGATACAGCCAAACGACTTGGTATCCATAGAAACACCTTAAACCAACGGATTCAAAAAATTGAATCACTGACAAATCAGGTCTTAACTGAGGCAAATTTCCGTCTAAATGCTTCAATGGCATTACTGATCTGGCACATGAGTCATTAATTATTTTAAAAGGAACCAACATGAAAATTATCAATGCAGTTTTACGTCAACAAGAAGGGCTATTTAGTATTACTTACAACAATGGCATCTTTGAAGCCATTGAAAAACAGGCTAGTCTCATTCAAACAGTTGATGTAGATACTATCGATGCACAACAACAATTAGTCATGGCTCCTTTAGTTGATCCACACATTCATTTAGATGCTGTACTCACTGCGGGTGAGCCTGAGTGGAATATGTCAGGTACACTCTTTGAAGGGATTGAACGTTGGGGGCAACGTAAAGCCACGATCACTTTTGAAGATACTAAACTACGTGCTTTAAAAACGCTAGATATGCTCATTGAGCATGGTATTCAACATGTGCGTACACATGTCGATGTCACTGATCCAAGCTTAACTGCAATGCGAGCTATGCTTGAAGTTAAAGAAGAAATCAAAGATAAAGTGAATTTGCAGATTGTAGCATTTCCACAAGAAGGTATTGAGTCATTTAAAAATGGTCGTGCTTTAATGGAGGAAGCCGTAAAGCTTGGTGCTGATGTAGTTGGTGGCATTCCACATTTTGAATATACCCGTGAAAAAGGTGTAAGTTCAGTTCATTTCTTGATGGATTTAGCTGAAAAATATAACTGTCTGGTGGATGTACACTGTGATGAGATTGATGATCCAGCATCTCGGTTTTTGGAAGTTCTGGCAGACGAAGCACACGTACGAGGTATGGGGGAGCGTGTAACAGCTAGCCATACTACCGCGATGGGATCTTATGACAATGCTTATTGTTACAAGTTATTCCGCTTACTAAAACGTTCTAAAATTAACTTTATTTCGTGCCCTACAGAAAGTATTCATTTGCAAGGAAGATTTGATAACTATCCAAAGCGTCGAGGTTTGACACGTGTACCAGAAATTGACCGTGCAGGTATGAATATTTGTTTTGCTCAGGATTCAATTCGTGATCCTTGGTATCCAGTAGGAAACGGTAATATTATTCGTATTCTTGATGCTGGCTTACATATTTGTCATATGCTGGGTTATGAAGACTTACAACGTTGCTTGGATTTTGTTTTAGATAATTCAGCCAAGACTTTATGTTTAGGGGATCAATACGGGATTGAGGTCGGCCGTCCTGCCAGTTTTATAATTATGCCGGCTAAAAATGATTATGAAGTTGTTGCTAATCAAGTAAAAGCTATTTTAAGTGTGCGTAATGGTAAAATTATTATGCAAAGACAACAGGAGCGAGTGAGCTTACTTAAAGTTGGAAATCTAGCTACGCCTGCATAACTAAATAAAAAATTAAAAAACCGATGTTTATACATCGGTTTTTTTTCAATGTTATAGAGCTAATTTACTAAAGTTTTAAAAGCTAAGGGCTTTGTTGCACAAAGCTTTGATAGACAGAGTTCGCCTAAATTCCTAAAACAACCTGATATGGTTTAAATCCTTCTAGTACAGCATCGGAAACTAATTGGATAAAAGCTTCAGTTTTTCCGTAAGCCATCCATTGATCAAGAACCTCATAGTAAGCCAAACGATTTTCTACTGTAATCACACCAGGTGGATAACCAGCTTTAAGCAATTCGAGATTCATCAATAGACGTGACGTGCGACCATTGCCATCAATGAATGGATGGATGCCTACAAAATCTGCATGTACTTTAGCTGCACGTTCAATGGGATGAAGCTTATGTGCCTCTGAATTGTACCAATCAACTAGCTGAGCCATTTTGTCATTGAGCAATGTATAGTCCGGTGGTGTAGTTGTAGCACCAGAGATTAGGACATTTTGTTGACGATAGCGGCCAGCATTATCATCATCAATATTCTTTAAGATAAGCTGATGGATATTACGAATTTGCCATTCAGAAAAAGGTTCTTCCTTTCTAATAATGTCTTCAACGTAATAAATGGCATTTCTATGGTTAATTGCTTCGAAGTGCTCTCGTAAAGCTTTTCCACCGACAGTTATGCCTTCTAACACAACTTTGGTTTCTAATAGAGTAAGTGTATTGCCTTCAATAGCATTGGAATGATAAGTCCATCGTACAATAAGGTCTTCCTGTAAATTTTTTACTATTGCAGGTGATAGGGGGCGATGCTGATCTAATTTATTTTTTAAATCATCAATAATTTCAAACATTACCTTGTCCCTGAATATATCTAAAAGAATGATACATCAAAAAAAGAAAATCAAAGAAATGATATGTTATGGTATATCATTTTATAGTGTGCTCGATGTTGGTATAATCAGTATGCCACTTCAAATCCTGAATTCGGATTTGAACAAGATTTTAAAGTGAATTCAATGCACTAAATCTAAATTGGGTCAATAAATTTTTTTTATTTAATAAAATATCTTTAGAATGAATAAGTTAAGATTTGAGTTCAATTGATGCCACCTAAAATTATTAGGATTAATAAAAAAACAATTATTGACCTTAGAGTTACTCCCAGGTTTATAATGCTATAAAAATTTATTACTTATCCTCATATGCGTTCAATGACATGGATCACAGTCTTAGTGGGATTGTTCATGTTCCAAAGCCTTTGGAATGTGGCGGCTGCTTTTTGTGTCCATGAAGAAAGCATTTCCGTGGTTCAAAACTATCACTTTGGACATCATACAAATGCTTTATGTGTGAGCGAGACACAAAAACATGGTCATCAAGCACCTGAAAAACAGAATAATGATTTAGACTGGGTAGAGAATCACCAGGATCATCTTCCATCGATGATCCAATTGATTTTAGAACAACGTCAAGTTTCTTTTATACAAACGCTGTTTTCATATACTGTTAGACCAGAGTATTTTTGGAATAATGATTACAGTTCGCCTGACTTAAGTTCAAAAAGCCCGCCTCCCGAACTTTCCCCGCTAATGGTGGGGTAGCCTTAAATATTCCCACCACTTTCAAATTTAATTTAGTGGGAAACATCTATGTCTTTTCAAAATATGACTTTTACAAGTCAATGCGTAGCGATTGGGCTCTTGCTGTTTGGCATTCAAAATACTAGCGCATCTGCAAATGAAATCTCGAATTTTCAAGATGCTCTAGCCAAAGTTCAGCAATATCAATCACAATTCGAACTTCAGCAACAGCGTCAGCAACTTGCGATATTAAATACTCAAAACAGCAGTCTTTGGCAAAATCCAACTTTCTCGATTGAACAAAACGGTTTTAGTTCTAGTCAGGAACAAGAACTGAGTGTTGGTATCAGTCAACCACTTGATCTCTTTGGTCAACGTAAGTTAAACCAAGAAATAGCATCAATTTCAAAACAGCAGCTTCAACTTAAAGAGCAACTCTGGCAAGCACAGAGTGAAATGGTGGTGAAGTATGCTTGGGCACAATATCTGTTATCTGAAACTGAAACATCCCTTTTTGCTAAGCAGATGAAAGTGAGTCAAGCGAATCTAGACAGCGCTAACAAACGTTATCAAGCGGGCAGTATTGCATTAGTAGATTATGAACGTGCTCAGATTGACCATTTAGAAATTCAAAGACAATATCAACAAGCTTTACTTGCACTGCAAGCATCGCAACGACAATTGTCTAATTTATGGGGAGAGTCCCAACCTTCCTTAAGTGTTCAATCAAACAAAGTGGTTTGGCCAAGCGAGATCGAGCGTTCAGTTGAAAAAAATATCCAACACGGTTGGCTCGAAAAACTGTATGCCTTAAATATGCAACAATCTCAGCAAAAGGTTGAAAGTTTAAAGATAAAAAACCGTCCTCAACCCACGTTGAATCTTGGCATGGCTCAGACTAAGTCATCTCAAGCTTCGGATGAAACTACTTTAGTATTAGGGGTGGAAGTTCCTTTAAATATTTTTAATCGTCAACAATATGTTATTCCCATGGCTGAGCGCCAACAGCAGTTATTGACTCAAATTCAACAAAGAGAGTTAAAACAACAAATTCTTGATATTGCAAACCGTTTGAATGAGTTGAAAGGCTTGCGTCAACAATATGATGCTATTAATACGCAAATACAGCTTTCTGAAAAAGTCCAGTCTCGAACTTTACAGGGTTTTCAGGCAGGTAAATTCTCTGTCACGGATATACAACAGATATCTTTACAGTTGCAAAATTTACGTGTGGCACAACTGCAAATACTCAAACAAGCTTGGCAGATCGGTCTCAGTGTTGAGGCTTTAAGTTTAGGCACAAGTTATGAAGAGATCAGCCAATCTAATGCTTATAGCCAACTCAATAAAAAAGCCTTTGTAGAAACTCAAAATCTGCTGAATGGGCAGGGAGAATAAAGTGAAAAAATATCAATTTGGAAAAATCTCTCAACCCATTTTAATCAGTGTATTGATCGGCTTAACGGCTTTAATCAGCGTATGGATCTGGTTGGGTAATCAAAATGAAAAAAATGATGAGCATGGGCATGATGGTGAAGATGAACAGCATGATGATCATGCTAAAGAAAGTAAAGAAGATCAGCATAGTGAAGAAGGCGAAATAGAGCTTACAGCGCAACAGATGGTGGAACATGGCCTTAAAGTTGAAACAGTCACACAGGGGGAGATAAACAGCTTTGTAACACTCCCTGGAAAATTGGTGGTGAATACGGATCAACAAGCGCATATTTCACCGAATTTTAGTGGTCATGTTGAGCAAGTTAATGTGGCACTTGGTCAGTATGTGGAACGTGGTCAAACGCTTGCAGTACTTTCCGTCCCTGAATTAATTGATCAACAAGCGAGTTTGAGCATTGCGCAGTCAAGTTTGCGTTTGGCACAGCAAGAATACGAACGAGAACAACAGTTATGGTCACAAGGTATTTCGGCAAAGCAAGATTTGCAGCGTGCTGAAAATACCTATCGCCAAGCCCAAATTACAGTGCAATCTCAGCAAGCCCGTCTACACGCTCTAGGTTCAACTGGGCAAAATGGACGTTTTGTTATTCGCGCACCCATTCCAGGCATGATCAGTCAAAAAGACATTGTGGTAGGTGAAAATGTCCAACTGGCGGATCAGCTTTTTGTGATTGAAAATCTAAAAGACCTTTGGTTGGAATTTAATCTACCAAATACCTCAAATATTCAGCTTCAAGCGGGGCAAATTTTAAATTTTAAAACCAATGGTTCTGATCAAAATTACCAAGCAAAAGTGCAAACGCTGAATTCACAGGCAGATTTACAAACTGGACGTTTACAAGTGCGTGCCAAAGTCACCACACAAGCGGATGTACTGCGTCCAAATGTTTTGGTAAATGTTTTTGTGACTGATGCACAAGCAAAAACAGCGTTAAGAGTTCAGAAAAAAGCCTTACAGCAGGTTGAAGGAAAACCTGTGGTATTTGTGATTGAGTCTGAAGAAAAGGGACAGGTTCATCTTAAAGCACAGCTAATAGAAGTGGGCGTGAGCAGTCAGGATGGGCAATGGCTAGAAGTCATTTCTGGATTAACTGAAGGGCAGAAATACATTGCTGATGGCAGTTTTTTATTAAAGTCTGAATTAGAAAAAGATGAGGCCGGTCATGAGCATTAATCAAGATTTACCTCATCCTGAAGGATTATTTGAGCGCATTATTCAGTTTGCAATTCAAAATGCTATTTGGGTGATGCTGTTTGTCTGCACATGGATTGCGGTGGGTATTTATAGTTATCAGAAGTTGCCAATTGATGCTGTTCCTGACATTACCAATACCCAAGTACAGATCAATACCCAAGCCAATGGTTTTACAGCACTTGAAGTAGAACAACGGATTACCTATCCGATTGAAAATGCCATGGCAGGTATTCCAGATTTGGAGCTAACACGTTCAATCTCCCGCTATGGATTATCCCAAGTCACTGTTGTATTTAAAGATGGAACCGATATCTATTGGGCACGTCAACAAATTAACCAGCGTGTGCAAGAGGTACAGGCAGAACTACCCAATCAAGTTTCACCTACTATGTCACCTGTATCGACTGGTTTAGGGGAAATCTATCAATGGGTCGTTAAAGCTGAACCAAATGCAAAAAAAGCAGATGGTTCTACTTATACAGCGATGGATTTAAGAGAAATTCAGGATTGGATTGTTCGACCGCAACTGCAACGAGTTAAAGGTGTTGCTGAGGTTAATAGTATTGGTGGCTATAATAAAACCTATCTCGTTTCGCCCGATCTAAGTCGTATGCAGCAGTTGAATGTTGGTTTAGATCAATTACAGCAAGCCTTGACACTGAATAATGAAAATCGTGGTGCAGGGTTCATTGAGGAAAATGGTCAGCAACTCACGGTTCGTGTGCCGGGTACCTTGAATAATATCAGTGATATTGAAAACACCATGATTGCAAGTCCGAACGGTAGTCCAATCCGTGTGGGTGATATTGCTCAAGTATCCATTGGTCATGACTTAAGAACAGGTGGTGCTACCTATAACGGTGTGGAAACGGTACTTGGGATTGCCATGATGGCGATGGGCGAAAATAGCCGTACGGTATCAAAATCGGTAGATGCTAAGATCCAAGAGGTTCAGAAAAGCTTACCCAAAGGGGTTAAAATTGAAACTGTTTATGACCGCACCAGCTTGGTCGAAAAGGCGATTAAAACGGTACAAAAAAACCTGATTGAAGGCGCCATTTTGGTCATCGTCATTCTTTTTTTATTTCTCGGGAATATTCGTGCAGCCTTAATTACAGCCTGTGTAATCCCATTGTCGATGCTATTCACACTCACAGGGATGGCGCAAAAAAATATCAGTGCCAATCTCATGAGTTTAGGTGCTTTAGATTTTGGGATTATTGTCGATGGGGCGGTGGTGATTGTTGAAAACTGTATTCGTCGTTTGGCACATACTCAGCAACAGTTAAAGCGACAATTAACTCAACAAGAGCGTTTTAAAGAGGTCTTTTTAGCCGCACGCCAAGCTCGACGTCCCTTGATTTTTGGGCAATTGATCATTTTAGTGGTGTATTTTCCGATTTTTGCTTTAAGTGGTGTGGAAGCAAAAATGTTCCATCCGATGGCACTGACAGTGGTACTCGCCCTTGTTGCAGCCATTATTTTATCGATCACATTTGTGCCTGCTGCGGTGGCATTGTGGGTCAAAGGCGATATTCAAGAAAAAGAAAGTCGTTGGATGTTATGGCTAAAAGCTAAATATCAGCAAACTCTTGATATTGCGTACCAATACAAAGCAGTTGTGCTGACTTTTGCACTGTGTTTATTAGTGATTACAGGATTCATCAGTACCAAACTCGGCAGTGAATTTGCACCACAGCTCAGTGAAGGAGACTTTGCGGTACAACAGTTGCGTTCACCAAGTACAGGCTTAGAAGAGTCTTTACGTATTCAGGAGAATACTGAAAAGCTTCTTTTAAAGAGTTTCCCTGAAATTAAGGCAGTATTTGCCAGAACGGGTACAGCCGAGGTTGCAACAGATGTCATGCCACCCAATATTTCAGATGGCTATATCATGTTAAAGCCTCGTTCAGAATGGCCAAATCCTAAAGAAAGTTTAGATGAATTACGTGGCCGTATGGTGGCGTATTTAGCCACGATTCCAGGCAATAATAGTGAATTTTCACAACCGATTGAACTCCGATTTAATGAATTGATCTCAGGTGTGCGTAGTGATGTTGGTGTGAAAATCTTCGGTGATGATATGGATGTCCTCAATACTGAAGCGACTAAAATCTCCAAAATCATTCAGCAAATATCGGGTAGCAGTGCCGTGAAAGTCGAGCAGACCTCAGGTTTGCCATTACTAAATGTCGAGGTAAATAAAGCTTTGGCTGCGCAATATGGGCTAAGTGTGCGTTCAATTCAAGACCTTGTGGCAACCAGTATTGGTGGTCAAAATGTGGGTGAAATCTTAGAAGGTGATCGACGTTTTGATTTTGAAATTAGATTAACTGATCAAGATCGAAATACATCAACAGTTGCTCAGTTGCCGATTCAGCTTCCTAGTGGAGGGCAAATTGTCTTAGCCGATGTTGCGACAGTCAGTCTAATTGAAGGGGTGAACCAAGTCAGCCGTGAAAATGGTAAACGTCGTATTGTCGTGACAACTAATGTTGAAGGGCGTGATCTGGGTTCTTATGTTTCTGAACTGCAAAAGCAGTTAAAAGACTATGATCTGCCAAGTGGATACTGGATTGAATATGGTGGCCAATTTGAAAATTTAGCTTCAGCTCAATCACGTATGCAAATTGTGATTCCACTGGCCTTATTGACTATCTTTATTTTGCTCATGGCAGTATTTCATAATGTTAAAGAGAGTCTTTTGGTATTTACAGGCGTACCGTTTGCTTTAACGGGTGGTGTTTTATTCCTTTGGCTACGTGGTATTCCCTTATCCATGTCAGCAGGGATTGGCTTTATTGCACTATCAGGTGTTGCTGTCTTGAATGGCCTGGTGATGATGACATTTATCAAAGAGCTTCGAAATCAATACAGCTTAGATGAAGCAGTATGGAGAGGAGCAATTTTACGTTTACGTCCTGTATTGATGACAGCTTGTGTCGCCTCACTTGGTTTTGTGCCCATGGCACTTGCCACTGGAACAGGTGCAGAAGTACAACGACCTTTAGCGACGGTAGTGATTGGAGGCATTATTTCATCCACCATGCTCACCCTTGTATTACTTCCTATTTTATATCGCTGGATCAATACTGATCAGGACAATAAGCTACTACAAACGGAAACCTATTAAGTATAAATATATTCAAGGTAATGCTTCGGCTTACCTTGAATAATCAATAATAAGGAGAGCACTATGAGTAGCTCAAATCAACATGACCACAGTCATTTTGAAGCATCGGAAAAAAATGCCAAAAAACTCTATTTCGCTTTAGCATTAACCACCACATTTTTGATTATTGAAGTCATCACTGCGTTTATGACGCAAAGTTTGGCGCTGTTATCCGATGCTGCGCACATGCTGACAGATGCTGCTGCACTTGCGATTGCATTAGTGGCAATTAAAATCGGACAAAAACCTGCAGATGATAAGCGTACATTTGGTTATCAACGCTTTGAAATTCTGGCTGCATTATTTAATGCACTGATGTTATTTGTTGTTGCTCTCTATATTTTATTTGAAGCCTATCAGCGCTTTGAGAATCCACCTGAAATTCAAAGTATCGGGATGTTGGTTGTGGCAATACTCGGACTGATCATCAATCTCATCTCAATGAAAATCTTGCTCTCGAGTAGCAAAGAGAGTCTCAATATTAAAGGTGCTTATTTAGAGGTGCTTAGTGATGCTTTAGGTTCAGTCGGGGTCATCATTGGTGCACTAATCATCTATTTCACAGGATGGATGTGGATTGATACGCTGATTGCAGTGTTGATTGGGTTTTGGGTACTTCCAAGAACTTGGATATTATTGAAACAAAGTATCCATATATTGTTAGAAGGTGTTCCTGAAGAAATTGATATTGAGAAGTTAAGATCAGATTTATTAATGTTAGAAGGGGTTCAAAGTATTCATGAGTTAAAAGTTTGGGCAATTACGTCAAGAAAGGTGGTTTTGACCGTGCATTTGGTTGCACCTGATGTTGATCAAAAAAAATTATACGATCAGGCTTTTCATATACTTCATGAACGGCATCATATCAGTGATATGACACTACAAATTGAAGATAATAATTGGCATAAGCACCAGCATGCTAAGTAACAAAAACGTAGTCGTAATTACAAAGGTAATTGATAATATAGGTCAATTTTGTAAAAACAATGTAGCGATGATTTTTTGTATAGCTAAGTTGAAGGATTTTTTGAACCATTTAGTTAGTGGAAAAAATTTTGCTAGTGATCAAGCTACCGCTCAAGTCAGCGATCAAGTTAAGCGCCTAATTGAAACGATGGAACACAAGGAATAGAGCCTTAGCGAACTTATGTCATTATTAGCTTTATCGCATCTTGAAACGTTCAAAAAAAATATTTAAGTCCTGCATTAGAGGCTAGATTAATTGAACGAATAATTCCTGATAAACCAAGAGCTCTAAGCAGAAATACAAATTGAAAAAAGATGGCCTATAGAAAATACTGAATAGTAAATAAAAGCAATGTTATAACATTGCTTTTGATCTTCAGTCTTTACGTGTTAAAATGTGTACACCAGTTCTAATCCTGAATTTGGATTTGAACAAGATTTTAAAGTAATTCAATACACTAAATCTAATTTGGGTCAAAATTGGGTCAGTGAATTTTCTTATTCAATAAAATTACTTTAGAATTAATAGGTTAGGATTTGAGTTCAATTGACGCCATCTCCACAAAAAATTCTTTTTATAAATCATCCACTTATATTAAGTGGCTTTTTTATTGGCTACATGTTTATTTTAAGCGTTTACCAAATTCAGTTTAAGATGAAAAAGTTTTTTAATATTAGCTGATTACTTAGGGTATTTAATTAATCATAGTTAAAACTTAATTATTCAAAGGCGAATAATGATTGATAATTGCTGATAGGTTTTATATTAAAGAGATAATTTTTAAAAACTGGAATGAAAGTTAATTTTCCAGATATGTATTTAAACAGAAAAACTTATGAGTCGAGATATTAGATTTCTTTCATAAGTCATTTTTCACTCAGCTCCAAGTTATAAATTCCAGCAATTAGATTGAATCTTAATGCTAGTCTTTTGCCTCGATTGCGATATCGCTCAGCAAGAATTTTGAAGGTTTT
>NZ_VOZF01000017.1:0-61419 GCF_013419905.1 Acinetobacter sp. YH12046
CATAATCTCTTAATGATCTTCTTGCTACTTCGTCAGTAGCAAGCTAGGTCGGCTATATTACTCTCTATCTCTAGAAAGTCAACCAGTAATGAAAATTATTTTTAAACTTTCTTTCTAAAACCCAACTTAACCATTTCACGCTAAGTTACTGTTTTATCAGAAGTTTTAATCTTCATCACCGCCGATGGATGTGCATTCTACAGCATTTCAGAGGGCTTGCAACACCTTTTTCAAATAAATCTTACCGCATGTCTAATTTTTAGCCTTTTATGAAGTTTTTATTCATTTATTATACAATTTTGCTTAAATTACGCCTATTCCTAGTAATACAGTTTATTATTCCGGGTTAAACAACGCCACTATACTCAGAACAAGGCTTTGGGGTTTCCTTATGCATCGCTCTATTTATTTATCTTTATGCTTATTTTCTTTGGCCTCTAGCCCATTAATTTTTGCTGAAGACACTACTCAGGCTGAACAGACTGAAATAGAAACTGAATCTTCTACTACTGCTACGGTTCCACTCAGAGAAAAAATATCTTCTAAAGTGAGTCACCTGCAAACCCAGCTAAAAGTCGATGCTAGTGCTGCACAGGCTGAAGAAGTTAAAGATCCTTTCCAGGGCTGGAATAGAAAGGTGTATCAATTTAATGATGCAATCGATCAGGCAGTTGTTCGCCCCATTGCGGTTCAGTATCAGGAAAAGGTTCCTCAAGATGTGCGTGGCAGCTATACCCAGTTCCGTAGCAATTTAGGTGAACCATGGAATGCGGTAAACCAGTTGATTCAGGGCCGTCCTGCTCGTGCAGCAAAATCTTTGGGCCGTTTTACCATTAATACCTTAACTACTTTAGGTCTGGCAGACCCAGCCCGTCGTCTGGGACTGGATCATGAAGATGAAAAGTTCGGGATTACGCTAGGTTATTACGGTGTACCTTCCGGTCCTTATGTGATGTTACCGTTCCTAGGCCCAAGTTCTGTGCGTGATACTTTCGGTATGGCAGTCGATAGCCAGACCCGTCCACAGAAATATATTCTTGAAGATGATGAAGGCTTGTATTGGGGTGATCAATTCTGGCGTGCAATTGATAATCGTGCAGAATTACTTGATATTGAAGGTGTGTTAACAGGTGATCGTTATGCACAAATTCGCGATATTTATTTGCAACGCACCAATTATATGATCGCCCAGAAAAAAGGTCTGGAACAGGAATCTTTATTCCTTGAAGATGACTTCGATGATGAAAATCTTGAAGATGAATCTTTCGATGAAAATGAGACTGAATCTTCTAGTGATGACCTTTGAAACCTAAGCTCAATGATGATTTGCTAGCGAAAACCGTTCGCTAGCAATCATTTGCTTGTTATAGTACATCTTATAACTCATCCTAGGATCGAACTACCTGTCTATGTATTTCATTCAACCTACCCGTGATATTCCTTATTTAGATCAAGTGCTTGAGAAGCTTCCGCACGTTCAAGTAATCAAGCTGGAAGATCACGAGTTGTACGATGCGACGATTATTGCCATTGCAGATGTACATGATTATCTGAAATATAAGTGGAACCTTCCGACTGTCGTATTAGCGCTGGAAAATGAAGGAACAGCCTTGGCACAAGCTTGGGAACAAGGTGCTTTGGCAGGCTGGATCTGGGATAAACTGCCTGAACAACCCGATATCGCATTACAAAAAATCGATGCGCAATATAAGCGTAATCAGGATAGTCGTGATCTTCCTTCAGCAGCAGAGCTACAAAAACGTTTGCTACCGAATGAAATTGAATTAACCAATTATGCGGTTGAAACCTATTTTCAGCCTTCTGCCTATCTATCTGGCGATTGGTATGATTACTGGAAAATCAGCGATAAAGAAGTCATTTTCTATCTGGCAGATGTTTCTGGTCATGGCGTTACCAGCAGTTTATTAACATCCTGGATGGCAGCCTTTCATGGACGTTCGAAAACGCCTCGTGAGCTGATCAAGAAGCTGAACGGGATGCTGGTTCAGGAAAATATTGAAAAACATATCACCATGATAGCCGGAATTCTGAACCTGGAAACCCATGTCTTGAAATGGTCCAGTGCTGGCCACTACCCTCCTCCGATTATCTTTGAACCGAATCAGGAACCTAAAATCCTGTCATCCAGCAGCTTTCCTCTTGGCCTCACTGAAGACCTTGAGGTAGAAGAAAATGAATATATCCTCAGCCGCAATGCACGATTTATTATCTGTTCAGATGGAGCATTGGAGCCGTTTAACGGCGGTCTGAATGAACAATTTTCCCAATTATTGCATCACTTACAGAACGAATCCTTCGAGGCACCCGAACATGTTGCCGACGATATTGCCATTCTCAGCTTTATAAGAGTGAAATAGCAGTATAATCACAAGCTTTATAAGCACTTAATTTGATTGCGACTTTCAGCTACTTGAGTATCCGTAGACCCTATGGGATAATTTAATATCCTTCTCTGCAAATGGCATTTATATGTCAACAGGTCATGTTGAATATGCAAGCTTGAATGGAACGCATATTTTTAAGCTTATCGGCGAAGTGCGGGCCCAATCTTGTATTAGTCTAGACAAATTACTGAACAAACTTGAGCAGCAGGACAACGTTGTTGGCGCAATTGTTGATCTGACTGAAACCAGCTTTATTGACAGCACTGTACTGGGTGTCCTAGCAAAATTAGGACTTAAACTTAAGCAGCTCCATAAGATCCAGGCGGTGATGTTGTCGACTAACTCTGATATCACGACTCTGGCCAACAGTATGGGCTTGGGGCAGGTCTTTGTCATTTTGGATTACTGCGGTGATTCAAATGTATGTACGCGTAAACTGATGGAAGAACATGTGACGCATCAAGCAATGCTGAAAACTGTTCTGGATGCACACAAGACTTTAATGCGGTTAAATCAGAGCAACCAGAATATGTTTGAGCCCTTGGTCAAACAGTTGCAAAAAGAACAAGATAATCTAGATCAAGTGTCTGAACAAAAGGTATGAACACACAATAAGGAATCCCTATGACTTTACTTTCTGTTGCACAGATGAATTCCCAGAATGAAATTGAGCAAAATTTCATGACCATCGAATCATTAATTCAACAAAGTAAAGCAAAAGGTGCTGAGCTTATTGTCTTTCCTGAAAATTTCGTCTGTTTTGCTGCTGGTAAGCAGCGCGAAACCGCTGCTCAGTTCGAGAGCATTCAACAACGTCTGGAACAACTAGCGCATCAATATCAGATCTGGATTATCGCAGGGACATTACCCTGTCCTTATCGTCCTGATGGTTCGATTATTGAAGATGACAGGGTTCGTACCGTTAGCTTGTGTATTAGCCCAGAAAAAACTGAAGCCCGCTATGACAAGATTCACCTCTTTGATGTACAGGTCGGTGATGCTGTTGGTGGCTATCAGGAATCCCAATTTTTTGAACCAGGTACCGATGTTGTTGTTGCGAAAACACCTTTTGGCAATATCGGTATGATGGTCTGCTATGACCTGCGTTTTCCTGAACTTGCGCTTCATTTACGTGCCCATGGCGCGAATATTTTAACTGCGCCATCTGCCTTTACTTACACCACTGGCCAAATGCACTGGCAATTATTATTGCAAGCACGTGCTATGGATACCCAATGCACAGTTCTCGGTGCTGCACAACAGGGTTGGCATGGTGAAAAACGTCAAACTTGGGGACATGCCGCTGCCACAAACAGCCGTGGTCAACTTCTCGATATGGTGCATGCGGAAGGCGCACAGATTATTACGGTTGATTTTGATTTGACTGGGCAGGCCAAAGTGCGTGAGTCTATGCCACTCATGCAGCATCGCAAGCTACTAAAGTTCTCTTAAGTCAGACTTTTTACCGCATTCTCATTCGCTTGCATAAATTAACAAAATCCCTGCTTATTCTTCCCTAGAAATTATGGAGCATAGAAGTTCCATAAAAGAACAAGCAGGAAATACTCTCATGTCATTAGAAAAAGCAGTATATACCGCACGTGCCAAAGCTACAGGCGGTCGAGATGGCCGTGCAACCTCTGACGATCAGATTCTGGATGTGAAACTGGCAGTGCCCAAGGAAATGGGTGGCCCAGGTGGCGGGACCAATCCTGAACAATTGTTCGCTGCAGGTTATTCAGCCTGTTTTTTAGGTGCCATGAAGTTTGTTGCCAACCGGGATAAAATCAATATTAGCAAAGATGCCTATATTGAAGGTGAAGTTGGCATTGGTCCGATTCCTACCGGTTTTGGCATTGAAGTGACTTTAAATATTCATTTAGAAGGAATGGAACAGGACGAAGCTCAAAAGCTGGTCGATGCCGCACACATCGTTTGTCCTTATTCAAATGCAACCCGAAACAATATTGATGTTACTTTGAATGTCATCACCTAAGTCTACATAAGCATTCCACTCTCTATCCTGAAAAATCAGAAGTCATTTCAGGATAGAGCTGATTATTCTTATAAAATTTTAATCAAAATTACTTTGTGCTATTTCATAGAAAAATGATCACTTGAGATATTTACTTAAGAAAACTGTGCCTTCCTATCCCATCGAATAAAAATTTACTCTGCCGCCTCATTGGTTACACGCAAAACTTCTTCAATCGTGGTTTTTCCAGCCAGTACTTTACGTAAACCATCATCGCGAATTGAACCAGATTGCTGACGTGCATAGGTTTCCAGCTCATATTCAGCCGCATTACCATGAATCAGACGGCGCATATGCTCATCAACCGGTACAATTTCATAAATGGCGGTACGTCCACTAAAGCCGGTATTACCACACCGTTCACAACCGTGCGGTTGAGGTAATCTTAAATCCTGTGGATGCTCAATATGTTCAAACAGATTCTTTTCAAATGCATCCGCATCCTTCCAGGTCGCACAATGCGGACATAAGGTACGTACCAGACGCTGAGCAACTACCCCAATTAAGGAGCTGGATAGCAAGAATGGCTCAATTCCCATGTCTTTTAAACGGGTCACTGCACCAATCGCAGTATTGGTATGTAGTGTTGATAATACCAGGTGACCAGTCAATGATGCCTGAACTGCAATTTCTGCGGTTTCCAGATCACGAATCTCACCGACCATCACCACATCCGGATCCTGACGCAACATGGCTTTTAAAGCACGAGCAAAGGTCATGTCGACTTTGGTATTTACCTGAGTCTGACCAATCCCTTCTAACTGATATTCCACCGGATCTTCAGCCGTCAGGATATTTTTGGAACCATCATTTAGATCAGAAAGTGCTGCATATAAGGTAGTGGTCTTACCCGATCCGGTAGGTCCAGTCACCAGAATAATGCCATGAGGACGATGCACCAGGGTCTTGAGTCGATCATAATCGTTATTCATCAAGCCCAGATGAGTCATATTTAGACGGCCAGCCTGTTTGTCTAGCAATCGCATCACCACCCGCTCCCCATAAGAGGATGGCAAGGTTGAAACACGGACATCGACTTCACGCCCTGCCAGACGCAAGGAAATACGTCCATCCTGAGGAATACGTTTTTCTGCAATGTCCAGCTTGGCCATGACCTTGATCCGTGATACCAGTAATGGCGCCAGCTCACGACGTGGCTGCACAATTTCACGCAACTGCCCATCGACACGCAAGCGTACGGAAAGTCGTTTTTCGAAAGATTCCACATGAATATCTGAAGCTCCAACCCGGATTGCTTCAGACAACAAGGCATTGATCAGACGGACAATAGGCGCATCATCCTCCTGATCCATCAGGTCTTCAGCTTCAGGAACTGAATCGGCAAGACTTAATAAATCCGGGTGATCTTCCAGACCAGCCGCCACCTGCTGTGACTCACCGCTATCACCAGCAAAACTGGAACTGAGTAACTGATTGAATTCTTGTTCTGTACAATGTTGATACTGAGCCGGATGACCCAGCAAACGGCGTGCTTCCTGTAATGCAAGCATAGATGTATTGTCACGACGGACAATAAAAGCCTGATCTCCCTCGTAACGCAATAGCACACCATGACGTTTCGCAAAGCTATACGGGATTTGTAATTGTTTCAGTACTTGCATCGCAGATTATAATAATGATGAAAAAATTTAAATTGAGTGTACTCTAAGCATATGACAGCGTGAAGTATGTTTTCAAAGATTTAGCAAGAAAGGATGCCAACATTGCCCCAAGATCAAGAGGAATTGAACCTGCAGTCTCCCAGAATTCAATGGTGGGGAGAGCAAAGTTTTGAAATTAACGAGTCCAAGGCCTGGCAATTTGGCTCTCTGCTGTTTCGTTTGACCCGAGGCTTGCAAGAATGGCGACTGGAATATTATCGTCCGACGGTGCAGTACGATTATGAACAGCAATGGCATCAGATTAGTGATCCACTATTTGCATTCCCGACCCCGGTGAAAATTGAACGCTATATGTTCAAATCTACCCAAAGCAAGTTACAGCTTATGCCTCGTCTGGCGAATCGCTCCGTAGTAATTAAACCGGTTGATCCGATTTATATTCCGGCTGGACAACGTGGAACGCTCTATATCAGCACCCCGCTATGGATTGCCGGTTTTGTCGAAGGTCAACGTGAACCGATTTTTGATCTTCCAGTGATTTTACCGAAAGATACCTGGTTTGGGCCAAATCACCGTTCCGGTGAAATTTGCTATGCTACCGCAGTCGATGGCCGGACTGAATTGCAACAATTACGTCCTCGTGCATTCCGTGCTGTGACCCCGATTGAGTTTCATAATACCAGTCAGCAGCAACTGCGTTTCGATCGGATGAATGTTCCAGTACCTGCATTGCCTCTCTTTTATAGTGCCAGCACTGAACGTCTGTGGACCTCGCAGATTAAGGTTTTGCATGAAGGTCTGGATCGCCCACCCCGGATCCGGGTGGAAAACCGTACCCCGCCCAATGCGGGTGAAGTGGATTATTTACACCCACCGCGTGATCCGGCGGGAAATTTATTTAATATGTTTGATTCATTTTTCTAAGAGCGTGTGATGCCAAATTCGAATATTCCAACCGAAGTCACCAACAGTCTCAAGGGAGTATTTACCAATATTAATACCGATCGCCTGACTGAAATCGTCGTCGCGGTTGTGCTGTGTTTTATTGGTTTCCTGATCGCACGTTTTTTTTCGAATGCTTTTATCCGTACTATTGGTATACGCTTTAATGCGCATCAGCAAATGGTCTGGCGCCGCGGGATTTTCTACTTTATTTTCCTGCTGTTTGTGATGGCAAGTTTGAAGGAAGCTGGTTTTAAACTCAGTGTTTTCCTTGGTGCAGCGGGTATTTTAACCGTCGCACTGGGTTTCGCTTCTCAGACTTCAGCGTCAAACTTGATCAGCGGTATCTTCCTGATCGGTGAAGGATCTTTTGAGGTCGGTGATACCATTCAGATTACACTGATTCGTGGACATACCGTTGAAGGTGAAGTGATTTCGATTGATCTGCTCTCGGTTAAACTGCTTACCCAAGACAATATCTATGTACGTTTGCCGAACGAACAGCTGATTCGGGCTCCGGTACATAACCTGTCCAAGTTTCCGATCCGGCGTATTCCGATTACCTTGGCTATTAATTTCCATGAAGACATCATCAAGGTGCGTGAAGTACTGCTTGATGTTGCCAATAAATATCCACTGGTTCTGGCCGATCCAAAGCCTGCAGTCACAGTCACCGCCTTCCGTGAATCTTCGATTGAACTTTTGTTTGCGATCTGGTGCCAGCAGGAAAATTATCTGAAAGTCCGTGATGAAATGCAGGAACGAATCCGAAATGGCTTTCTCGATAACCAGATTGAAATTCCGGTACCGAAAATGGGCTTTGTTGATCATCCACTGGCTCGCCCACTGGAAAATGAAGACGTTGATCAATATGCCAATGAGAAGGAGCTGAAGAGAGAGCCGGATTTAAAATAACTTTTTCTAAATCACTCCTCACCTCCCTTTACTAAGGGAGGAACTGTCATAAAAAGCCTGTCTTTCTTTTACATATCGCTTAAAGCAGTGCTTTAAGCTCGTTCAGGGTTTGGGGAGATTAAATTAACGCTCAAATCGAGTAATTTAGATTCAAACCCTTTTCTCCCCATCCGGCATTGGTGCTATATACGCAATCAGTAGCATGACCCCACCGGCCAGCAAGAATGAAATCACACGTGTCAGTGTACCGGTATGAGATAAGTCGAATAACACCAGCTTCAAGCTGACGATTACCAGAATACTGCCTCCTAAAATCCACATCGGTTTAAGCCTTTTTAGCGTAGCCGTCCACATAGTCGCCCAGGCCAGCAATACCCAAAGAATCGTCAGGCTTAACTGTACTGTGGCATTACTCCACAATTCCAGGCTATTGAATGGTGTTTGCAGATAGATATGTAAGGCCCGTAATACAATATAGCTCGACAGCCATAACAGGCTTAGTACCATCAGTACCGACATCATCCCGCGATCGTGTCCTGCCCGAATCTGCTGCAACAGCATCCACAGGAAACTGGCAAGCATGGCCAGACTGATCAGATCAAATGGATTGAATAGAGGTAACCAGTAATATTGGAAAGCTTGCTGGTTAAACAGCTGTGAGCATATTAACCAAGCTCCCATTAACACTAAGCAGTTTTTACTCTGCCAGAGTAAGCGCCACTCTGAATTTTCTTTTTGTCGGTAACACCAGAACCAGAACACCAGAGGAAAAATTACCATACTCAGATAAGGCATGCTCGGTATTAGGCATACACTAGCCAAAGCCAGGCTGGCAAATACCCCAAAGCTCATCCACTCTTTGGATAAATCAATCCCTTTCACCGGTCTTAACCATAAGGCAGCCAGCAATAATGATGAAAGTGCAAAGATTCCACGCTCTAAAGCACTTGGCCAGACCAGAATCCCATTTTCGCTATGATCAACAGCCAGCAAAATCGCAATGATCACCAATGGCGTAAGACCGCTCCATTTCGGTAATAACCAGCACCATTCCTGATGCTTGCGCTGAATGATCTCACTTAGAACCGTATAACCCAGTGCAAGACTGAATAAACTATAAATATAGGCCTGCTCATGAGCGAACTCATCTTCAAGCAAGGCAAACAACATCAAAATTCCAGCAAAACTGAGAATGCTCAGAAAACTGATACTTAAACTATTCAGCTGCTGGCGATATTTGGCTTTAAGCTGACTCAGGAAGACGACAGCGACATAACAGAAGCTGAGAATCCAGAAAATTTCCCGCGGTGTGGGATTAAGCTCAATCAGATAGTAAACACTACTGAAGCCTGCCATGATCAGCAGTCCCATACTCAGATAATGCGCAACCCGAATATTCTTTTCCAATGCCCAGAGATAAATCAGTACGCCTTCAACCGCCCAACCGACTACGCTCCACTGCTCTGTCAATAAAATGGGGGGAACCAAAGCCAGAAAGATCAGCATCAGGCTGAGATAACTTTGGGAAATGACCTGAATACTCTCTCGACGGCGAACTAAGGTCCAGCAGACTGCAAATATCCCGGCAAATAACAGACTAAATCCGGCTTGCCAAAGCTTTTGATCAGGCTGATTGAAATGAATCAGATACAGGAAAATATAGGCGGTAATCGGTGCAGCGAAAATCAGGGCAAGATCCAGAACCGGTTTTAAACGAAAACGCGAAAGATCCTGCCGAGCCAGTAACTGGCTAAAACGAAAGCCCAGCCAGATGAATACCGCACTATGTGCCAGAATCAGAGTCGTCATCGTATAACGTTCGTATGTATGACCATGAATCAGGCTATACATTCCACCTACTATGACTGTGACCAGAAAAGCAATCTGGTTCAGGATTTTCCAGGGCCGCAAACTGCTAAGGAACAGCACGCCGATATTAATCAGCAAATAATAACTGATGAACTCAACCGCAGAAGCATCCCGGGTCGGCAAGGTAAACGGCGCTAGATAGGCAATGAATAAGGCCATGAATGCCAGCTCAATACTTTCCTGTTTCAAGCTTAAGTACAGCGTAATTGCCAAAATGACCAAGAACACCAGAGCTGCCAGTGGCAACGTGGCAATCACCAGATTGTAATAGGCAAAGAACAAGGTCAGAAATAATGCCCCTAATCCCAAGCCTTCCAGTCCCAGACCGAAACTGCGGTTTTTAGCGATCAGGGTATAACCCAATCCGGTCACAACAACAGCAGATAAAGCGACCAGTCCTAATTTTACCGCCAGGCTCAGCTGCCAGTGCTCTGTTGCAAAACGGAGTAATAAAATAATCCCAATGACCAGAATCGCGATCGCAGCTTTAAGAACCGGATTTCCTCGAAAAATCCACTGCTGGATCTGATCCAGCAATTGTGGTTGATCTGGACTTGCTTGAGTAGCAATAGGTAAAGGAATATCTGGTTGAGTGATTTCTGGATGAGCCTGATCTGTTGACCGGTAACGAGATTGCAACTGGACAATGTTACGTTCCAAACGCTGTAGCCAGCGTAATAGAAAGAAAATCCAGGCAGTAATACCAATACCCATGAGCCAGTTGAGCTCAGTCACGCCTCCGACAATGGCGATAATAGAAGAAATATATAGCGGTATTTTAGAATTGGCTGGCACAATCACCTGCGTCGATGCAGCCAGATCCCGCACGGGCGCTTCAATGGCACTGATATATTGCATCACGCTGATCAGGAAACCCAGACCAGTGAGATAAGTCACGATCTGCAATTCCAGATACCATGCACTTATCCCCACAATTACCAGACTAATCAGCCAGATCATACGCAATTCATTTTGCCTTGCCGTCATTCTTCTCGTTCTCGTTCCTTAACCATGTCATCATACAACAGCTTGTACTGCTTATTTCATCTTCACCCGATATTCGCTAAGCTGTAGAAACCGACTTGCCCCTGCGAGTGCAGTAAAAATCACGTACAATAAAACTGTTTTTTGAATAAGGAATTGATTACATGCCACCATTTGTCTTGGTCGATGGCTCTTACTTTTTATTTCGTGCCTTTCATGCACTACCACCATTAACCACGTCAACCGGTCTGCACACCAATGCAATTCGTGGTGCGATTTCTGCTATTCAAAAACTGATGCGCCGTACCCAGCCAACCCATATGGCGGTGATTTTCGACACGCCTGAACCGACTTTCCGTCACGAGCTATCACCTATTTATAAAGGTGACCGTCCGAGCATGCCGGAAGAACTGTCACAGCAAATTCCATACTTACATGCCTTGATTCGTGCTTTGGGCATTCCCCTGCATATGCTGCCAGGTGCGGAAGCGGATGACATTATTGGTACACTGGCTAAACGTGCTGAAGCTTTAGGCCATCAGGTGCTGATTTCGACTGGTGATAAAGACATGGCACAGCTGGTGACTGATAAAGTGACCCTGGAAGACAGTTTCAAAGAAAAACCAATGGATGTTGATGGGGTTTTTGAAAAGTTTGGTGTATGGCCAAACCAGATCATTGACTATCTGACCCTGATGGGCGATGCCTCAGACGGTATTATGGGTGTGCCTGGGATTGGGGCGAAAACTGCAGCCAAATTACTCAATGAATATGGCTCGATTGGTGGCATTCTGGAAAATGTCGACAAGATCAAAGGTAAAGTGGGTCAGAATATTAAAGACAATACCGATGGCATTGCACTGGATCATCAGTTGGCCAGCATCATTTGCGATCTGGATTTAAGCTTCACTTATGATGACCTGAAACTTCAGGATCCAAATGTAGAAGCTTTACGTAATCTGTATACTGAACTGGAATTCCGTAACCAGCTGCAATCACTGGATCATCCAAATAATCCCAATAACCGTAATTATAAACAGGCTACCCAATCGATTACTGCCAAAGCAGCACCTGAACCTCAGGAAGCCGATGAGCAGCAGGCGACACTGAGCAGTGATAATGATCAGCTTGGAGAAGCCACTTATCATACTGTGTTGACTCAGGAAGATTGGAGTAAGCTGTTTGAACGTTTAAACACTGAAAAACGCTTTGCTTTTGACACCGAAACCACCAGTCTGGATTATCGTATTGCACAGATTGTTGGTTTTTCGGTGGCTTTTGATGCACAGGATGCCTATTACGTACCGCTAGCACATGATTATGAAGGTGCGCCAGAACAGCTCAATCGTGAAGAAATTTTGGCTCAGATCAAACCGATTCTAGAAAATGAAGCCATTCAGAAAATTGGCCACCATCTGAAATATGATGCGCATGTTCTGGAAAATCACGGCATTCATCTGGTGGGCTGGTATTTTGATACCATGCTGGCTTCTTATGTATTGAACTCAGTTGCCACTCGCCACGGTATGGATGATGTGGCTCGTCTGTACTTAAGCCACTTAACCACCACTTATGAACAGGTGGCGGGTAAAGGCGCCAAACAAAAAACTTTCAATAAAATCGAGATCGAAACTGCAGCGCATTATGCGGCAGAAGATGCGCATGTGACTTATCGCTTGTTTGAAGTACTCAGCAAAAAGCTGCAGACTTATCCTGAACTGGTCAATATTCTGTACAATATTGAAATGCCTGTAGCGCGTGTGCTGACCAGTATGGAAGAAAATGGCATCCGACTGGATCTGGCTTTCCTGGATCAGCTCGGTTGTGAGTTCGCTCAAACCATGCAGAATCTAGAAAATCAGATCACGGAAATAGCCGGTGAAGCGTTTAATGTTAGCTCCCCTAAGCAGGTCGGTGAAGTTCTGTTTGACAAACTGGGCCTAAAAGGTGGTAAAAAGACCTCTACCGGTCAGTACAGTACCAGCGAAAGTGTACTGGAAAAACTGGAACACCCGATTGCTGAACTGATTTTGGAATATCGCGGTCTGTCTAAACTGAAAAGTACCTATACCGATGGTCTATGCAAACAGGCCAATAACGAAACCCATCGTGTGCATACCAGTTATCATCAGGCACTCACAGCCACTGGCCGTTTATCGTCTACTGATCCAAACCTGCAAAACATTCCCATTCGTGCAGAAATCGGACGTCAGATTCGTAAGGCCTTTATTGCACCTGAAGGTCGTGTCTTACTCGCAGCCGATTATTCACAGATTGAATTGCGTCTGATGGCACATTTATCTCAGGATGATGCGCTAGTAGATGCCTTTAACCATGGACAGGATGTGCATCGCCGTACCGCAGCTGAAGTTCTGGGTATCCCGCTTGAAGAAGTGACCAATGATCAGCGTCGTCAGGCCAAAGCCGTGAATTTCGGTCTGCTCTATGGCATGTCTGAATTTGGTCTGACCCGTCAGTTAGGTTTCACCCGTCAGGAATCACAGGAATATATCAAACAGTATTTCCGCCGCTATCCGGGAATTTATGAATATATGCAGCGTACCCGTCAGGTGGCATTGGAACAAGGCTTCGTTGAAACTATTCTAGGTCGCCGTTTATACACACCTGATATCGATGCCCGTAACATGATGGTCCGCAAAGCCGCTGAACGTGCGGCGATTAATGCACCATTACAAGGTTCAGCTGCAGACATTATCAAAATGGCGATGATTGAGGTTGATAAAATGCTACCTAAAGATCAGGCCAAAATGCTGCTACAAGTGCACGATGAATTGGTATTTGAAGTCGATGAAGCGATTGCAGATGAACTGGCTCCTCAACTGGCCGAAGTGATGCAATCTGTGATTGAAATCTCTGTGCCTTTGGTCGTGGAAGTCGGTAAAGGCATGAACTGGGATGAAGCGCATTAATACTAAAGCTCCTTCCTCCTTTTAGGAGGAAGGTTGGGATAGAGGTTATTTAAATTTATAGACCTCACCCTAACCCTCTCCTACAAGGAGAGGGAATTTTCTTGAAATAAAAAAGGACGCCTAAGCGTCCTTTTTCTTTAGGGTCTGATTAAAGACCGGTTAGCAACACAATTGCCACCTGATTCATAATCATTTCAATTACGATCAATGCCAAAATTGCCAGAATTGGAGACAGATCGATCATTCCCATATTCGGCATGATACGACGGAACGGTGCCAATAATGGTTCTGCAAGTTCCTGAACTACCTCAATATAAGGTGAACGGGATTGCGTAAACATCACCACCCAGCTCAAAATAATCGTTGCAAAAATCAGGTAACGACAGAAACGGATCAAATCCTGCATCATGGTAACGAAGGTTAGAATAAGCAAATGGATTGGACCATTTGGCATTCCCCCAGACAAATACATGATGCCAAAAATTTTCAGCAAATACAGCACGACCAAAAGTGCCAGTGCAGCAGTATTCACCCGGCCTTTACCTGCAGTTGGAAAAATACGCCCAAACACATCTACAATTTTAGTCGCTTTGACAGTAGATAGAACGACAGGATTATAAGGACTCACCGCGGCTAATTGCATTAAAAAGCGGAAGAATACGAGCAAAATCGCGACGTTAATGATAATGCCAAAAATTAGCGCAGAATTTGCACCCATACTTGAACGTTCCTAAAAATTAAACTGATAGATTATTTGCTATTGTCACTGAGCTCTTGGGCCAGTTCCTGACTACGTTTTTGCGCAGCAGCAAGCGCTGCCTGAATATTCTGAGAAATCTGCGCGCGATCAAACACTTCCAATGCCGCCTGAGTTGTACCATTCGGAGATGTTACATTCTTACGTAGCTCTGCCGGTGTATTCGAACTGGTGATCGCCATTTGCGCTGCCCCCAAAGCAGTTTGCAATGTCAATGCAGTAGCTACTTTTTCATCCAGACCTAAATTCTTGCCTGCACGAATCATGCTTTCCATCATATAGAAGAAGTAAGCAGGTCCTGAACCAGAGACTGCAGTTACGGCATCAATCTGAGCTTCTGAGTTTACCCAAATTGTCAGACCGGTAGAAGCCAAAACCTGACTCGCCAGCTCACGGTCATCATTACCAACTTCTGCATTGGCAAATAAACCATGTGCACCAGTCTGTACCAATGCGGGTGTATTCGGCATCACACGGACAATACGATCAGTACCCAATAGCGCAGATAGTGTTGCAATCTCGGCACCCGCAACAATTGAAATCACCAGCTTGCCATCAAGTAAACCTTGAAGTGGTTTTAACACACCAGCTAAAACCTGTGGTTTGACTGCAAACAGGACGATATCCGCATCTTTAATAGCAGCAATATTATCATCGGTGACATTGACTTCTTTTTCTGCAAGAAGTGAGCGTACTTTCTCAACCGGATCAGAAACTGTAATACGCGTTGCTGGCAACCCCTGCGAAATCAGCCCGCCAATCAAGGCTTGAGCCATATTACCGCCACCAATAAAACTAATATTACAATTTAAAGCTGCACTCATGTTTAATGCTCGTCGTTGAATTCTAAAGTTGAAGAAACCGAAATGGGTAGCCATCCCCCTGCTTCACAATATGCAGATTGAGCTAACCAAAATCCTTTAGGTGTAAACACGCCTAGCATAACATTATCTGTGCTTAATATTTGAATAGTATGCCGAGTCCAGGGAAATATTTGCGCTTCCTGAATAGCTTTTTTGAGCGGCCAGTGTCCCACCCGTCCATAGAGATGGATTTTTTCACCCCCCTTCCGTTGCCGTAAATACAAGGGTTGTCCTAATAAAGTGGGAGATAATCCTATCTCAGCCCTTTGAATCCTGAATTGACCGGAAGGAAGATGAACCTGATCTTTATTCTGTAAAATGATCTGCTGTTCAGCTACGTTTAGCTGTTGATCAGCCAGATAAACTTCAGCTTTTAGTCGATGCAACTGCTGCTGATAACGCACATAGTAATAGCCCGACCAATGTAGCGCTGCTTGAGCATCTGGTTTCGCTCCAATTACTTCAGCCTGTACACGCTCAACCATGTCCAGAGAGGGACGATATTGTCCCTCACCTTTCATCCAGACCGAGAGTAACTGACGCTGCCGTGCTTTGGATAAACTTGAGAATGAAGATAGATCGAGAATTTCGGCGTTACCACAGAGTTTGAGATCCTGCTCTAATACTTCTTGCAGAATGTTTTGTGCATCCTGCATCAGTTCACTGGTACGAGCCAAGGCAGACTGCATTTTCGGATAGCGATGACTTAAGACTGGCCACAGCACCTGACGTGCCCAGGCACGGTCATAATGAGTATCCTGATTGGTCGGATCTTCAATATTCTGGATATTTAAATCTGCTGCCCATTGGCAAATCTGCTCACGAGAAATATCCAGCAGTGGCCGCCAGATGGTTAAATCTGTCCGTATATCGATCGCTTTCATGGCAGCCAGACCATCAATCCCTGCACCAGAAAGTAAGCGCAACATCAAAGTTTCTGCCTGATCCTGCTGATGGTGAGCCAAGACCAGAATTTCATTGGGCCGAAGATGCCGTAAATAAGCTTGATACCGTGATTGGCGAGCCTGTGATTCCAGATTGCCGCTGGCAACATGGACAGGCTGAATGATGCAAGGAATATTTAGTTGCTGACACTGTTGCTGGACAAAAGCGCCCCATTCATTGCTGATACTTTGTAATTGATGATCAACATAAATCGCGCGGATTTTTTCCGGACACAAAAAAAACATCAGATGTAGCAACAGCATAGAATCTACGCCGCCACTGCATCCGATTAGAAATTTTTTTTCTGCAGAAAATTCCTGCAGTTGCTTTAAGATGCCAGACCTAAATTGTCGCTGCCAAACTTCATTAAACGTTGGTAACGTGCTTCGCATCGTGCTTGTGGTTCCATTGCTTGCAGTTCATTTAAAGCTTCTTTCAGGACTGCTTTCAGTTGGTACATGACCTCGTCCGGATCCAGATGTGCACCTTCACCTTCATCAACAACGTATTCAACAATGCCCATCTTCTGTAATTTTTCAGCAGTCAATGCCAAAGCTTCACTGGCTTGTTCCGCTTTTTCTGCGGTTTTCCACAGAATAGATGCACAACCTTCTGGTGAAATCACTGAATAAATACTGTGAGAAAGCATCACTACACGGTCCGCCACGCCAATCCCGAGCGCACCACCTGAACCGCCTTCACCCAGAACAGTGGCAATTACAGGCACTTTCAGATTAGAAAGTTGTGCCAATGAAGAAGCAATCGCTTCAGCCTGACCACGCTCTTCTGCACCTACACCCGGGTATGCACCCATGGTATCAATAAAGGTAAAGACTGGCAGATTAAAACGTTCCGCCATATCCAGCAGACGCTGAGCTTTACGGTAACCTTCCGGGTTACTCATCCCAAAATTATGCTGCAATTTTTCACGGGTACTACGACCACGGTGCTGACCCACGATCATCACCGGTTGTCCATCAAAACGTGCCAGACCACCGATCATTGCGCCATCATCACCATAGAGACGGTCGCCATGTAAAGCATCAAATTCGGTGAATATTTCACCTACGTAGTCCAGAAATTGTGGACGTTCCGGATGACGAGCAATCTGTACTGTCGTCCATGCTTTTGATGGGGTAGCTTTATTTTTCATAGGTCAACCGTTTTCATCCCTATAAAGGTATTAATTAACAAATTGTTCAGATTGAACCGAGAGCTCGATCTCCCAATTTTTAAACTGCACCTGTTCATCATGCAGTTCAGCAATCAGTAATGGCCATTGTTTGGCATCACCAGAAATGCTGAGCTGCCATTGTTGCGCATTCTTGACCTTGAGTTCAATGGCAGGAAGCATCTCATCACTACGACTGTGATTGACCAAAACCGCCAGACGCAACAGCAAACACAGCTGTAAAAGTTTAGTTCCACCGACTTTCATCACATCATGCTTGGCATCAGCGCGCAATTTACGACGATGGTGTGCGACCAAATGTGACAAATAATTCTGATCTACCTGCGAAAAACCGGCAATGTCAGAATGTTGCAATAAATAGGCACCGTGGCGGTGATAACCACTATGACTGATCGCTAAACCAATTTCATGCAAATAAGCAGCGCGACGGAGTAAATCACTGTCTTCACTATACAGGCCGAGATCACCAGCCACATCATCAAACAGTTTTTGCGCAGTCTGCACTACACGTTCGGCCTGTTTGGCATCGGCATTATAACGACCAATTAAGGCATGAACAGAACGATCACGGATATCTTCATGCTTGAAACGACCCAAGAGGTCATACATCACGCCTTCACGCAATGCGCCATCTGAATAGACCAGATGTGGGATATTCAGTACATCAAATACTGCATATAAAATGGCAATTCCTGCAGGTAAAACTGCACGACGGTCATCTTTCAGACCTTCAAACTCCATGTCCGAAACATGCTTATATTTGAATAATTTATCTTTAAGTTTTTCCAGACCTTCACGGGTGAGCTGTTCTTTATCATTGCTCCAGCCCATATTGACACAGATCTGACGACAGGCTTTGATCGTACCACTCGAACCAACGACTGCATCCCAACCGGCAGATTTATAAGTATTGGCAATGCCTGAAATTTCTTTACGTGCCGCAGTCACTGCCTTATCAAATGCTTTATGGGTGATTTCACCATCAGCAAAGAATTTCTTGGTAAAAGTCACACATCCCATCTGCACAGATTCGGTATGAATGGGTTCGAATTCTTCCCCAATAATCAGTTCAGTCGAACCCCCACCGATATCTACCACCAGACGACGGCCAGTATTGGCCATGGTATGTGACACACCGAGATAAATTAGACGCGCTTCTTCGCGACCAGCAATAATTTCAATCGGTTTTGGTAAAATTTCAGCTGCTTTCTGAATAAATTCATGACCATTTTTGGCCTGACGCAAAGCATTCGTTGCCACAATCCGTAAACGGTTCGGTTGTACCGATCCCAAGCGTCCGACAAAACGGGCCAGACAAGCCAAACCGCGCTGCTGTGCGGCTTCAGTCAAATTTTTATTTTCATCCAGTCCCGCAGCAAGTTGAACCTTTTCTGACATTGATGCGACTTTTTTCACTTCGCCATGATCCACCCGGGCAATCGCCAAATGAAAACTGTTTGATCCCATATCGATGGCTGCGAGTAATTCTTCATCAATCAAAAAATCAGACATTCTAGAAATAAACCTTTTAAGAATTGTGCTTAGAGTAATTCACAACCATGCAATTTAAAAGCCATTTGTCAGGACAATTTCGCGTAATTATTTTTTTCATTTATAGGACAATTGTATGAGGCGATGGTGACTATCGTGATCATCCATTAGACAAAACAACATTAAAGCTTGAAAATTTACAGATTCCTCTACATTGTTAAAGATGGCTATGTAATACTAATAATTATAGTTATCTTTATAAAATTAATTCTGGAGCACTCCATGTCTGGCAACATCGTAAACACTACTGACGCAAACTTCGAAGCAGACGTTCTTCAATCAGACGTTCCTGTACTGGTTGATTTCTGGGCTGGCTGGTGTGCGCCATGTAAAGCTATTGCCCCTGTACTTGAAGTATTGGCTGATGAATATCAAGGCAAAGTGAAAATTGTCAAAGTTGACGTAACATCTTGCGAACAAACTGCTGTGAATTTCAATATCCGCAACATTCCAGCTTTATTGATGTTTAAAAATGGTGAAGTCGTAGCGACTCAAGTCGGTGCAGCACCAAAATCTAAATTGACTGCATTTATTGATCAAAACATCTAAGCATAAAATGCTATAGTAAAAATACGCGACCAAAGGTTGCGTATTTTTTTCGTCTATAAATTGACAAAAACCTGTTTCTCTCTTATATTTCAACTTCAAGAGATAAAGGATGCTAAATCCTGTCAGTTTCTTACAAGACACATTACATAACATGCCGCTCGGCAATAGAAATTGTTTTCACATTTCTCTTTGAAACAATCAAACAGACCTCTGAATTGTTCTTGTGCAAATTCAATTGCTTTCGTTTGAATGCTTATATGCGGCCGAATGTTACTCCCTTTCTAACCTATACCTTAGAACTTTGATTCTATCTGACCACCTATGAATTTAACCGAACTCAAGAAAAAACCGATTGGCGAACTCATCAAGATTGCCGAGTTTATGGGCCTTGAAGGTATGGCTCGTAACCGTAAGCAAGACATTATTTTTGCCATCTTAAAACGCCATGCGATGAATGGTGAAGAGATTTTTGGTGATGGCGTTCTAGAAATTTTGTCAGATGGTTTTGGCTTCTTACGCTCTGCAGCAGGCTCTTATTTGGCAGGTCCTGACGATATCTATGTCAGCCCATCACAAATTCGCCGCTTTAACCTGCGTACCGGTGACACCATTACGGGAACCATTCGTCCGCCTAAAGAAGGTGAGCGTTATTTTGCTTTGCTGAAAGTCAATCAGATTAACTACGATACCCCGGAAAATTCACGTAACAAGATCTTGTTCGAAAACTTAACTCCATTGTTCCCTACTGAACAATTAGTGATGGAACTTGGTAATGGTACGACTGAAGATTTAACTGCACGTGTCGTCGATCTGGTGGCACCAATTGGTAAAGGTCAACGTTCAATTATCGTTGCACCACCGAAAGCTGGTAAAACCATGCTATTACAGAACATCGCGCAATCGATTGTTCGTAATAACCCTGAATGTTTCCTGATTGTCCTTCTGATTGATGAACGTCCTGAAGAAGTCACCGAAATGGAACGTACCGTTCGCGGTGAAGTGGTCGCTTCTACCTTTGATGAATCACCTGCCCGTCACGTTCAAGTGGCTGAGATGGTGATTGAAAAAGCCAAACGTTTAGTTGAACACAAGAAAGATGTGGTGATTCTGCTGGATTCGATTACCCGTCTGGCACGTGCATATAACACTGTGATTCCTTCATCAGGTAAGGTATTAACTGGTGGTGTAGATGCACATGCACTTGAACGTCCAAAACGTTTCTTCGGTGCGGCACGTAATATCGAAGAAGGCGGTTCTCTTACTATCATTTCTACTGCACTGATTGAAACCGGCAGTAAAATGGATGAAGTCATTTACGAAGAATTCAAAGGTACAGGTAACCAGGAAATCACGCTAGATCGCCGTATTGCGGAAAAACGCGTCTTCCCTGCGATGAATATTAAGAAATCCGGTACGCGTCGTGAAGAACGTTTAATGTCCGAAGACAAACTTCGTAAAGTCTGGATTCTACGTAAACTTCTGCATACCCAAGATGAACTGGTCGCGATGGAATTCTTGCTTGACCGCATGAAAGAAACCAAGACCAATGATGATTTCTTTGATCAAATGAAACGCAAAGCATCGAACTAAAATTATCGGAAAGGTCACCATTCAAGGTGGCCTTTTTTTATGGTTGACGCATGTTACACAATGAAACAATGTAATGAGATATCTGTAAACTTATTTTTAAGTTTTTGATTATTAAAATAAACAAATAAATAACTGTATAATTTTTATAAGCTTAATAAGCCTTTCTCCAATCTATATCTTTCAATTAATTGTTATTTTCTGTTAAAAAACCCTTAATTTTTATCGTTTTTTCGCTGTTTTTGATGCTCCCCTAGTAGCAATTAAAAATGCGCAGTGATAGCATATTTGCAGACCAGTTAGACTGCTCCTGCGTTGTTAGTCCCTAACACTATTAGGAATAATAAAAGCATATTACAGCCTGACTTTGGTTTTTTTTAATCTCAATTTTTTAGAGAGTGATGCCATGTTATTCAAAAAAATCGCTATTGCTGCTGCAGTTGCTACTACTTTAGCTTTCGTTGGTTGTGCTAAAAAAGCTGACGACGCTGCTGCTGACGCTAACCAAGCTGCATCTGAAGCTGTAGAAGCTGCTTCTGAAGCTGAAGCTGCTGCTGACGCTGCTGCTGTAGAAGCTACTTCTGAAGTTGCTGCTTCTGACGCTGCTGCTGTTGCTGAAGCTGATGCTGCTGCTGCTGTTGCTACTGACGCTGCTGCTCAAGCTACTGCTGCTTCTGAAGCTGCTGCTCAATAATCTTTACGATTATTCAGTACAAAAAAAGAGAGCCTTTGGCTCTCTTTTTTTGTTTAGAAATATAAAAGATTAAAAAAATAAAATTTTTAAATGAAAAAAAGCAGATCAATTGATCTGCTCATTCCCCACACGTTGACGGAACTTCTGCCCCGCGCGGAACGTAACAACACGGCGTGCAGAAATCGGAATCTCTTCACCCGTCTTCGGATTACGGCCTGGACGTTGGCGCTTATCACGTAACTCAAAGTTACCGAAACCCGATAATTTTACTTGTTCGCCCGAGATTAGCGCTTGGCTAATCTCATCGAAAAACAACTCGACCATTTGTTTAGCTTCACGACGGTTTAAACTCGTGAGCTCACTTAAATGATCAGCCATTTCTGCTTTTGTTAATGCTGTCATGAAGCCCTCAATGTCGCTTGGTAAGTGTTTTCCAACACCTGAAGGATATTATCCATACCTGATTTAATTTCAGCATCTTCCAGTGTACGGCTTGGATGCTGCCAGAGAAGTGCAAATGCCAGTGAGCGTTTCCCTTCTTCTACTCCTTGTCCAGTGTACACATCGAACAACCATGTCGAGCCTAGAAGCTCTCCACCTGTTTTTTCGATAAGTCCCTGAATTTCGCTAACATTAATCTTATCACTAATTAAAAGCGCAATATCACGTCGAACCGATGGAAAACGTGATAATTCTGTAAAATTAGATACATAAGTTTGCAAAACAGCCGATTGATCTAATTCAGCGACCCAAGTCGTCGCCAAATCGAGCTCATCTTCCAGCGACGGATGTAAACGACCTAAGTAGCCAATTGACTGACCATTCACTAGAATTTCAGCAGATTGACCAGGATGTAACCAGCTACGTTCAGAACGTACATATTCTACATTCAGACGCGCAGCTGCCAGAATTTCCTCAATATCACCTTTGAAGTCAAAGAAATCCATTGGCTGCGCTTTACCATGCCAAGTTTCAGGTGTACGTGAACCTGTGGCAATCAAGGCAAAAGTTGGAATCTGTTTTAGATCATGAATCGAAGCCGCATTCTGGTAATCAAAACGCAGACCGAGTTCGAAGAAACGTACACGGTTCTGCTGACGGTTGACATTGTACTGTACGCATGGAATCAGGCTAGACAGTAAAGTTGAACGCATCACTGCCAAATCGCTTGAAATTGGGTTCGCCAAAGCCAATGGATTCACCGCTGGATTCAGCTGTTTTTCCAGTTTCAGGTCAGCAAAACTGAAGCTGATCGCTTCCTGATAACCCAAGGTCACGGCTGTTTGACGAAGCTGAGTTAGTTCGAATTGATCTTCATATTTCGCCAATTTCACATCAATGACTGGTAAGCTGATTTGAATATTGTCATAACCGTGAATACGGGCAACTTCTTCAATCAGGTCTTGGTAAATTGCCATGTCATAACGGTGTGATGGAGGAACCACTGACCACTGACCTTTAGCTTTTACAGTGACGCTGCAGCCTAAACGCGTTAAAGCATCTGTAATGAAATCTGATTCAACTGTATAACCTAATAGTTGATCGACTTGCGCTTGTTCTAGCTCAATCGCTTCACGCTTTGGTAATAGCTCTGGTTTTTCAGCTACAATGATTGGACCAAACTCACCGCCTGCAAGCTCAGCAATCAACTGAGATGCACGATGCATTGCAATCATAGGCAATTCGAAATCGACACCACGTTCATAACGTTGAGATGCATCAGTATGCAGACCGAAACGACGGGCACGGCCAGCAATATGCAATGGCGCGAAGAATGCTGATTCTAGGAAGATTTCAGTAGTTTCATCAGTTACCGATGAAGACAAGCCCCCCATAATCCCTGCAATCGCTAATGCTTTTTCATCATCTGCGATTACCATCACATCATCTTGCAGTTCAACTTCCTGTTCATTTAATAGAACCAGTTTTTCACCTGCAGTCGCTTGACGTACATGTACTGAACCTTGAACCTTGCCACCATCAAAGGCATGCAGAGGTTGACCCAGTTCCATCAATACATAGTTGGTGATGTCGACCAGAATACTGTGCTGACGGATACCGGCACGTACTAAAGCTCGTTCCATCCACTCAGGGGTTGGTGCTTTGGTATTGACGTTTTTGATCACACGACCGAGGTAACGTGCACAACCTTCAGTTTCAACAACGACTTTCTTCTCATCTGCAAGAGTTGCTGCAACTTCTTTAATTTCAGGTGCAGTGACAGGCAATTGGTTAATTACACCAATTTCACGTGCGATCCCGCGAATACTGAAACAGTCACCACGGTTCGGAGTGATGCTGATATCAATCACGTTGTCATCAAGGTCTAAATATTCACGAACATTGACACCGACTGGTGCATCTGCAGGAAGCTCTAATAGACCATCAATTTTGTCTTCAAGATCGATTTCTGAAGCGCCGCATAACATACCTTGTGATTCAACACCACGCAGTTTGCCTTTCTTGATTTTAAAATCGCCTGGCAGAACTGCACCGATGGTCGCAACAGGCGCTTTCATACCGGCACGTACGTTAGGTGCACCACACACGATTTGCAAAGGCTCACCTGAACCAATGTTCACAGTCGTTACACGTAAGCGATCTGCATCAGGATGCTGTTCGACAGTCAGGACTTCACCCACAACCACACCTGTGAAGGGGTTTGCGGCTGGAGACAAATCATCTACTTCCAAGCCCAGCATAGTCAGTTGGTCAGACAGTTTTTCGCTATCGATGGCTGGGTTAACCCATGTGCGCAGCCAATTTTCGCTAATTTTCATACATTCATTTCCTTAATCTCCCCTAGCCCCTCTTTTTCAAAGAGGGGAAATCCCACACCCTATCTTGTTTCGTGTAAGTCCCCCTTTTACAAAGGGGGATTTAGGGGGATTTTTAAATCTAAAAATTAATATGTTTTAGCCACTCAACTTTATAAGAAGAGGCTATCAAATCTCTTAAGCAAACTGGCGTAAGAAACGCACATCGTTTTGATAGAACATACGCAGGTCATTAATGCCATAACGCAACATTGCAAAACGTTCTACACCTAAACCAAATGCAAAGCCTTTGTATTTGTCTGGATCAATACCCGCAGCGCGAAGTACATTCGGATGCACCATACCGCAACCCAAAACTTCTAACCATTTGCCGCGCTCATCCATAATATCCACTTCAGCACTTGGCTCAGTGAACGGGAAATAAGACGGACGGAAACGCACTTTCAAATCTTTTTCGAAGAATTCGTTTAGCAGGTTTACCAATAATCCTTTCAGTTCAGCGAAGCTGGTATTTTCAGCAACGTATAAGCCTTCGATCTGATGGAACATTGGTGAATGTGTCTGGTCAGAGTCACAACGGTATACACGGCCTGGGCACACGATACGAATTGGTGGCTGCTGGGTTTCCATGGTACGAATCTGTACGCCCGAAGTATGGGTACGTAGCAGATGGTTCACATCAAAGTAGAAAGTGTCGTGCATGGCACGTGCAGGGTGATGGCCTGGAATATTCAATGCTTCGAAGTTGTGATAGTCATCTTCAACTTCTGGACCAGTCGCTACTGTAAACCCTGCTTTGGTAAAGAATTGACAGATACGTTCTTGTACTTGGGTCACTGGGTGGATGCTGCCCACCTGTTGGCCACGACCGGGCAAGGTAATATCAATTGTTTCACTAGCAAGCTTTTGTTCTAGTGCAGCTTTTTGCAGTTCAGCCTGACGTTGTGTCAAAGCACTTGTGATGGCTTCACGAACTGCATGAATTTGTGCCCCAAACGCTTTACGTTGTTCAGGATCCATTTTCCCCAGCGACTTAGATTGTTCCGCGAGCTGGCTTTTTTTCCCCGTAAATTGCACTCGTACTTGATCAAGTGCAGCAAGGTCTTGAGCTGCTGCAATCGCAGCGAGCGCTTCAGTGGTCAGGGCTTCCAGTGACATAGTAACTCTCAAAGCAACAGGTTAGAAATATTTTTAAAAACCCCATATTCTAACAGTTTTTAGGCGAGTTGATGAAGTGCGCTTTTAATGAAAATTAGATTGGCATAGCGAAAAATAAAAAGTATAAAATAAGCAGGATATCAATTAGATCAAATCACTATGGCACTCGATCAAATTTGGAAACAGCAACTGACCCTCGTCACTTATGGCAATGAGTTTTTAACTCAGGATCTCAGTTTCAGCCGCTGGCTGAATCACTCCATTTTTAATCAGCACCATTTAACTTTCCGTGATCTGATTTCCCAGCATTTACTGGCACAGCACTTTCAAATCTGGCTAGAAGGACTGAAAAAACAAGGGGTTCGTCGTATTAGTCTGCATTCTTCACATTTACTGGAAGATGAAAATAACCCTAATGCCAATGTCGAACTGGTTCCTTTGGCTCATGTGATTATCAGTCATCATGCTCAAGGTAAAACCGCCTGGATGATCGGTAAGGAACTGGCTGAATGGTATACCGCTGATAATGATTATGAAGCACCGGAAGCCCAACAGTCGCCTTTACGTCATGAAGTATTCTGGCGTTATGAACTGAATAATAAACTGGCCAAAAGAATTGATGCTGATCTGGTACAACCAAACTGGGATGATATTCATACCTATACCGAACAGGAATTATTTGAACATCATTTAGCTCAAGGATTCACTGAGCCTGCTTATACTGGTTTGCCTTATTACGGTACTACCCCAACGATTCAGTCTCATGCAGAAAATCCGAGTCATCTTGCTTTAATACCAACGGATTATTCATCTGATTATGCTCATCAGACCTTGTACCGTCTGGATGCATTAAGTGATTTTATTCAGACGAAGATTCAACACCCTTATAACGATGATGGTCAGGTACTGAATCCAGAGCAGCAATTAAATCTGCGCCACTTTGCACAAAAAATCGATGAAATCAGTGCCAAGTTCATTGTGAAAGTGGCCAATCATTATAAAACCGCACAACTCACTCCTAAAGTGACGCCTGATCCTTTTGCAGGGATGAATACTGAAGATCGCGCGGTCAAAGTTTCTAAAGCACATAAGCCCCATGACGCAGCTAAATCCAATTCAGGCAATGTGATTACCCTGATTATTATTACGGTGATTATCTGTTTGATTGGATATTATTTTGGGCTTTAAAGACTGATTTGAACGTCAAAAAATAAAAAAGACAGAGATAAAAAAAGACCGCTAAAAGCGGTCTTTTTTCTAAGTCATAAAGACTTATGCAGCCAACGCATCTTTAGCTTTAGAAGCTAGAGCTGCAAACGCAACTGCGTCATGCATAGCGATGTCAGCAAGTACGCGACGGTCGATGATAACCTGAGCTTTTTTCAAGCCAGCGATCATACGGCTGTACGATAAACCGTTTTGACGTGCACCAGCGTTGATACGCGCAATCCATAGAGCACGGAATTGACGTTTCTTCTGACGACGGTCACGGTAAGCGTATTGACCAGCTTTGATTACCGCTTGGAACGCTACGCGGTAAACGCGTGAACGAGCACCATAGTAACCTTTAGCGCGAGCAAGAATTTTTTTGTGACGGCGATGAGCCTGTACACCACGTTTTACACGAGCCATTTATAATCTCCTTAGATGTACGGGCACATACGACGAACTGAAGCAACGTCACTTACGTGAACCATTACACAGCCGCGCAATTGACGAATACGCTTAGCAGATTTTTTGGTCAAAATGTGGCGTTTGAACGCTTGTTTACGCTTAAAACCGTTAGCAGTCGCTTTGAAGCGTTTAGCTGCACCACGGCGAGTTTTCATCTTAGGCATAACAACCTCTTTTGAACACCTGTTCGGCACGTCTGCACCATTGCAAGAACGCCCTGCAGGTAAGGGAGCCGATATTCTAATGCATCTTTGCTTAAAACAAAAGCACTAGTCTTTTTTTCTTGATGAATCTGCAAACTTAGCATTTTTTACGATAAGAATTGAATGATGAATTTATATACTGCTTGCGATATCACTTTATAATTTGTCAATTTTTTCAGTTACAGCTCTTTATGCACATTCAGCCCGATGCATTTGCCGCACTCCGTTATCGAGACTTTTCTATTGTTACCTTAAATCAGTTTTGCCTGACTTTAGCCATTCTGATTCAGGAAATTATTGTTGCCTATTCACTATATCAGATTACCAAAGACCCGCTGACCTTAGGACTGATTGGTCTGGCAGAGGCGATTCCATTTATTTCCCTTTCTTTATGGGGTGGATATGTTGCGGATCGTTTTAATAAGCAGACTATTATGAAAATCTGTTTATTTTTTGCCATTCCGATGCCTGTCATTCTCTGGTCACTGTTTCATTATCACGGTTTGGGAAACCTCAGCACCAGTCAATTATCTTGGGGAATTTATGCCGTCATTTTCTGTCTGGGTACCATTCGTGGCTTTTATAATCCTTCAGCAACTTCACTAAAACCCTTTCTGATTCCACGTGCACTCTATGCCAATGGTGCAACTTGGACCACAATTGGCTGGCAAAGTGGTGTAATTATCGGGCCGATGCTCGGTGGTTTTATGCTGGCGTTTTTAGGTCGGGAAACCAGTCTTCTAACTGTCGCAGTACTGGTCAGCATCTGTTTTGTTCTGATTAACTTATTGCAAAAGCGCGATTTTCCTAAAATTGAAACTGAAAATGTCCTGCATAGTCTGGGCGATGGTTTCCGCTTCATCTGGAACAGTAAAATTGTACTGTGGTCAATTTCCCTAGATCTAGTTTCGGTGCTGTTTGGTGGGGTGATTGCCCTCTTACCGATTTTTGCCGAAGATATTCTAAAAGTTGGTCCAGAGGGTTTGGGTTATTTACGGGCTGCTCCTTCCATTGGTGCGCTGATAACCATGATTGTCCTGACCCGCTTTCCGCCTACGCAACATGCCTGGCGTAATATGCTGCTTGCAGTCGCAGGTTTCGGTGTCTTTACTTTACTATTTGCTTTCTCCAACTCGATGTGGCTATCTCTGTTTGCTCTTGCCATGACCGGGGCTTGTGACAGTATTTCAGTGGTGATTCGTCAGACGATTTTACAGATTTATCCACCCGATAATATGCGTGGCCGGGTTGCTGCAGTAAACGGCATGTTTGTCTCGTCTAGTAATGAACTGGGTGCTTTTGAGTCTGGTCTGGCTGCGAGATATATGGGTACGATTATGGCTACAGTGTTTGGTGGCAGCATGACCCTACTGGTGGTTGCCATCAGCTGGGCGAGAACCAAGGATCTGTTTGGAGTTGATATTACCAAAGGAAATGAAAAATAATTTTTAGTTCTGATGTGCAAAGGTTTTTCAATCAAGAAAATTCTGCGCACTAATGATGAATATAAATAAAAAGAGGCTTTATGCCTCTTTTTTAAAACATCGCATAAGCCCAATAGACAAACAGATAACGTCCAATTTTGGCAATACTGACTATCAAGATAAAACGGGTAAAATTTTCCTTAAGCAAACCGGCAATTAATGTAATTGGATCGCCAATAATCGGCACCCAGCTCAGCAATAATGACCAATAGCCGTATTTCTGATAGGTACTTTGAGCTTTAAGCATCTGCTGCTCAGAGACTGGAAACCATTTTTTATGCTTATATTGCTCAATCTTGAACCCCAGATACCAGTTCACACAGGAACCCAAGATATTTCCAGCACTTGCGATCATGATGAGCAAGGCCGCCGAATAGCTCCCTTGCCATAATAAACCCAGCAAAACCGCTTCCGACTGCAGCGGTAATAAAGTGGCTGCACCAAAAGCGGCAAGAAAGAGCAGAAACAGGGACATCCCGAGACTAACGGCTTAAACCCAGTTTTTTCTTGGCTTTAAGATATTCCCAATTCGCCCAGACTATAGCCATAACCATGACCAAAATACGTGACCATTGATATTTCTGGGTGATCGGCTCAAGAGCTGTATTTAAAATCTGACGATCTTTGGTATTCAAGGCACTGATCACCTGATCCACATGCACAATTTCAGCAACGAACAGCAGCAGACAAGCTGCGATACCGAAAATAATACTCCAGTAAATTCGAGGATTTGTTTCCACGATTTTAGTAAAGTTCAGGAAAAAATCTTTCATATACTCACCCAATAAAAAACCACCCAAAGGTGGTTTAATCTACTTTTATCTAGTTTAGCACAAAGGCCAGACTTATCTGACCTGTATTGCTAACGCTCTTTGCACCGCTGGACGCGCAGTCAGGCGTGTCACATATTCCTGTACTTCCGGATAATCTGCCAGATCAATTTGCTGCCATTCATGACGTAACACCCATGGCAAAATAGCCATATCCGCAATCGAATACTCACCGGCTACATATTTTTGACCAATCAGCTGTTTGTTCAGAACCCCGTATAGACGCTTGGTTTCATTGACATAGCGATCAGTGGCATACGGGATACGCTCAGGAGCAAAACGGCTAAAGTGATGATTCTGCCCCAGCATTGGACCCAAGCCACCCATTTGCCACATTAGCCATTGCTCAACTTCAACACGTTGCTGCTCATCATCCGGATAAAACAGGCCGGTTTTACGACCCAAATATTGCAGAATCGCGCCAGATTCAAAGACTGAAATCGGTTCACCACGCGGGCCATCCTGATCCACAATCGCAGGAATTTTGTTATTTGGAGAGATACGTAAAAAATCAGGTTGAAACTGGTCATTTTCCAGAATATTGATCGGGAAAATTTTATACTCCAAGCCCATTTCTTCTAATGCGATGGTAATTTTATGGCCATTGGGCGTTCCCCAATAATAGAGATCAATCATGTTATTACCTGTTACCTTTTCGTTTTTACATGACATTATTGAAATTTGATCTAGTTATAGCATGATTTAAAGCCTTACTTCCGCATATTTTGTTATAGATTCAGCAGTAAAATCGCTAAATTCAAAGCATTATTTTTAGCTCAAGATGGGTTCAAATATTTTTAAATCTTGAGGCTTGAAAAGCTTCGCCTCAATCCTATATTAGAAATAGAGCAATGATCTATTCAGGAGATTGTTTCTAATCACTGAGTTCATATTGAAGAATTGCATGTTGTTTAAAAAACTTTTCTGAGATCAGGAGGTAAGATCAATGAGCAATTTCAGTCTTAGCCCACTATTCCGTCGTAGTATCGGTTTTGACCGCTTTAATGACCTTTTTGATTATGCAATGCAAAGTGAGGCACCGAACTATCCACATTACAACATTGAAAAAACCGGCGACAACAATTACCGCATTGTGGTTTCTGCTGCCGGATTCAATGAAGACCAGCTAGAGATCAATCTGGAAAATCAGGTTCTGACCATTAGCGGTAAAGCGGTGGAAGAAAATTCAGATACGACTGTGGAATTCCTGCATAAAGGCATCGCCCACCGTTCATTCAAATTGTCTTTAAGACTGGATGAACATGTAGAGGTACAACAAGCTGAATTTGAAAATGGTTTATTGAAAATCGAATTGCAGCGCAATGTGCCAGAAGAAAAATTGCCTCGTCAGATTCCGATTGGCAAAAAGCTGTTAGCTGAAAAAAATGAATCTAACGAGCAGCAAAGCTGATCCTCAACGAAAAGAAAGGCCCGAACGGGTCTTTCTTTTTTAGGACAGAATCCTTAAGCTTGAAAGTGTTCAATTTTCACTCATTATAAAAATAATAATATGAGCACATCAGATATTATTCTGTTTCATCAAAGTGCCCAGACGATGAAACATATGGGACTTCTCCTTCTTTGCTATCCCATTGGGATTTTGATGACCTTATACCTTCATACTCCAGATCCTCCTTCCAGTTTTATTCGAGGATTGGTATTTTTATGGCAGGAGTCTCCAAGCTTTTATGGCTATATGCTGGGTTTCCTAATGCTATCGCTCTTGGTATATAGCATTAAACTAAAAATCACCTCGCGGACAATTTATTACACTTTGGCAGGTTACCGGATCAGCCTGTGTTTATATCGTGAAGCCGTCCATTATAGCTTTATCAATCCTCAATATGATTCACTTAAAGCTCGTACCAAACGCTGGCTAACCAGACTTCCCGCTCATCAAATTAATCAGCGGGATGGCACTCTCGATTTTATTCTTTGTCAGTCCAGTTGGCGCGACCGGCTCTGTTTAAGATTATTCCAGATTCATTTATCGATGTTTTCCCGTCAGCAAGCTAAAGAAATTATTCAGGCCATGCACAGTGCTTGGAATTTAAGATCATAAAAGATGACTCAAGATCTAATTTTAGCCCTACAATTTTCAATGGAAAGAAATTTCCTTGTCAGCTCCGATGAGTAAAAACTATTCGCTAAAAAATAAATAAAATGAGAAACAAACTTGATGACTAGCAATAAAAAATCTATTCGGGTCTTTCTTATTTCAAACACATCTTATACATTCAATTTATACAGTCAAAAAAATAAAAAAATGTATGAACGAACAAGAATTTAAAAGCGTCCATCCTATCTTTATTTTCCAATATACAGCTCTTGCATTTATTGCACCACCTTTAGGTATTGGACTGATCTTGTGGAGTATTGGGGCAGAAAATGGAAAATCATTTTTATATATTTTAAATGTACTTTGGGCAGAAGGTTCAAGTAGCTTTATCTATAGCTTAGCTTGCTTCCTATTCGCCTTCTTCGTATGGAATATCAGACTGACGATTACTCAATCTAAAATTTATTATAGTGTCTTTGGTTTACAAGTCAGTTTTGCTATTCAAAAACATGAAATTGCTTATAGCACCATTAACCCAGCCTATGATGCTCCCGGTACACTCATTATGCGTAAATTTAAAAAGTTTGATTCACCTGAATCTCTAGAAAAGTTCAACCAACGTTTTGGCACCGTGGAATTCGTCTTTATAAAAAAACAGCCTATCCATTGGCTAAAACATAAATTATGTTTGATTCGACTAATTTGTTATTCGAAAAAACAAGCTCAAAGCATTATTCAGACACTAGAGCAACATTGGCAACTCAAAGCTCATGAACATGAGTAAATTTCAACCCATAAAAAAAGCCCTGCAAATGCAGGGCTTTTTTCATCAAGAGATGCTTACTTTTTCTTTTTAGGACCAAGCAGCATACCCATTTGACGACCTTCCATTTTTGGTGCTTGTTCAACAACACCATATTCAACGACGTCTGCTTCAACTTTTTGCAGTTGAGCCAGACCCAGTTGCTGGTGAGCCATTTCACGACCACGGAAACGCAGGGTAATTTTAACCTTGTTTCCTTCTTCAAGGAATTTGATGATTGCACGTAATTTTACGTTGTAATCACCTACATCTGTCGCAGGACGTAGCTTGATTTCTTTCACCTGGACTTGATGTTGTTTTTTCTTCGCTTCTTTCTGCTTTTGTTTCAGATCAAACAAATGCTTATTGAAGTCCATGATTTTGCAAACAGGTGGCTCAGCATTGGCTACGATCTCAACAAGATCAAGCTCAACATTTTCTGCTGCGCGCAATGCTTCCGCAAGGCTTACAATACCTTTTTGCTCACCATTTTCGTCTACAAGACGAACTTCTTTAGCACGAATTTCATCATTCAAGGCAGGACGGTTTGATTTATTACCGCCCTGTTGATTACGGTCAGGCTGTTTAATCGCTGTTACTCCACAATGTACCGGCCGCGTTCGGCAACGGCTGCTTTTACTAAGTCAACGAAAGCATCGATTGACATAGTACCCAAATTTTTTCCTGAGCGGGTACGGACATTCACAGTACCTTCCTCTACCTCACGGTCCCCAAGTACCAATAAGTAAGGAATACGCTCTAAAGTACGTTCACGAATCTTAAAGCCGATTTTCTCATTTCTCAAGTCAGAAATTGCACGAATTCCGTTTTCTTTAAGTTTCGCGACGACTGACTCACAAGCCTCGGCTTGAGCATCAGTAATATTCATGACACACGCTTGCACTGGTGATAACCAAGGTGGCATAAAGCCCGCGTAGTGTTCAATCAGTATACCAATAAAACGTTCGAAACTGCCAAGAATTGCACGGTGCAACATCACAGGCTGATCACGATCGTTGTCTTCAGTAACATAAGAGGCATCCAGACGTTCTGGAAGGTTGAAGTCACATTGAATGGTACCACACTGCCAGATTCGGCCTAAGCAGTCTTTCAATGAGAATTCGATCTTCGGACCGTAGAATGCACCTTCACCTGGTTGTAAATCCCAATCTAGGCCAGCAGCATCTAAAGCATCTGCCAAAGATTTTTCTGCCATATCCCAAAGTGCATCATCACCCACACGTTTTTCAGGACGTGTAGATAACTTCATTTGTACTTCTTCAAAGCCAAAATCTTTGTATACGTCTAGTGTCAATTTGATAAAGTCTGCAACTTCAGTACCGATTTGTTCTTTAGTACAGAAAATATGCGCATCATCTTGGGTAAAACCACGTACACGCATGATGCCGTGTAAAGAACCCGATGGCTCGTTACGGTGACATGAACCAAACTCCGCTAAACGGATTGGAAGATCACGATATGATTTTAAGCCCTGGTTGAACACTTGCACGTGACAAGGACAGTTCATCGGTTTTACAGCGTAGTTACGGTTCTCTGAATGAGTCGTAAACATGTTTTCAGCATAGTTCGCTGCGTGACCTGATTTTTCCCAAAGCGTGAAATCCACCACTTGTGGTGTACGGATTTCAAGGTAACCATTTTCTTGCTGAACTTTACGCATGTATTGTTCAAGCACTTGGTAAATGGTCCAGCCGTTTGGATGCCAGAACACCATACCTGGTGCTTCTTCCTGCATATGGAACAAGTCTAAGGCTTTACCAATTTTACGGTGATCGCGTTTTTCAGCTTCTTCAATACGCTTGATATAAGCTGCGAGCTGTTTCTTATCCGCCCAAGCTGTACCATAAATACGTTGCAGCTGTTCGTTTTTCGCATCACCGCGCCAGTAAGCACCAGAGATTTTAGTCAGTTTGAACGATTTTAGGAATTTGGTATTTGGTACGTGCGGACCACGGCACATATCCAGATAGTCCTGATGGTAGTACAGGCCCATTTGAGTTTCTTCAGGCATGTCTGCGATCAGGCGCAATTTGTATTCTTCGCCACGTGCAGTGAATTCTGCAATCACTTCATCACGCGGAGTCATTTTTTTCACGACGTCATAGTCTTGATCAATGAGCTTTTTCATACGCTCTTCAATCGCAGCCATGTCATCTAAAGTAAATGGACGTGGCATCCAGATGTCATAGTAGAAACCTTCTTCAATGACTGGACCAATGACCATCTTTGCTTCTGGGAACAATTGCTTAACGGCATGACCCACCAAGTGTGCGCAAGAGTGACGAATAATTTCGACACCTTCTTCATCTTTAGGCGTGATGATTTGTAAGGTTGCGTCTTCAGTAATCAGATCGCACGCGTCCACTAGACGATCGTTTACACGACCTGCAACGGTATTTTTTGCAAGACCAGGACCGATGCTTTGAGCAACTTCCATCACAGATACGGCGTGATCAAACTGTTTTTGATCGCCATTTGGCAAAGTGATAATTGGCATATGAAATCCTTAAGGAGTGATGCCCCGTACCATGGAGCATGTCACCGCGAGATTATGATCGAGGGAGAACCTCAAAAGATAAAAACGGTGGATAAATAAAAAATCGCCTAGAATTTTACACGGCTTGAGCCAATGATTAAACCTTTTCCCTAATAAAAATAGGATTTATCACCAAAAAGTTCTTTTGAGCTGCAATGAGTTAAGATCATTATTCACTCAAGAATTATTTATTCTCTAAAGGTTTGCCACGCTTCAAATTGCCTTTCAGCATAGACATACAAGTGAGAAAACTGGGGAATGATGGCTTCACTTTGGGTCGGCCTTAAAAACACATAATCATCAACTTTCAGTTCGCAAGATTTCGGTACCAGAACCATTTCCTGATTGCTACTGCGTCCATATAAAACATGCAGCTGGCTTTTTTCTGGAAAATAATAGTCCGCCTGCCAGTAGCCACCATAAATAAATAATGCTTTATACTGATGCGGTAGATAATTAAATACTTCCAGACCGGGAATCTGGCCATAAGGCAGCACTTTTAAAATTGGTGTGGCAATCCACAAGGCACATTTTAAAGCAGAGAGATTTTTCAGATCGAAGTCACTGGGTTTAAGTAGCATGGAACCAAAAGCCAGATCATTACAAACACTCTGCTGGCAATGCTGCATAAAGGTCGGACTGCCGCCACCATTAAAACATAGGTTTTCATGCCATAAATCAGGAAATTGCTGCAGCGTCATCTTGAATTGTTGATAAATCTGCTGTGATTGCTGATAACTTTTTTCAAGTCTTTTGAGAATCTTTGGCAGTTTGGCTACATGCGCATCATAGCCCATTAATCCGGAAAATTTTAGATTCAGAGGATGCTGCTGAATCAGCTTGAGTAGGGCTACAAACTGTTCCTGACTGCTTACTCCTCCGCGATGCAGCCCCACATCAATTTCAATATTTATATTCAGGCAGAAATTCAGGTTTTGGGCGAGTTGCAGATACTGCTCCAGCCGTGCCTGACTATCGATCAGCCATTGAATATTTACTTGAAGATTTAAGCCCTTTTGACCAAACAAGCTCTGATAAAAGCGCTGCGCTGCATGAATCGGCATCGGTTTACCGAGCAGAATGTCCGCTTGCTGAAATGCTCCGATAATTTCCCGAAGATGTGGCAGATGAAATACCATAAAACGCTGGGTATTCAGCTTTTCACTAGCGAATTGAAGCATTTCGGTACTGGCTAGAGATTTCACCACCAGACGTGGCTTTAACTGCACAGGGAGCTTCGACTGCACAACATTCAGATTATGCTGATATTGCGCCAAATCCAGAATCAGTTGTGGTGTACCTGTACCCTGCTGTTTTAGGTCTTGAGTCAATTGCTGAAAATAAGTTGATCGCATCTTTTACTCCTGCTACTTAGCCAGAAACAGTTGTTTCAAGTAGAGATTCAGCCATTTTTTCTGCGGATCTAGTTGCTGACGTAGCGCCACAAATTCAGGCCATTTTGGATATAAATCACGCAGTGATGCAGCATGCATGTTATGCAATTTCCCCCAATGCGGTCGCCCCTGATATTTCTGAAAAATCGGTTCCACTAGATTAAAAATGACGTGATAATCCTGCTTATAAAACTGATGGATAGAAATTGAAACTGAATCCCGCTGATAAAACGGACTGAGCCAGATGTCATCCGCTTTGACATAACGAAACTCGATCGGAAAGAACATCGGCACACGATGCTGCCTTAAACAATGCAGCACTTCTTCCAGACACTGCAAGCCTAGTTCGACCGGAATCTGATATTCCATTTCATTAAATCGGGTATTACGCGGTGTGGGGAAAATCTGACTGGACCAATCCACAAAACAGGTCGGTTTGACAAAAACACCGAGCAGCTTTTGCAGATAAGGATTGGTAGACGGCAATAACCGTGTCAATTCCGAGCACAACATTAATAAACTATCTTCTGATGGCCAGCTTTCTTTTCTCGGCTGAATGCATTCATCCGTTTCATCCAGCGTTTTCAGCATGACCTGATCAGCATGCAGAAAAGCCCAAAACTCAAGATGTCGATGCTGATGTTTCCATTGATCGATATTGGAAAATATGTCTTTTAATGAACACAACCGGATCTGTTCTTTTAATTTATAAAGCGGCTGATTTTGCAAGGTGATTTTGGTGAGTATTCCAAGACTGCCCAGTGCTACCCGCCCTGCCTGAAAAATTTCCGTATTTTGCTGCTCATCACATTGCAATAATTCGCCATCTGCAGTCAGTAATTCAAAGCCTTGAACGAAAGCAGATAAACACGGCAAATCAATTCCCGTGCCATGCGTACCGGTCGAGACTGCACCCGCCAGACTTTGCTGATCAATATCGCCTTGATTGATCAAAGCCTGATTAAGAGGGGCTAGATATTCACCCAACTCATATAAACGCGTACCTGCCTGTACAGTACATTGAGCTGTCGCTTCATCTGCATCTATCACGCCTTTGAAATGATCCAGACGAATCAAGACCTCATCGGTTTTAGCTAGTGCACTGAATGAATGTCCTGCACCCACCACACGAATCTGCGCATGTGACTTCACCAGATTTTGCAATTCATTAATTTCTTTAGGCTCAAAAATTTGAGGAGAACTGTACTGGCTTCCTGACCAGTTGCGCCATGTTGCATCCGCCTGTTGTATTTTCATTATTATTCCTTGGCTGAGGCTATATTTAACACCCATTTAGAGTAAAATACCTAAAAAGGCAAATATGGGAACCCATAGGTTCAAAAAAATCGGTGCTTAAAAATAATTTTATTAATATTCAATTATTTAAATTTTTAAAATTATACATTCGCACTCGACTAAAGCATAACTGCAAGACTTCCAAGAATTGCATATCTTTTTTAACAGGATATGAAAAATAAATATAGAACGGAGTTTTACAATGGTTAAGGCATACGATGAATTACCGCGCACCCCTGCCAATTTTGTAGCGCTGTCACCTTTACGCTATCTCGATCGCGCGGCTTATATCTACCCGAATCAAAATGCGATCATTCATGGTAAGCGTCGTATTACCTGGCGTGAAAAATACAATCGTTGCCGTCAGTTTGCCCACCAGCTCCAGAATTTAGGCATCGGTAAAAATGACACCGTTTCAGTTTTACTGCCAAACGTACCTGCGATGATCGAAGCACACTTTGCTGTGCCAATGGCGGGTGCGGTCCTGAATACCTTAAATACCCGTCTGGATGCCAAAACATTGGCGTTCATGCTGGAACATGCTGAGACCAAAGTACTGCTGGTCGACCCAGAATTTTCTGCAGTTGCAACAGAAGCTTTGGCTCTGGTTCCACAGCAAGATATTTATGTGATTGACGTGGCTGATGAGGAATTTGAGGGTGAAGATACCCGTATCGGCCAGATTGAATATGAAGACTGGCTGGCTCAAGGCGATGCCAATTTTGAATGGCATTTACCGGATGATGAATGGAATGCGATTAGCCTGAACTACACTTCTGGAACCACAGGTAACCCGAAAGGCGTGGTTTACCATCACCGTGGCGCCTATATTAATGCAGCCAGTAATATCATTGCCTGTGGCATGATGCCACGTGCCACTTACTTATGGACCTTACCGCTATTCCACTGTAATGGCTGGTGCTTTGCCTGGACCATGGCAGCCAATGGCGGTACGAACGTCTGTTTACGTAAAGTTGATCCGGAACTGATCTTTAAGCTGATTGCTGAACATAAAGTGGATTATTTCTGCGGTGCGCCAATTGTACTATCGATGCTGATCAATACCCCTGAAGAGAAAAAGACCAAGTTTGATCATCGTGTCGAAGTGATGGTAGCCGGTGCTGCGCCTCCTGCTGCAATCATTGAGGGCATGCGCAATATCGGTATTAATGTGACTCATGTCTATGGTCTAACTGAGACCTACGGCCCTTCTGCGCTCTGTGCGTCTCAGGCAGGCTGGTCAGATCTGTCGATTCAGGAGCAGGCGCAATTGCATTCTCGTCAAGGTGTACCATATCCGCTGCAAGATGGCATGAAAGTACTTGATCCTGACACTATGCAGGAAGTGCCACATGATGGTCAGACCATGGGTGAAATCATGTTCCGTGGCAACATCGTCATGAAAGGTTATTTAAAGAATCCGGAAGCAACTGCAGAAGCCTTTGCCGGTGGCTGGTTCCATACTGGCGATCTGGCAGTATGCCAACCTGATGGTTATGCAAAAATCACTGACCGCTCTAAAGATGTGATTATTTCGGGAGGTGAAAACATTTCATCGCTGGAAGTGGAAGAAGTGCTCTATCAGCATCCTGCTATTCTCACGGCAGCCGTGGTGGCAAAACCAGATCCTCGCTGGCAGGAAGTGCCATGTGCCTTTGTCGAACTGAAAGTAGGACAAACTGCCACAGCAGAAGAGATTATCGAATTCTGTAAGCAACATCTGGCGCGTTTTAAAGTACCTAAAGATGTAGTGATTACCGAGATTCCAAAAACTTCAACCGGGAAATTGCAGAAATTTATCCTGCGTGACTGGGCCAAAGAACGCTCAACGGGTGAATTTTCTTAATTCATTAACACTCTAGCATCCAGCCCTACTCCTGAAATTTCTTTTTTTAATATTGAGAAAGAAAAATTTGATAAGTAGGGCTTTTTTATATCCAGAATAAAGATAACTAATTTATTTAAGTGACTGAATTTAGAGTGCTGATTAAGGTACTTATTCTAGAAAATACCTTCCCAACTTGAAAAAAGAATGTGATCAATCAATGAGGTTCATATCCACATGCTTATTTTTAGGCAATAAAAAACCCCAAGACTTAATATGCTTGGGGTTCTTCAGAATCTTGGTCCCGAGGGTCGGACTCGAACCGACACGTCATCTCTGACAGCGGATTTTGAGTCCGCCGCGTCTACCAATTTCACCACCTCGGGAGTGGATGACGGCTATATTACTCTGTTTCAAAAACTTGTCAACGCAGAAAAAACACATTTGCCTAATTTTAAAACAATTCTTATTTTTTTGTTTTATAATCGAGCAATTCCCGCCATAAAAAAGAAAAAAGTTTATACTAGCCGCAGTTTTTTTATCGTAAATTGTCATGCAACTTTCTGATTTTAGTTTCAATCTCCCTGATGAGCTGATTGCTCGCTATCCTCTTGAACAACGCAGTGCTTCTCGCCTGTTACACCTTGATGCACAAGGCCAATATCACGATCATCAATTTACCGATATTCTGGATTTATTGAATGAAGGCGATTTGCTGGTTCTGAACGATACCAAAGTGATGAAAGCGCGCCTGAAAGGTAAACGTGCCTCTGGTGGTGCAGTTGAAGTACTGGTTGAGCGTATGATGGATCAGTTCATTGCGCATTGTCATATCAAGGCCAGCAACACACCCAAAGCCGGTGCAGAATTATTTATCGGTCCAGATGAAGTCAAAGTCACTGTTCAAGGCCGTCATGAAAATCTGTTTATTGTCGAGTTTTCTCAGCCGATTCTGGATGTTTTAGACAAATACGGCGCACTGCCAATTCCACCTTATTTTAATCGTGAAGCCGAAGAGATTGATACGGTTCGTTATCAGACTGTCTTCAATGATCCGACTAAATTGGCCAGCGTTGCTGCTCCTACCGCTTCCCTGCACTTCGATGAAGAGTTGCTGAAGAAACTGGAAGAAAAAGGCATTCAGAAAACCTTTGTGACCTTGCATGTCGGTGCAGGTACTTTCCTGCCGGTGCGTACCAATGATATCGAAAATCACATCATGCACAGCGAATGGTGTCAGGTATCGGATGAATCCATGGAGTTGATCAAAGCCACTAAAGCGCGCGGCAATAAAGTCATTGCTGTGGGTACGACCGCAACCCGCGCGACCGAAAGTGCGGCTCAGGCCAATGGCGGTGAACTAAAAGGCTGGACCGGTGATACTCAAATCTTCATCTATCCGGGTTATGAGTTCAAAGTGGTGGATCGTCTAATCACCAACTTCCATTTACCGGAATCTACCTTGCTCATGCTGGTTTCGGCTCTATCTAACCGCGAAAACATCCTGAATGCTTACAAGCACGCGGTTGAATGCAAATACCGCTTCTTCAGTTATGGCGATGCCATGCTGATTGATCAAGCGCAGTAATCAGCAGGAAACCTCCCCATGCCGATCAAGTCTGTGCAGCACTCCATTCATATTCGACGCAAGAAAAATGAAGTGGTGTTTCGCAATATCGCCCGGCTCTGGGATCTGGGTCGTCAGGCCAAAAGCCATCAGGAATTATTGGATGGCTTGCATCCATGGAACGGCCCAATTAGCTTAAAATTTGAAAATAATTTACCGTTTGCTCTGGCCGGAATCGGACTCTTTCTGATTGGCTGCATCTTTGTGGCACCGGCCAATATCTGGATGCAAAGCGGTGTTTTCTTTGGATGCCTACTGGTATTCTGGGCTTATATCAGCTATGAACATCGCCAGCCACTAGATGAAGTCATTCGCTATCTGGAAGATGAGGCGCTCGCCAAAAAATACCAGCTGGCTTTTCAGAAACAGCCACAACATATTTCTATTCCACTCAATCCCCAACATTTTATTAGCCATTTAAAACGTCTGTTCCCGGTATTTAATCAAGGTTCTCTAAGTAATGAGATTTCACGCTATGCCAGCACTGTCTGGGAAGATGAAGATGGTCAACAACATCAGGTTCTGGTCTTTCAATATCATTATGTGCACGAAGTTCAGGTACGCAATAAGGAAGGTCAGCCGGTCAAACTGACCCAGGTACATAAAGACCTTTGGGGGGTATTTGTTTTTGATGTTCAGATTCAGGGGCTAGCCGTGACTACCTCCAGAAAGAAATTTCATTATCCTTATGCTTATCCCTGGCACAGCAGCGACATTCGCACCAACCAGAAGTTAAATTTCTTTGGCAGTGATCCGATGCAAATGGCCAAAATGCTCACGCCTGGTTTTGTACTTCGACTAGCGGACTTTTTTGAACAGCGTCAGGGCGATTTATTGTTTCACCCGGAGAGCCATATGCTCTGTTATCTGGGACCACATGATTTATTTCAGGTATCCAGTAAACACCATAAAATTAACGATATTTCCACATTGCGTGGCCATCTCAGAACGTTTAAATTAATAGAATTGGAAAAGTTACATACTGATCTGACGCAATTTTTAAAATAATTATTTTTTTCTGGGGACTACTTTTATGGGATTTTTTGTTTTTGTCATTATCCCGCTTCTGGTCATTATTGCCATTATCATGATTCGTAACAGCATTGTGCGCCATCATAACTCCACTATTCGTGCATGGTCCGATGTCGCCAACTATGAGCGGCAAAAACTAAAAATCCTGGATGGTCTGCAACCTCTGGTTGAGCAATATTCCAGTTTTGAAAAAGGAACTTTAGAGAAAGTCACTGAACTGCGCCAGAACATTATGAGCCTGAATATTCAGGATGCCGATATTGCCCAGTTACAACGGGTTGAAAACCTGAATAAAGAACTGATGCGCAGCCTGAATGTGGTGATTGAAAACTACCCTGAACTGAAAGCTAATGACATTTATCTGAAAATGATGAATGAAATTGAAGAACAGAATGAAAATGTCGGCGCTGCAATTACCATCTACAACCGCAATGTCGAACTCTTCAATAACCAGATTCAGATTTTCCCGCACAATATTATCAATAACATGTTTCTCAGAAAGAAAGCAGTACGCCCTTTCCGTGACCAGACCGTGACTCAAAACTTTGACTATCGTCCGAACTTTCACTGAGAAAAATCATTACATTTTATAGTTTTTGATTTGCAATACATTGGCTTATGATGCAATAGCGAGAGATAAAGCAATACACTTATAAAAACCCAATAAAAAGAATAAAAAATCATGCTGGATTATTTAGAACACTTGCAACAGACGCTGGTCAAGGAATTTTATCAGCTGTATGACCGCTATCAGGATGACCACATCTATGCCTGTAGTCTGGTCTTTGACGAATTTTTATTGCTGGATGATCTGGCGATTTCCACAGAACGTAGCATTTTTCAGGACCCTGAAGATCCACAGCAATATCTGGCCGAACGGGATCGCTGGAATGTACGAAAATGGCGCTATAAAAGCCAAAGCTCTTCACAATCTGAACTCATGCCTTTTAAAACTTTGCTGGCAGAGTATTTTAAAACCCAGCATAGTTTTGGCCATCCTGTCTTAGCTCAACAAAAACAGCTTCCTGCTACTCACTTGGATTTATTGCTAGAAACTTTTAAACAAGCCAAACGCAAATTATCTGAAGCTTATGGTCTGGATCTAGATTCGATTATTTTTTTCCTCAGCGTTCCGATCCAACCCGAATGTGAATACCAATCTGCACTTGAACTCAATTCCGACAGTCGCTTATTGCAGGACTTTTTAGCTTCCAGACAGACCCTGTCTCAACCGAGAGTCAATAAACGTTTAAAACTCTCACAAAGTGATAAGGATATTCTGATTGATCTGGAACAAATGCTCACGATAGAGCCTTATGACTATCTACAAGTGGCGCAGGATGCCTATTTACTGACGCTGGAATCCTATTTTATCGACAGCAATATCTATATCCAAAAATTGATCCAGCATATTGCTGCCATGGCGGCTGAACCTGATGGTAGCTGTGCCTTGAGCCGGGAAGAAATTATGCAGCGTTTACAGCAATTTTCTGCAAACTTACCTCTTTCACCTGATATTTCCTCTATTCATCGATAAATAAAATTACAGAGTGAATTCTCTACAATGCTGGCGTTTAAGGTCAGAATCAAGGAAAATAGCGCCCTTTAATTCGCATTAGTAATCAGCGAACTGTTTTTTCGCCTTGATTTGGAACTCTTATGAAGTTTGAAAAATTAGGTCAGTCGGGTCGTGCCCGTCGTGGTCGTTTAACGCTTGAACATGGCGTAGTAGAGACACCTGTCTTTATGCCAGTTGGTACTTATGGCACGGTTAAAGGCATGTTGCCACGTGATGTTGAAGGTATTAAAGCACAGATTATCCTCGGTAATACCTTCCACTTGTACCTGCGCCCTGGACTTGAAGTCATCAAGCAGCATGGTGGCCTGCACGGTTTCATGAAATGGGACAAACCGATTCTGACTGACTCAGGCGGCTTCCAGGTCTTCAGTCTGGGTGCAATGCGCAAGATTGAAGAAAAAGGCGTGACCTTCCGCTCCCCAATTGATGGTTCAAAAGTTTTCCTTTCACCTGAAATTTCAATGGAAATTCAGCATACATTGAACTCCGATATCGTGATGATTTTTGATGAATGTACGCCTTATCCAGCGACCCATGAAGAAGCGCAGAAATCTTTGCAACTGTCTTTGCGCTGGGCTGAGCGCTGCAAGAAACATCATCATGATGAACTCAACAATAAAAATGCTCTGTTTGGGATTATTCAGGGCGGGATGTATGAAGACCTGCGTGATGAATCCTTAAAGGGCTTGCTTGGGATTGACTTCGACGGTTATGCAATTGGCGGTCTGTCTGTTGGTGAACCGAAAGAAGAAATGATCAAGGTACTGGATTATCTTCCGAACAAAATGCCGGAAAATAAACCGCGTTACCTGATGGGTGTCGGCAAACCGGAAGATATTGTTGAAGGTATCCGCCGTGGTGTAGACATGTTCGACTGCGTCATGCCAACCCGAAATGCACGTAATGGTCATTATTTCGTGACCGATGGTCTGGTGCGTATCCGTAACAGCCAATACCGTCATGATCAAAGCCCACTTGATCCACATTGTGACTGCTATACCTGTCAGAACTTTACCCGTGCTTATCTGTTCCATTTAGAGAAATGTGGAGAAATGCTGGGTTCTATGCTCGGTACCATCCATAACCTGCGTTATTACCAGCGTTTTACCGAAGATATCCGCAATGCGCTGGATAACGGAACTTTTGATGAATTTGTTCAGGACTTTTACGCTCGTCGTGGCCTGGAAGTTCCACCTTGTCCACAAGATTAATCTTTCAGCATTTGCGCTGAGGAAAAAGACAGGGTAAATTGCAAGAATATGTCAATTTATTATCAAGTTGATCACCAGTTTTTTATTTTAGGAAAATGAAATGAGCCTATTTATTTCGACTGCTCACGCTGCAGGTGAAGCTGCACAACAACCAAGCTTGATGGCTAACCTTTTGATGATTGCGGTTTTTGTTGCAATCTTCTATTTCTTGATCTGGCGCCCTCAATCAAAACGTGCCAAAGAGCACCGTGCTCTGGTTGACAGCCTTGGCGTAGGCAGCGAAGTCGTTTTTGCAGGCGGCTTAATGGGCAAAATCACTAAAATTGAAGGTGATTTCGCAGTCGTTGAGTTGAGCCGCGGTGTAGAAGTCAAAGTTCAACGTGCGAGTGTGATCTCAGTTCTGCCTGAAGGCACTTTAAATAACATTTAATCAAAATTAGTCGTGCTCCCCGCACGACTTTTTCATTTTAAGAAGAAAACGAATGCGTTACCCAGCATGGAAATATGTGCTGATCCTGGTTGTCCTGGTGGTCAGTACTTTATATGCCCTGCCAAGTTTGTATCCAGATGAACCTGCTGTACAGATTTCGGGTGCCAAAGCCGGTACTCAGATTGACGCAGGCATCGTACAAAAAGCAGAGCAGATTTTAACAACTGAAAATATTGCAACTCACGACAATAGCTTTAGTAATAACGCTGCTTTATTACGTGTAAATTCAAGTGAAGCACAGCTGAAAGCCAAAGAAGCTTTACGCCGTGGTTTAGGTGATGAATACGTCGTAGCACTTAACCTTGCTCCAACCACTCCAGAATGGCTACAGAAAATTGGTGCCAAACCAATGAAACTGGGTCTGGACTTACGTGGTGGTGTTCACTTCCTGCTCGAAGTGGATATGGACAAGGCAATTGCACAGCGCATGGACACCTCAGCAACTGACCTGCGTCGTCAGCTGCGTGATAACAACCTGAAATTCAATAGCCTGAATTTAAGCAATAACACCATTGTTGTGCAGTTTGCCAATAATGATGATCGTGCTGCCGTCATGGATTTCTTGCGCCGTAATGGCAATGAATTCAACCAGCAGGCAGTGGCGACTGAAACAGGTTCGACTTTACGCCTCAACTATACCGATACGCGTAAGCAGGAAATCGAATCTTATGCGGTGAACCAGAACTTAACCACTTTACGTAACCGTATTAACGAGTTAGGTGTGGCTGAAGCGCTGGTACAAACCCAAGGTAGCAACCGTATTGTGGTTGAACTTCCGGGTGTACAGGATACCGCAGAAGCAAAACGTGTCTTGGGTCGTACGGCGAACCTGGAATTCCGTCTGGTGTCTGATCTGAATGATCAATACATCGATCCTTATACTGGCCAATTAAGTGGTACAGCTCCAGCAGGAACTCAGGCATTTGCTTATGAATCTCTGGACAGTGGTCGTCAGTTATTGCTAAACCGTAACCGTATTTTGACCGGTGAACGTGTACAAAATGCATCTTCTGGCTTTAGCCAAGATACTGGCGGTGCTGAAGTTAATATTACTTTGGACAGCGCTGGCGGTAAATTGATGGCAGATGCCACACGTAATGCCGTAGGCAAACGTATGGCGGTACTGTTCATCGAGAACAAGCAAAAGATCAGCTACGTAGAAGATCCGGCAACTGGTGCACAAACTGAAGTGCGTACGCCATATACTGAATCTGTGGTGATTAACGCTGCAACCATTCAGGCGGTATTGGGCTCTCAATTCCGTATTACCGGTCTAGACTCACCTCAGGAAGCTTCTGAGCTTGCCTTGATGCTACGTGCCGGTGCGCTGGCTGCGCCAATGTATTTCGTTGAAGAACGTGTGATTGGTCCAAGTCTGGGTCAGGAAAATATTGATAAAGGCGTACTCTCTACTCAAATCGGCTTCATTCTGGTAGCAATCTGGATGGTCGTATTCTTCCGTCTGTTTGGTGTGATTGCCAACTTCGCACTGGTTGTTAACCTGGCGATGATTCTGACAGTGATGTCATGGATTGGCGCTTCCCTCACCCTGCCGGGTATTGCCGGTATCGTGATTACTATCGGTATGGCGGTCGATGCCAACGTACTGATCTGTGAGCGGATACGGGAAGAAATGAAATGGGGCGCCTCGCCGAAACAGGCAATTGTGGCCGGTTATGATCGAGCCTATAACACCATTTTCGACTCGAACTTAACTACCTTCCTGGTCGCGTTCATTCTGTTCGCAATTGGTACTGGTCCAATCAAAGGCTTTGCTGTCACCCTGATGATTGGTATTGTCTGCTCGATGTTTACGGCGATTACCGTAACCCGTGCGATCGTACAGATCATCTATGGCAAAAAACGTAACTTGAAAAAGTTGAGCATTTAGGAGATCGATGATGACTGAAAATACTCAACTGAATCAAAAACAGTATGGTCGTCCTGAAGACGAACGTATCATTCCGTTTATGAAGATTGCATTGCCTGCGGCAGTGTTCTCTATCATCCTGACGGTTGCCAGCATCTTCTTTATTGCGACCAAAGGCTTGAACCTCGGTCTGGACTTTACTGGTGGTGTCTCAGCAGAGCTGAACTATACCAATCCGGTAAAACCTGATGATGTAACTCAGGCACTCAGCAAAGCTGGCTTTGATGATGCTGTCGTGCAGACTCTGGGCTCGGAACGTGACCTGATGGTACGTATGCCGGTTCAGGAAGATATTGAAGCAGAAGACCTTACCAAAGCCGTTACTGCAGCAGTTCAGCTGCCAGGCAATGCGGCTCAGGTACCTAAGGTCGATGTAGTCGGTGGACAGGTCGGTAATGAGCTGTATGTGCGTTCTGCGGGTGCAGTTGCTCTTGCCCTCTTGCTGATGCTGGTCTATGTCACTATCCGCTTTGAGTTCAAACTGGCGATGGGTGCGGTACTGTCATTGTTCCACGATATCGTGGTGACCATCGGTATCTTTGCCATGATGCAATGGCCATTTGACCTTACGGTTCTGGCTGCACTACTGGCGATCATCGGTTTCTCACTTAACGATAATATCGTGGTCTCTGACCGTATCCGTGAGAACTTCCGTAAGATCCGGGGTGCCGAACCTGTTGAAATTATCAATATTGCCTTGACTGAAACCTTACGCCGTACCATTCATACTTCTATGACTTTATTACTGGTTGTAGTGGCCATGATGATCATGGGCGGTGCTGGTCTGAAATGGTTCTCGATTGCGATGTTTGTGGGTGTCTTTGTCGGTACCTATTCTTCGATCTATATCGGTACAGCCTTTGCCCTGTGGCGCGGTCTGAATCGCCAGGACTTTATTGTTCAGGTGAAACCAGAATTTGAAGACGAAAATCAGCTTCCATAAGCTGCCCGTTTTCGATTTCACTATTCAGCCCATCTTATGATGGGCTGAATTTTTTCTGGTCTAAGAAAATTGAATGCTGAGGCACTATGGCAATCACAGGATGGATTTTAGCTACATCAGACTTTTGGAAACTGACCTTGCGGCTTTCATCCAGACTTTGGATCTGATAGCTATCCTGGTTTTCCGACATCAGCTCCACAATGAGTTGCAGTCCATTAATTAAATAAAGACACGCCAAGCCAGATGACTGTAATACAGCTTGCGCATCACAGACCAACCACCAGCCTGCTTTTAGGCTCGGAAAATAATATTGTCCTGTGACCTGAATGGCATAATGCTGAAGCTCCAATTTAAGCCATGGTAAAAGTCTTTCTGCCGAATCTATAGTTTTCATTTTAAAGGCTTGCTGCTCAACAACCTGCATCTGGAACAAAGTTATTTTTACAGGACTAGATGCCACTTCAATGACAGGTGCTTCAGCACGATCCAATATTAAACATTCCAAACCCAGTTGCTGTTCAAGTTCTCGTGCAGCCTTTTCTCCAATCTGGCGCTTACTGTTCAATAGCTGGGTAATATAGGCTGCAGACAGACCAAAGTGCTCGCAAATCTCTTTGCCATTGTTAAACTGCTGGCTATCAATCAACTGATCAATCACTTTGGCCAGATTATTTCGTCTCAGTTCAAATATTTCCGTGGCACTCATGTTTATTATTTGCTCTTTTCCCTCTTCAGCACACCTTATAACAAAAAAGCCCGCAATTGAATTGCGGGCTTTTCTAATCATGCCTAAAAAGAATCAGTTACCTTGAACCAGACGGCGGGCACTGATAATTCCCGGCTGCTGTTCAAGACGGGCCAATAATTTGGAAAGTTGAGCCAAGCCTTTAACTTCGATCAACAGCTTCATATTGGCAATACCATCCGCTTCTGAAATGGTATTTACCTGACGGATATTGATCTGATCCGAGAAAATTACCTGAGTCAGGTCTTTGAGCAAGCCACGACGGTCATAGGCTTCCACCACAATCTGCACGCTCTGACCGCGAGTCGGCTGCATTTCCCAGTCGGCTTCTACCGCACGTTCTGGTTCTTGCGAGATCATGCGTACATAATCCGGACAAGCCACCTTGTGGATGCTTACACCACGATTCAACGTGATATAACCCGCAATCGATTCACCATGTACCGGCTGACAGCATTGGGCAACATGCAGTTCGACGTTATCCAGACCATCAATCAGAATACCATGTGCAGACAAGGTATGGCTGGCACGCGGATTCAACGCCGGTTTCAGCACCAGTTCAGGCTCATCCTGATCCAGATGCATATGACGGTTCACCTGATTGATCAGGGCATGCAGGCTGATATCACCATTCACCAGACCAATCAGAATGTCTTCACCACTTTTCACATTGAAATGGTTGCAATAATCACCCAAGTCGATTGATTTCGGGTGAATTGCTAGACGTGCCAATTCTTTATTCAGAATTTCACGACCCACTTCCAGATTCTTACTGCGATCCTGCTGACGGAACCAGTGACGTAACTTGTCACGGGCACGTGCAGTCTTGATATAACCCAGTGAATTAACCAACCAGTCCCGATTTGGTTCACGGTCTTTCTTGGTCAGAATCTCAACCTGTTCACCAGTTTTCAAGGCATAGGTTAAAGGTACATAGCGCTGGTTGACCCGGGCTGCATAGCATTTGTTGCCGACTTCCGTATGTACATGATAGGCAAAGTCGAGTACGGTTGAACCTCGTGGTAACTCTTTAATATCACCATCACGGCTGAACACATAGATTTTTTCGAAGCCTTCAAAATCTTGAATATGCTCAAAATTTTCAACTTCCTCTTCTTCATCCTTATGTGCACTGGCTTCATTGCGTTCCTGATAATGCTCAATCACTGCACGCAGGGAGTGCAGACGATGATTAAAGGAAGTATCGGTATTTTTCGAACCTTCCTTATAGTTGAAGTGTGAGCATACGCCAAGTTCAGCCTCTTCATGCATCGTATAAGTACGAATCTGCACTTCAAGTGACTTGTTTTCCGCAATCACAGCTGTGTGTAAAGAGCGATAACCATTGGCCTTCGGATTGGTAATATAGTCATCAAACTGATGCGGAATATGTCGCCACAATTGATGTACGATCCCGAGCGTGTGATAACACTCAGGCACACTTTTCACCAATACACGCAGCGCACGGATGTCATACAGCTGGTCGAAGCTCAGGCTTTTGCTTTTCATTTTCCGATAGATCGAATAAATGTGCTTCACCCGGCCGTTAATTTCAGCTTCAATGCCGTGTTCTGCCAGCTCTTCACGCAATTTATCAATCACGAACTGAATATATTGTTCACGTTCCAGACGCTTTTCATTCAGCAAAGAGGCAATTTCTTTATAGCGTTCTGGCGCCAGATAGCGGAAGGCCAGATCTTCGAGTTCCCATTTCAACTGGGCAATCCCGAGACGATGCGCTAGAGGAGAATAAATGGTGAGAATTTCTCGTGCGACCCGTTCTTGCCGTTCACGTGAAGAATTGGCCAGTTCGCGCAGTGCATAGGTACGTTCTGCCAGCTTGATTAACACGACGCGGACATCTTCTGTCACTGAAATCAGCATCTTGTAAATGCCAGACAGATGTTCACGCTGGTTATTATTAAAGTGATCTTCCAGGCGTTTATTTTTTTCAATCAGCTCAGACAGCTTACCCATGGACAGCGTGCCTTTGACCAGACTGTAGACCTGTTCACCGAATTTTTCCTGCACTTCTGCCAGTGGCATGACGCCTTCACGTACTGCGCGGTAAAGCATGGCAGCGGACAAAGTATCTTCATCGACATAGAGATGCGCGAGAATATCCGCCATTTCAATACCGGTATAGAAGGTATTAGAGCGATGCTGAATCGTACTTTGTAGCTCTTTTTCTAAGGTTAAACGGGCAACTTCTTCGAGCTGCTTCAGGGGAGCCCCGTCTAATATGCCACGAACCCGATCTAACCATTCAGTCAGATCCTGCTGTGCTTGTTCGGCATGTTCTACAGTCGCCTCCTGTGACAACTCAGTGAGCCGCCCAGGCAGTTGCTCACGTACTGTGACCATACCCTTCTCCTACTTTTAGATACATCATCTCTTTGATCGTTTATTTAATTTTCTTTTTCGAACAAGGCAATCGACTCGACATGTCCGGTATGCGTAAACATATCCATCACACCGGCTTTCGTTAGCTGATAACCTTGTTGTACCAGTAGCCCTGCATCTCTTGCAAGCGTAGCAGGATTACATGACACATAAACGATTCTTTTGGCACCAAACTGAGGGATATAATGCATGACTTCTTCTGCTCCAGCACGTGGCGGGTCGATTAATAATGCATCAAATCCTTGATTTGCCCAAGACTGGTGCGAAAAATCTTTGGTTAAATCTTGTGAATAGAACGAAACTTGTGCAATACCATTATTGTTAGCATTTTCCGCACCGCGTTGCACCATTTCCTCACTTCCCTCAACCGCAACCACCTGACCAGACGCACCAACACAGCGCGCCAGTGGCAAAGAAAAGTTTCCTAATCCACAAAACAGATCCAGAACGCGTTCGCCCTGCTGTAATTGAAGCAAATCACATGCCAAGCGCACCATTTGCGGATTGATCGTTGAATTGACCTGAGTGAAGTCCAATGGATTAAAACCGAATTCCACATCAAAGTCATCAAGACCATAGTGTAAGCGTGCTGCCTGTTCAGGCTCATCAATCCGCTTCAAATAATCTTGGCCTGCAGGCTGCAAATAAAGCTGCCAACCTTTCTCTAACGTAAATTGGCGCAATCGGTTGACATCTGTTACCGATAATTCTGCGGTTTCACGAATGAGCAACGCAATGTCATGATCACCCATAGCCAATTCTATATGACCAATATCTGCCTGACCATCGAGACTTTGGAGCAATTGTTTAAGACGTGTAACCGCTCCAAACTCGCGATCCAGAATCATGCAACGGTCAATCGAAGTCAGTTTGTTGGACTGGTTTTCACGAAAACCGACCACCAGCTTTTCTTTTTGAGGCAGATAACGCACCCCAATCCGGGCTTTACGACGGTAATCTTCACGTTGTGAACGTAACGGTGGCAGCCATTCTACAGGCTGAATCCCGGCAAAATGCTGCAAATGTGATTTCAGAACATTCTGCTTAAGTTCAATTTGGGCATCTGGATGGATATGCTGCATATTGCAGCCGCCGCATACGCCAAAATGTGGACACACAGGTTTGACCCTGATCTCGGAAGCCTCACTGAGCAACTCAAGGCTATCCGCCTCTTCCAGTTTTTTGACTTCACGGGTAATGCGGGCACGTACGGTTTCACCCGGCAAGGCATAGCGGATAAAGACTTTCTTACCATGCTTTTCAAGTGGATGATCCGGATGTGAACCATAGTGAGCAATGCCACGTCCTTCATGTGAGAGTGATTCAACCTGAAAAATATACTCGGATTGCGGTGCTGGACGTGGTTGTGCTCGACGTTTCATGAAAACCTAGGATGTGGAGATGGGAAAATCAAAACGGGTAAATTCAGTTCTTTGTGAGGTTTCACGCCAGACTGATAAAAAATCTGCATGTTGCGGCTGAGTATGCAGGTATTGAATCGTACTTTGCACCAGATGCTGATAATCAGGCAACATCAACTGGCCTTTTAGCAACAGCCAGCGAATATAAACCAACCAGGTATTGAGCACATCACCTTCGCAATAGCTGGTGAGTTCGCTCCATTGCTGGTTACGTACATATTCCGGTACATGATAGCCACCATCGCCACGCTTGCCTGGATAACCCAGTAAATGAGCAACATCATCCAGTTTCTGAAAATGACGGGCATGAAACATGGCCATGACATCCATCAAATCGACGTGACGCTGATGGTAACGATTCTGGTAGTTATTATAACGCTTTTGCGTATCAATTTCGCCCTGATCGAACAGACTTGGGGCAGATAAGCCATGATACATGGCCCGATAAAGAATAACCGGCAGGTCAAATTGTGAGCCATTCCAACTGACTAGCGTCGGATGACGCTTGTCAAAAATGGATAAGAATTTTTTTAAAATCTCTGCTTCGCTGTACTGTTCACGGCTGAAAGAAAACAGGCGCATGCCCTGTTCATCCATCCATAAACCGGAAATACAGACAATCTCATGCAGTGGCAGACGCTGAAAGTCCGAGCCTGATTCCTGACGGCGTAATTTGGTCAGGGCCTGATCCAGATCAGCCTCGGGCAGATCCAGACCAAACAGATGCGCGCCTGATTTAAGATCGGTTTGGGTTTCAATATCGAAAGTTAAAACAGGCAGGCGCATAAAAGATTTCTCAAAAATTATTCAGGGTCTTGTACAGAGAACAAGCCTGTAGACAGGTAACGGTCACCACGGTCACAGATGATACATACAATCACTGCATCCGGATTTTCTTCTGCAAGCTTGATCGATGCCCAAACTGCACCGCCAGAAGATGTACCGGCACTGATGCCTTCTTTTTGCGCCAATTTACGCATGGTGCGTTCCGCTTCAATCTGTGGAATATCGATAATACGGTCGATGCGGCTACGATCAAAAATCGTTGGCAAATATTCTTCTGGCCAGCGACGGATACCGGCAATGCTAGAACCATCAGATGGCTGTAGGCCCACAATCTGAATATCAGGATTCATTTCTTTCAGATATTTAGATACGCCCATGATTGTACCTGTAGTACCCATTGAGCTGACAAAGTGCGTAATCTTGCCGCCAGTTTGCTGCCAGATTTCAGGACCAGTGGTCAGATAATGTGCTTCGACATTGTCCGGGTTACCAAACTGGTTTAACACCAGACCTTTACCTTCAGCCTGCATTTGCAAGGCCAGATCACGCGCACCTTCCATGCCCTGCTCTTTGGTCACTTCAATCAGTTCAGCACCATAAGCACGCATTGCGTCCTTACGTTCCTGACTCATGTTATTCGGCATAATCAGCTGCATCTTGTAACCACGCATGGCCGCAACCATCGCCAATGCAATCCCTGTATTTCCGCTGGTCGCCTCAATCAAGGTATCACCCGGTTTGATCTGTCCGCGCTTTTCCGCCTGCATGATCATGTTATACGCTGGACGGTCCTTGACCGAGCCTGCCGGATTATTTCCTTCGAGTTTTGCGAGTACTGTGGCTTGAGTGTGACTAGCCAGACGCTGCAAACGCACCAGTGGCGTTTTGCCTACATAATGGTCCAGTAAAAATTCGTCTGCTTGAAAATCAGGGGTGGTATTACTCATTATTTGCACCTATATCGAGGTGCGGCTATTGTATGAAAAAATGCATTTCCCTGCACCCATTTATAGCAGTGCTTTTGCATAAAACTGTATAAATCACAATCGGCATGGCCAATTCATCCCGTTTTAGCTTGATAAAACTCCTCAATCGTGACAGTGACTTAGCTCACCTCTACTCCTGAAAAAGGTTTGCTCAAACACCCATAATGACTGTTCAGCGCAATAGTTCTTATTTTTTGCCTTAATCTGAAGCTTTAGAAAAATAATGCTGAAATTTTAACAGTAGATTTAAAGCATGCTAATATGCAAAGCATAAGGAAAATACTGCTTGAATCATGTCAAATATCAACAAAAAGCTGTTTAAACGCCTACACTTAAATCATGCTTATGGACAGCTGATTGCACTGATTTTTGTACCCATTACTATTCTGGCCTGTGTTGGTGCTGCTCTGGTCATCTCGGAAACTTCCAATGCGGCCCGTGCCCAGCAAAAGCAGATGGCCATTGCGATTCTGACCCGTTTTCAGGCCACTTCTGAATATGCGCTGGACATTTTGAGCCTTTATCCATGGCAATATGAACAAGCTCATGACGCCATGCAAAATATGCTGAATGAAAAGCATCTGGTTCGTGCGGCTATTCTGGATGAAAATGGTAAAAGTAAACTCGGTATTGGGTTTCAGGAACAGGCGCCTTGGCCGGACTTTAAAAAAGACGGCAATTTTGTTGGCCCGATCTTAGATAAAAACAATCATATTTATGCAGTCAAAGTAAATGAAAATGGCATGAATGCAGGCTGGCTGGCGATCGAACTGGACAATCAGCCCTTAGAAATTGCCCGCTACCGGGTCCTGATCGTTTTGATTGCGACCGGCTTATTGACCTTATTGCTCTTGTTGTTATGTCTGAATTTCTATTCTCGTCGCTGGATTGCACCGATGTATGAGATTCGCATGCAGCTACAACGCCTGAATGCCGACACCCTAGATCAGCATATGGTGATTAACAGTACCGGTGAATTGCGTCTTTTGCAGCGTGATATTGCCAATGTGGTGAAACGTCTGCATTTCAGTTTTCTGGAATTGCGCGAGCATACCGAACAGACTGAAGATGATTTGCGCCGTACTCTAGATACTTTAGAAGTTCAAAATATTACTTATCGTCAGGCACGTGATCAGGCGATTTCGGCCAACCAGGCCAAGTCGGTGTTTCTGGCCAATATTTCCCATGAATTACGCACACCCTTAAATAGTATTGATGGTTTTATTCACCTGCTGCTGCGTCAAGGCAATCTTAGCAATGAGCAAAGCCTGTATTTACAGACCATCCGCAAATCTTCTGCGCATCTGCTGGCCCTGATCAATGATGTACTGGATTTCTCCAAGATCGATGCCGGCAAACTGGAACTGGAAACCGCACCTTTTGATCTGGAAGAAGCCATTTTCGATGTGATGGACATGCTCTCGCCACTGGCTGCACAGAAGCATATCGATATGGCATTCTATTTTGCAGACAATGTGCCAAAACATGTGATTGGTGATGTACTACGCTTCAAGCAGATTCTGACCAACCTGATTTCCAATGCGATCAAGTTTACTCCAGATGGCGAAATCATTGTCCGGGCACGCATGGAGCACGATGATATTGGACAATGTCTGCTGCATTTCAGTGTTCAGGACAGCGGCATTGGCCTGAGCGGAACTGACCGCAAGAAACTGTTTGAATCGTTCTCGCAAGGCGACACCTCGGTCACCCGCCAATTCGGTGGTACAGGTCTAGGGCTGGCCATTTCTAAGCAACTGGTTCACCTGATGCATGGTCAGATCGGCTTTGAAGATAACCAGGAACGTGCACCAACAGAAAAAGGCTCAACCTTCTGGTTTACTGCCCAATTCCCGGTGGATGAAGATATTGTTCATGAACATCCGGACTTCAGTGATCTGACCGTTGTGTCTTATCTTGCCCATCCGGCAACAGCGAATGTTTTGAGACATTATCTGGAAAATTATCGCGTTAAACATATTGAATCGACTTCCATTCTGGATCTGTTCAGTCGTCTGAACCATTTACAGAATATTGAGAATACCTGGCTGATTGTTGACCATAGTGGCGATAGCCAGGCTCTACTGACAGAAATTCGCTCTCGCTATCAGGGGCATCTGGCTGTGTATGGTTATCAGATGCAGCTAGATCCGAACATGCTGAATGATCATCGTGCTCGTGCCCTGCATCAGCCACTGAGTCGTAGTGCCTTGATCCAACTGCTCGGCAATCAACCCGTCTTCGATCAGGAACAGCATGAAGACTTTAATGGTCAGGGACTGCATATCCTTGCCGTTGATGACCATTTGCCGAACCTGATTGTTCTGGAAGCTTTACTGGCCGAACTGAATGTCACCACGACCAAAGCCATTAGCGGACAGGAAGCGATTGATATCATCCAGAGCCGTTATGAACAGGGTCTGCCGTCCTTTGACCTGGTGTTTATGGATATCCAGATGCCAGTGATGTCCGGTATCGATACCACGCGTGCAATCCGTTCACTGGAATCAACTTTTGAAAATCATCAGCGTCTGCCGATTATTGCCCTGACAGCACATGCCCTTTCCGATGAGAAACAGAAACTGCTACAAAATGGTATGGATGATTATGTCACTAAGCCTATTCAGATTGATCAGATCGTGCAGATCCTGACGCATTGGACGACTGAGAGTTTTAAAAAGATTCCGGTGCTGGAACGTGCCAATGTCATTGATGCGCTAGATCCGAATATTCTGGACTGGCAGCAAAGCCTGCAACTGGCGGCCAATAAAGAAGATCTGGCCGTCGATCTGCTCAGCATGCTGGTCGACAGTTTTGAAAAAGAGCTGGATGAAATTGAGCAATTAATTGAACTGGAAGATTTTCCGCAGCTGGAACATGTTTTGCACCGTCTCTATGGGGCTACTCGTTATGTCGGCACACCGACTCTGCAAAAAGTTACCGGAAGTTTTGAGCAGTTTGTCTCGACCTTGCGTAAGGAACGCCGTAAGGCCGATGACAGTTTTGTTCAGGAAGTACTGAAATATCTGGATGAACTGAAAGCAGTGATTGAGCAGGTAGAACAGGCAGCCCAGCAAATTTTAAACAAGCATAGTGGTTAAAAAATTACTGTTTTACTTACTCATATCTGTATGACTGCGCTGTCATGCAAGCACAGATTGCTCATGCTATGCTCGCTTACAGAAAAATTAAGGATGAATACCATGTCACTTGTGCGCTTTGAAAAAAATAATGGAATTGCCACGGTTACTCTCAGCCGTCCAGACAAACGTAATGCTATGAGCTTTGCCCTGCTGCGTGAACTGGTGCAGATTGCGAACCGGATTAAAAAAGACAAGTCAGTGCGTTGTGTCATTTTAACCGGTGAAGCGCAGGTCTTTAGTGCCGGCATTGACTTGGCCGATTTAAATAATCCTAAAAATCGGGCCTATGCGGCTTGGGAACTGATCCGTCCTGGACAGAGCTTATTCCAGAAAGCTTTTCTGGTCTGGCAAGAACTGCCTGTCCCCGTCATTGCAGCCATTGAAGGTTTCTGCTTTGGTGCAGGTATGCAACTTGCGCTGGCTGCGGATATCCGGATCGCCCACCCTGCGACCAAAATGTCAATTATGGAAACTCGTTGGGGCCTAGTACCAGACATGGGATTAACGCGTTCACTCAAAGGTCTGATCGGGATTGATCTGGCCAAAGAGCTGACCTTAACCGCACGTATTTTTGAAGGTGCCTATGCCAAAGAAATTGGCCTGATCACCCATGTTGATGAACAGCCATTAGCAAAAGCACAAGCTTTGGCTGAAGAAATGTTACAACGCTCTCCAGATGCCTTGATGGCCTCTAAATTTGTGCTGGATGCGATGGAGCACAAACCCAACAAGTCACTGCGTATGGAAAAAATCTGGCAGCTTAAACTGTTACTCGGTAAAAACAGTCAACTGGCACGCAAGAAGGATAAAAATCCGGACGTGCAGTTTGTGCCACGTCAATATCGATAATTATGGCTGAAGCAAAATCAAAAGATGAGAGATAAAATGCAATTCGATCATGATAGCAAAATTGCCTTTTTAGGTATGGGACTCATGGGCAGTCGTATGGCAACCCGCTTGCTAAAAGCAGGTTTTCAAGTTGCAGTCTGGAACCGTACGGCCAGTGCCTGCGATCCTTTGTTTGCTCTTGGAGCCACTCCGCTATCTCTAGATCAAATTGCAAATTATCCGGTTATTCTGACTTGTCTGGCAGATGATGCCGCAGTGCAATCGGTCTTTGAGCAGATTCAGCCCTATCTGGTGGCTGGACAGGTTATTGTCGATTTTTCCAGTCTTTCCGTACATCAAACCAAAACTCTAGCTGAACAGGCCCAAGCTAAACAAGCGATCTGGATTGACTCTCCTGTGTCTGGCGGTACAGCCGGTGCAGAACAAGGCACGCTAGTCATCTTCGCTGGTGGTGATACAGAAACTATTACCGCACTTGATCCAATCTATAAGGTGCTTTCACAACGTGTTACTCGTATGGGGAATACGGGAACCGGTCAGGCGACTAAAATCTGTAATCAGCTGATTGTGGCAGCGAATAGCACCTTGATTGCTGAAGCAGTGGCTTTGGCTGATCGTGCCGGTGTAGATACTGCCCTGCTTGCACCAGCATTAGCCGGTGGTTTTGCTGACTCCAAGCCTTTTCAGATTCTGGCCCCACGTATGGCCAGCCAGACGTTTGAACCCGTGCAATGGAAAGTGCAGACATTGTCTAAAGACCTGAACAATGCTGTGCAACTGGCAGCTACTTTATCTTTGGATATTCCTGTGGCCAGCCAAGCCCTGTCTCAACTCAAAACCCATCAGCAAGACGGATTTGCTGAAGCCGATCTGGCCACTGTTATAAAGCACGTAGACCGCTAATATTACATTTCAATATTCTGCCTTGAGCAAGGAAAAGCCCATGACCAAACTCGCCGTTAACCTCTCCATGATTTTTACGGAAGTACCGCTGTTAGAACGTTTTGCCTTGGCTCATGCGCACGGTTTTAAACATGTGGAAATCCAGTTTCCCTATGAACTGAGTATTGAGCAGATTCAGCAGCAGCTTCAGTTACATGATCTTGATATCTGCCTGATTAATGTGCCTGCTGGTGATCTGATGCAAGGTGGACACGGTCTGGCCGGTATCCCTGGACAGGAAATCGAGTTTCGTCATGCCGTAGAGCAAGCCATTCGATATGCGACTGCTCTGAATGTGCCGAGTGTCAATATTCTGGCCGGCAAACAGCCACTGGATTGTGACCTGCTTCCTTGCCTGAACACCTTGGCGAGTAATCTGAAAATTGCCTGCTCCATGCTCTCTGATTATCAGATTCAGCCAGTCTTTGAAATGATCAACGGTCAGGACATGCCACGTTTCCTGATTCAGAATGTGGCTCAAGCTCAGGAGATGCTGGAAGCTGTCAATCATTCTGCCTTGAAAATGCAATATGACTGTTATCACATGGCCATGATGGGTGAAGATGTGCTTGAAGCTTTAAAAGAAAATATTGCTGAGATTGGTCATATCCAGTTTGCAGACTGCCCGGGGCGTCATCAACCCAATACCGCTTCCATTCCATATTATGAGATTTTTCAATGGTTAGAGAATAGCCAATACAATGGTTATGTCGCAGCCGAATATAAACCTCTGGGGACTTCGGAAGAATCCTTTGGCTGGAAAGAACAGTTCTTCCCGGAGTATGACTAAAGCGGCGGAAGGTGCATTTGAAATTTTGGGCTAAAACCGCTATATTAGATCATGCATAATTGTTAGGAAATTATACTCCCTATGAATTTAGAACCATCGCCCAGCGCTTCTAATTCTCACGATCACACTATGAATTCTCATGCACAAGCAGTAAACGCATGCTTGAAAGTTGTACATGCAGCCCTCGAAGATGTAAAGGCTAAAGAAGTTGTTCAGCTTGATGTTGCTAGCATCAGCAACGTGGCAGATGCCATGGTGATTGCAAGCGGTACATCAACCCGTCATATCAAATCACTTGCAGATAATGTTGCTGAAGAAGCACGTAAAGCAGGTTTCCGTCCGCTTGGTATCGAAGGCGAACGTGATGCAGAATGGATCCTGATTGATCTAGGTTTTGTTGTAGTGCACTGCATGCTGCCTACAGCGCGTAAATTCTATGACCTAGAAAGCCTATGGCGCAATCCTGCAGATTCTGTAGCATAAATATCGAATATTCAAAAAAAGCGACCTATGTAGGCATTGCTGTCCCACAATTTTTCACAAGAGGAAGCTCAAATGAGCTTCCTCTTGTTTTATGGGTATTTTATCGGGTGAAAATAAAGCTTTTAAAGTTCTTCTTTCAAACAAATTCACTTGAATTATT